>JARLFX010000230.1 GCA_031296355.1 Acidobacteriaceae bacterium
GGCAAGTTAGAAATTTCAACTACAGAAAGCAAAGGAAAACAAAATGGCTAAGACTTACCACGACGCAGATGCAGACCTCTCCATCATCCAGGGCAAGAAGGTCGCCATCATCGGCTACGGCTCACAGGGCCACGCCCATGCGCTCAACCTGAAAGACTCCGGCGTGCATGTCGTCGTCGGCCTCCGCGCAGATTCCACCTCCGTCGCCAAAGCGCAGAAGGCCGGCCTCGAAGTGAAGTCCGTCGCCGACGCCACCAAGTGGGCAGACGTCATCATGATGCTCACCCCCGACCAGATCACGCACAAGATCTACGCAGCCGATGTCGAGCCCAGCCTCACCCCCGGCAAGACGCTCATGTTCGCCCACGGCTTCAACATCCGCTTCAAGACCATCACCCCGCCCAAGGGCGTGGATGTCTCGCTGGTCGCGCCCAAGGCCCCCGGCCACCGCGTTCGCGAGGTCTTCGTTGAAGGCGGCGGCGTTCCCGCGCTCGTCGCAGTGGAGCAGGATGCCAGCGGCAATGCGCTCGCCCAGGCACTCAGCTACGCCAAGGGCATCGGCACCACCCGCGCCGGCGTGCTGCAGACCACCTTCACCGAAGAGACTGAAACCGACCTCTTCGGCGAGCAGGCCGTGCTCTGCGGCGGCACCGCTGCGCTGGTCAAGGCAGGCTTTGAGACGCTGGTGGAAGCCGGATATCAGCCCGAGCTGGCCTACTTCGAGTGCCTGCACGAGCTCAAGCTCATCGTCGATCTGATGTACCGCGGCGGCCTCGCCTACATGCGCTACTCCATCTCTGACACCGCGGAGTGGGGCGACTACGTTGCCGGCCCGCGCATCGTGACCGCTGACGTGAAGAAGGCCATGCGCAAGCTGCTCGACGAGATCCAGGACGGCTCCTTCGCCGCGAAGTTCATCGAGGAGAATGAGACCGGCCGCAAAAACTTCGCCTCCATCCGCGCCAGCGAAGCTGCTCACAAGATTGAGACCGTCGGCGCCAGCCTCCGCTCTGCCATGCCCTTCCTTGACCCGGTCAAGGTGGAAAACGGCAGCGTCGTCAAGGCTTAATCCATCCACGCATCACGGGGCGGCATCCAATGGATGCCGCCCTTTCCTTTTGCACCCCTATCGCTTCATGACAAAATAGCCCCAGAGGACTCCCCCAATGCCCTCCCCGACCGCAGTCACTACACGCCGCTCCACAACTGAAGAAGTTGTCGCTGCACTGCGCCATGTTTCACCGCTGCAGGACATGCGCGACGAAGACTACCTCTGGCTGGCAGAGCATGGCAGCGAGCGCTTCGCCACTTCCGGCAGCATCATCTTCCGCGAAGGCGCGCCCGTCACCGGCATGACCATCCTGCTGCGCGGCGAGGTGCAGGTGCAACGCCAGAACTCCGGCCCCATAGCCTTCTTCATCGCGCGGAGCGGCCAGATCACTGGCCTGCTCCCCTACTCGCGCATGAAGAACTACGGCGGCGATGGCCGCATGATCGGCGATGGCTGGGCGCTCGACATCGCCAAGGAAGACTTCCCCGCCATGCTGGCCGCCATCCCTTCCATGGCCCAGCGCTGCGTCACCGTGCTGCTGTCGCGCGTCCGCGAGGTGACCCGGCTGGAGCAGCAGGCGGAGAAGCTGAACGCCATCGGCAAGCTGGCCGGCAATCTCTCGCACGAGCTCAACAACCCCGCCTCTGCCGCACAGCGGGCCGCACGCACGCTGCTGGGCGAGCTGCGCCACTACGGAGACCAGAAGTACCAGCTTGGCACCATGTGCCTGAACGAGGAGCAGAGAGCCCGCTACGGCGCGTGGGTGGGCAAAGCGCGCGCCGTGGTGCCGGTTGGCGGCGTTACCGATGCGCAGGCGGCTACCAGTGCTATCGAGCAAGCTGACCGCGAAGACGCCATCACCCGCTGGCTGAATGCGCACGCCGTGAGCGATGCGTGGCAGGTCGCCTCGACATTGGCGGAGACCAGTATCTCGGTGGAGCTGCTGGATGAGCTTGCGGGCTTTGCCGACCCCGATGTGCTGCCGGTTGCCATTCGCTCCTTCGCGTCTGCACTGCGCGCCGAACGCATGACCGAAGCCGTGCTGGACAGTACCGCGCGCATCTTCGACCTGATTCGCGCGATCAAGGATTATTCGTATATGGATCAAGCCGCGGTGCAGGAAGTGGATCTGCCCGCTGCGCTGGATAACACGCTCACCATGCTGAACTCACGCATGAACGGCATTACCGTGGAGCGATGTTATGAAGCGGAGATGCCGTTGATCCAGGCGTATGGAAGCGAATTAAATCAGGTATTTACGGTGCTGATTGAGAATGCGCTGGAGGCGATGGAGGGGGCGGGGACGCTGCAGGTGAAGATTGCGCGGAGCGGTGAGATGGCGCTGGTGGAGGTGCGGGACTCCGGCCACGGCATTGCGCCGGAGCTGAGCAGCCGCATCTTCGAGCCGTTCTTCACGACGAAGGCGGTGGGGGACGGGCTGGGGCTGGGGCTGGACACGGCGCAACGCATCGTAGCGCGGCACCGCGGCTTCATCACCATGGAGTCCAAGCCGGGGGCGACCTGCTTTCAGGTGCGCCTGCCGCTGGAGCTCACTGAGGCGTACTAGTTACTTGAGGATCTCAACGCCGCGCCAGAAGGCGACGTGATACTTGAGCTTGCGGGCGGTGGGCTTGGGGTCTGGGTAATACCAGGCGGCGTCGGAGTTCTCCTGGCCGTCTACCTGGACGGTGTAGTACCGCGCCTGGCCCTTCCATGGGCAGCTTGAGGTGGTGGAACTGCTCTTGAGATACTCACGCTTCACAGCGGTATCCGGGAAGTAGATGTTGCCTTCAACAGTCTCTACTGCATCGCTCTCGGCCAGAACCTGACCATTCCAAATTGCCTTTGCCATAACGGGTCGTAACCTTCCAGTTTTCAAAGACTTACATCGGGCGCTGCACGTTCCCTAAACGCCTATATGAAGTTATTTTAGCAGGGTTTTCGCAACATTTCCAGTGCAGGCGGCACTGTGGACCATAATGGCGGGGAAATTGCAATGGGGAGTGCCAAAATGGTACTGGTATCCCCTCCCCCCTGCCTTAATCTAAATATCCTGTTTGCAATGACTTAGCCTATTCGATATGCGCTAAATATTTCAAAACAAACAGGTTAGATATCAAATATTTGCAAACAAAGGAGTTACGGTCCCATGCCGGGTCATGTGACTCTTACGGCTTATTTCTATTTTACCAAGTTTCGAGGGGAACTACGCCAAACTGGAATCACATTCTTTTTACGCGAAATTCGAGGAAAAAAACATGGATTACAGCCAGTTCTCACCACGAAGTTCGTTTTTTTTATGGACGGTTTGTGGATGGTTCATGGACAGCTCGTGGATATTGCATGGACAGTGATGTATCGCTTTGGGGGCCAAGGGGGTGAATGGCGTGGAGTACGGGTATGAAGGCGTAACCTCAGCGGCTGAAGCAAGGCAAAGAGACAAAGCGGTCGCCGCTGCGCGACGATGTCCCACTCATCCCGCAATGAAACTGCGTGATGAATGGGGCACCCTGCCTTTATCGAACATACCTGCCTTGCTACAATCCTTGCGATCTAAGAAGCCACACTGCTCATGCCGTTTGAAGTCAAATCGGATATAGGCGGGTCAGTCCTCCACCTCTATTGACTTCTTACTCCGTCGGATTACCATGTTCGGCAGGAAACACCGGTCCTGTTCACAGCACCAGATTGGAATGCAAGTCAATGGAATCCCACCCCATACAGAACCATTCAACTGAAGCCAGCGTGAAACCAGCGAGTCGCTTCCTGCGATTTGGGTTGGCGAGCATTGCTACCCTCATACTAGGCAGCTTGATTCTCGGAGTCATGCGTGCAACGGGCATGTTGGTGGGAGGTGTCACTGTATTCTTCCCGTTATACTTTGGGCAACTCGTACCATTCGCCCCTGTCCTTGGTATCGCCGCCGCGGCCTATCCGCGTCGATGGCTTTCCCACCGTCACAACGCATTTATCGTAGCGGTGGTTGGAGCGGCGGTGGGGTGCCTGTGCTACTACGTGGTCCAGGAACGGATAGCGTGGTTGAGTCATCATGCAGCAGCAACAACCGGTATGCAGAACATTCCGTGGTGGGCCCGCTACTCGTTTTGGATGGTCACGCCTGTCTTCGAATTTCAGGTTGTATCGTGCTGGATCACTGTAGGCGCGTTAGCCATGCTGGTGACATTGACCCGCAGAACGCGAACCGTTCTGGTCGCCGCCGCCGCGCTCTCCGTGCTGGCGGTGATTCTGCCATCCCGGATTTTCAACTTTGTGAAGCACAACCAACAACTCACTGTAGCTTTTGTAGTTCCGGTCAGTCCTGGTGGGAGTGCGGCGAGACCAATGCGGACTTTTAGCGTCACCACTGGATCCCATTGGCTTAGCAAAGCGGAAGCAGATGCAGTGGCAACCCATGCCCTGGAAGAGTTACGCAAGGCGGGACTTCCCGGCCCATATCGCGTAGCCGAAGTCAATCAATCCGGCACAGGGAAGAAGGCTCTTCAGATTATCGTTTTGAATCCTCCTGTCCCCGCCGAAGCGCAGCTACCGCAACCCGACGGTACGGAGTTGATCTATGTTTCACAACCAGACGGTTGGCACACAATCCCCGCGCAAGGTCGAACGCTCGGTCGCAATACTGAGATTCAAGGGCCAACTACGGGCTATCGTTGGATGGCATTCTATTGGATTCAAACGGCGACCTATCCAGATAAATTCGGGGGGGCAATTTGGCCAAACTGAACCTGTTCTCAAGCGTCGGGCCTGGCTGGAATGGCGAGTCGCCAGAAGAGTCTGGTTTCGGCAAATTCGATTGACCGTCGGCCACCGGCTGGCGGTGGCGGCATAACAGTGCAGCAAGCAACAACGCTCCTTTCGTTACCGGAGACTTGACCCAGTACGAGATTTATCCCATACATATTTTCGCCTCTCGCGCGAAAGGATGATCGTTTTGAATGCCGGATCTCGCTTACAGTGCGATCTGTAGACATTTGTGTATTTCCGCTTCGCGGGCGTATTACGGGTAACCCGGATATTGCCTGCTCTGAGCCAATGACGGGCAAACAGGACATTGCTCCTTCCCGTGAGGGGCAACTTACTGCTTGTCGAGCCAGTCGCAAGTTTGAATTTTCATCGACTTTTGTGCAGTCTCAATATCTTTTATTTCCGACGCTCATCCTGCGATAAGGCTGCGTGGTGGATGCGGCAGCATTTGTGCGGCGGAAGCTCTCTGGTGGTATGGGTGACGTGGGGAGCGTCGGGATTCTTCGCCTGCGGCTCAGAATGACACGGTTGAGAGTGGTAGTAATGGGAAGATGGGCGGGAGCGTCGCCGCTACGCGACGATATACCACTCATCCCGCGATGAAGCTGCGTGATGAATGGGGCACCCGACTCTGTGGCACGCGGGGCGATTGGCGGGAGCGGAGATGGAAGGAGCGTTCGCATGCAGCGCGAATGCCTACACATCGCATCAAGCCGCGACGTATGGGGGTCGCCTGCCTACTTCTTGTTTGCCGACCATAGGGACATTGGACTCGGAACTGTAAGTTAACTGGCAATGGAAGTTCTTCCTTGACTTGGGAAAGTCGCACCATGATTATGGTGTGGTCTTCCCGATACAAGTTGGTCAAGGATCACAGATGACTTTCACGGAGTCTATTAAGACATGCTTTGCAAAGTATGCGAGATTCAAAGGCAGAGCATCGCGGTCGGAGTACTGGTGGTTTCAGCTCTTCGGTATTGCCTTTTATCTAGCTGCCTATGTGCCCGGTTTGCTTCTTAATAAATATCCGATAATTGAACTGCTTTCATGTTTAGCGTGGCTGGCTATTATCGTTCCCTCAGTATCTGTTATGGTTCGCCGTTTGCACGACACCGAGCACTCAGGATGGTGTTATTGGCTTGGGTTTATTCCAATTGTGGGCGCAATTCTGCTCATATGGACCTGCAGGAGAGGTACCGATGGGGAAAATCAATACGGGCCAGATCCTTTCATTCCTTTTGAAAGCATTCAACCTGAGATTCAACCGGGGAGTATTGGCTAGAAAACCCAGTCGTCGCGGCAGACTTCGTAGTCTTGATAAAGCCTAGTATTATCTATACCAATGGTCGTATTACCACCATTGGAATTATGTAGTGCCCTAGTGACGGACAAACTGGACATTGCTCCTCCTGCGAGGGGCAACTTCCTGCTTGTCGAGCCAGTCGCAAGTTTGTATTTTCATCGACTCTTGTGCAGTCTCAATGTCTTTTGTTTCCGATGCTCATCCTGCGATAAGGCTGCGCGGCGAATGCGGCAGCATTTGTGCGGCGGAAGCTCTCTGCGGTATGGGTGACGTGGGGAGCGTCGGGATTCTTCGCCTGCGGCTCAGAATGACACGGTTGAGATGAGGGGAGCGGAGGAAGATGGGCGGGAGCGGTTCGAGCTCCGCTCGGGTGGCCGCTGCGCGACGATGTCCCACTCATCCCGCGATGAAACTGCGTGATGAATGGGGCACCCGGCGGTTTGCGGCGCGAACGGCATTGGTAGAGAAGCAGATTCTTCGCTGCGCTCAGAATGACAGGGTATATAAAGCGAACTTTGCGATAACACCAGCTTGGGCATCGGCAAGTAAACAAAAGCGCCCGGAGTAACTCCGGGCGCTTTTATTGTTAGACCATACGAACGGCTTACGCCATCGCGAGCGGGCGGGTCTTCTCCGGGTCAGGCAGGACGGGGTCTTTGACCTCTTCGGGGGCGGGGGCGTCGCCGATGCGCTTTTCGAAGGTGCAGGGCTTGTGCGGCTTCTCTTCCTCGACCTTGGCGCCCTTCTTCGGGCGGCGCTTGGGCAGGGCTTCCTTGTTGTTGGGGCAGACCAGGAAGACGCCTTCCTTGTTCACCAGCTCCAACAGGTAGGGCGAGTCGCACTTGGGGCAGGGCTGATCGATCAGCTTCTGGTTGGAAGTGAAATCGCACTTCGGATAATTAGTACAGCCGTAGAAGTAGTTCCCTGTGCGGGCCTTGCGTTCGGCGATGTCACCGCCGCACTTGGGGCACTTCACGTCGAGCAGATTCTGCTTCACGTACTTGCACTTGGGGAAGCCGGAGCAGGCGATGAACTCGCCGTACTGGCCTTCGCGCTGTAGCAGCGGCTTGCCGCACTTGGGACACTTCTCTTCGAGCACGACGGGCGGCTTCTGCTGCACCTTCTGCGTGAGCTTGCGGATGGTTTTGCAGGGCGGGTCGTCGTTGTAGCCGGGACAGCTCATGAACGGGCCCCAGGGGCCGTTCTTCAGCACCATCTGGCGGCCGCAGTTGTCGCAGAACTCTTCTTCCTGCTCGGCATCGGCTGCTTCGGGCGAGCTGAGGTCAGGTTTGGCGGCGAAGTTTTCTTTGGTGAAGTCGCAGCTGAACGGCTCTACGATCACCTTCTTGCCGCGCGGGAACGCCTCTTCAATCGCGGCGGTCATCGACTTTACATCGGTGACTTCCTTTTCAAAATCGGTCACGTCGCCGGTCACAGTCTTCACCGTGACGGGGAATTTGAAGGCAGTCGTCACCTTCTTGATCGCGGTCTTGGAGTTCTTCTTCCACGGGCCGGCGGCGATGGTGATGGGCTTCGCCTTGGAGAAGTTGGAACACGAGTAGAAGCTGCCGAACTTGCCCCACTTGAGCACCAGCGGAGCGCCGCACTTGTCGCAGATCTCGGTGGTGGTCTGCTCCATGCGCTTGATGTCTTCCATGGTGTTGCCGGCGGCGGCCAGCTCGTCTTCGAAGTGGTCGTAGAAGGCGCTGAGCAGGTCGGTCCACTTCTCTGAGCCTGCTTCCACGGCATCCAGTTCGCCCTCAAGCTGCGCGGTGTAGGCGAGTTTGAAGATGTAGGGGAAGTTTTTGACGAGCAGCTCGGTGACCACCATACCGATCTCAGTGGGCACAAACTTCTTCGCGATCTTTTTCACATAATCGCGGTCCTGAATGGTGTTGATGATGGACGCGTAGGTGGAGGGGCGGCCAATGCCCTTCTCTTCGAGCGTCTTCACCAGGCTGGCTTCGTTGAAGCGCGGCGGCGGCTGGGTGAACTTCTGCTGCGCATCGAGCGCGGTCTTCACCAGCGACTGGCCGTCGTTCAGCTCGGGGAGGCGGCGATCGACGGAACCATCTTCGGCGGCTTCGTCTTCGATGGCGGCCTGACGCTCTGCCTTTGCCTTCTTCTTCTCTTCATCGAACCAGAGGAATCCGGCGAACTTCAGGATGCTGCCGGAGGCGCGGAAGTTGTAGGTCTTGTCCGCCCTGGCGTCAATCTCAACCGTGGTCTGGTCAAAGAGCGCAGCGGACATCTGGCTGGTGACGGCGCGCTCCCAGATCATCTGGTAGAGGCGGAACTGCTCGTCGCTGAGGTAGCGGCGAATCTTCTCGGGCGTGAGCGAGACGTCAGTGGGGCGGATGGCTTCATGCGCATCCTGCGCGCTGCTCTTGGTCTTGTAGATGTTCTCGGCCTTGGGCAGATAGTCGTCGCCGAAGCGCTTGGCGACGTACTGGCGGATGTGGGTGACGGCGTCGGGGCTCATGCGGGTGGAATCGGTACGCATGTAGGTAATGAGGCCGACGGTGCCTTCCTGGCCGATCTCAACGCCTTCATAGAGCCGCTGGGCGACGCCCATGGTGCGGCGCACGTTGAAGCCGAGACGGCCGCTGGCATCCTGCTGCAGCTTGCTGGTGGTGTAGGGGGCGCGGGGATTCTGGCGGCGCTCCTTCTTCTCAACCGAGCGCACGCGCCAGGCGGCTTTCTCAAGCTGCGCCATGACGGGGTCAACAAAACTCTTGCCGGGGAAGGCGTTGGCGATGAACTGCTCTTTGCCTTCGGCGTCTTTCTTGTCAGCCACGCGAATGGCTTCGCCTTCGATGCCGATCATGCGGGCGACAAACTCCTGCGAGCTTTTGTCAGCGTGCAGGGTGGCGTCAATGTTCCAGTATTCGACGGGCTTGAAGCCGTTGATCTCGTGCTCGCGCTCGACGATGAGGCGCAGCGCGACGGTCTGGACGCGGCCAGCGGAGAGGCCGCGACGCACCTTGTCCCAGAGGAGCGGGGAGATCTGATAGCCGACGAGGCGGTCGAGGACACGGCGGGTCTGCTGCGCGTCGACGAGGTTCTGGTCGACGGCGCGGGCGTGGCCAAAGGCGGCCTGCACGGCCTTCTTGGTGATCTCATTAAAGGTGACGCGCTGGATGGTGCTGCCCTTCTTCATGGCGGGCTCAAGCTGCATGCGCAGATGCTCGGCGATGGCTTCGCCTTCGCGGTCAGGATCGGGCGCGAGATAGATGGCGTCAGCCTTGGCGGCCAGCTTCTTGAGGCGGTCTACGATCTTTTCCTTGCCGGGTGACACGATCAGCGTGGGCGCAAAGGTGCGCTTCTTCAGCTCGACGCCGATGTCGTTCTTCGGCAAATCCATCACGTGGCCCAGCGAGGCCTCTACGATGTAGTCGTTGCCGAGATATTTGTTGATCGTCTTGGCCTTGGCCGGCGATTCAACGATAACCAGAGATTTACCCATGTGTCCTTGATTGCTTCCTTGTTTTGCTTAAATTCGTTTGCTACCTGTCCTGCTCATTTCTGTGTTGCACTCTGAATTTCCGATTTTGCAGTAGACTCGTCGAACCCTAACACGGACTGGCGGGAGCGTGTCAATTCACCATGCTTCCGAAATTAGACGAAGCAACGGCTGGAACGGTGCAAGAGCCTGCCGCCGGAAGGCGCGTTTTAGCCCCTTCGGCGCGGGGTGCTTACCGTTGAGGGCTCAATCGTTTACGAGGATTTGCACAGCCTCGAAACAGAGCAGTGTTTATAGGAGCAACGAGCGCCCCCTAAAAACTGCGAACATAATTTTTTCCGGGAAGCTGTTTTATCCGGCCAGCCAGCTCCAGTTCAAACAAGGCGGTGAAGATCTCCGCCGAGCCCAGAGTGGTTTCCAGCTTCTCAATAAGCTCGTCCAGCTGGATGGATTCGTCGTGGCGAAGCTGCTCCAGAACCTGGCGTTCGTGCTCGGGAAGAGGCTGGTCCGTTAATAAGGATGCACCGGGTGGCATGGCGGATTCATGCTCAGGCAGGAGGCCCTGGGCCTCAGCCTTCTGCTCCAGGTCGGTTTCCAGCTCCTGGCGGACCTGCGAGGGAAGGTCTTCCCAGACATCTTCCCAGGTGGCAGTGAGGCGGGCGCCCTGCTTAATCAGCGTGTTGGGGCCCCAGGCGTTCTTGTTGGTCACGTTGCCGGGGACGGCATAGACGTCGCGATTCTGCTCGAGCGCACAGCGGGCGGTGATGCGGGTGCCGCTGTATTCGCCGGCTTCAATGACCAGAACGGCGACAGACATGCCGCTGAGGATGCGGTTGCGGACGGGAAAATTCTGCGCAGCGGGAAAGGTTCCCAGGGGGTATTCGGAGATGATGGCGCCGCCGCTGGAGAGTATCTGCTCAGCAAGTTTTTTGTTTTCTTTGGGATAGATGACGTCGATGCCGGTGCCCCAAACGGCGACCGTCTTGCCGTGGGCCTCGATGGCTGCCTTGTGCGCAGCGGTGTCCACGCCGCGGGCCATGCCGCTGAGGATGGTGAGGCCGCGGAGGGCGAGGTCGCGCGAGAGGGAGTGGGCCATGCCGCTGCCGTAAGGGGTGGGGTGGCGGGTGCCGACTACGGCGATTCCGGGGTGGGCCAGCAGCTTGGCGTCGCCGTGCAGCCAGAGGACGGCGGGGGGATCGTAGATCTCCAGCAGGCGCTCGGGGTACTCGGCGCAATCCTGCGTGAGGAAGCGGCCACCCAGCTCGGCCAGGCGCTTGACCTCGCCCTCGGCGGCGGCGCGAGCGCGGCCATCGAAGATGAACTGGGCAGACGCAGCGGGCATGCCGCAGGCTTCGAGCTCGGTAAGGGGCGCCTGGAAGAGATGGGCCACGTCGCCAGCGGTGCGCAGACGCTCGATGGCCTTGCGAATTCGCGTTGGGCCCATGCCCGGTGTGAGGGTCAGCGCCATCCACGCGAGGCGCGATTCATCACTCGGCGGTGCACTTTCGACGATGGCATATTCGGTCATTTGCAATCCGCAGGAGAGTAACAGGAACCCGGCAGCACTTCAAGTTACGGTTGGCAACCAACACGAGCGAAGCGTTCCAGATCGCTGCAAAACAGGCGTCAATGCTGGCGATGCACGAGGCGGATTGCGCAGGGCGCGCTGGGGCGGGAGTTGGTACACTTGGCAAGGAGTCTCGCTATTTCATGCATCGCCACGCCTACACATTCTCTGTTGTGATCCTGATGTTTTTTGCATTGTGCGGCGCGGAGCTGGGGGCGCAGCAGACGGCTTTTCTGGGGTTCGACCGCAATGGCTATCCGGGCGATGCGGCGCTGCCGGCGCTGCATGCCACCTTCGCTTATACCGGGTACTGGCTGAACAATCCGCCGGGGACGACCAGGAATAGCTGGCAGGGACACAGAAGCACGCTGGTGCAGGCTGGATTCGGCTTCCTGGTGCTATTCAATGGTCGTCTCGACAGCCAGTTGCAGCGTGGGGACGCTGCCGCCCTGGGTACACGCGATGGCGCAGCAGCGGTGAATGCAGCGCACGCCGAGGGGTTTCCGACGGGGACGCTGATTTTTCTGGATATGGAAGAGGGCGGGCGCATGCTGCCGGAGCAGGCGGCGTATCTCTTTGCGTGGGCAGCCGCGGTGCGGCAATCGGAGATGAGGCCGGGCGTCTACTGCTCTGGCCAGCCGGTGAACGAGGGCCACGGCGTCACGATCACGACGGCGGCAGACATCCGGGCACGGCAACCCTTCCCCATCGCGCTGTGGGTGGCACAAGACGCCTGCCCGCCTGCGCCGGGATGCACACCGCATGCGCCGCCGGTGGGGCAGTCTGGCACCAGCGATGCGGTGGTGTGGCAGTTTGCGCAGTCGCCGAGGCGGCCGGAGATAACCCGCGCCTGCGCCGCAAGCTATGCGCGCGACGGTAACTGCCATGTTTCTGCCGCGCCTGGGCTGAATATTGACCTGAACACGGCGACTACGGCGGACCCTTCGGGCGGACGATAGTAGCATCCAGCGGTGAATGGCGCATGACAGGGTGCGCAACAGAGCCTAGAATAGGGGTAATGACCACGCTTACCGCGCCTTCCCCCATTCCGGACCACAAGCGCTATTTCATGGACAAACTCGGCATCTCCGAGCGTCTGCTGGAGCGCTGCCTGGGCGAGGCGCTCTCTGCCGGGGGCGATTACGCTGACCTGTACTTCGAATCGGTCACATCGACCTCCATCGGCGTGGACGAATCGCTGGTGAAGACCGCCAGCCAGGGTATCAGCGTGGGCTGTGGCGTACGGGTGGTGAGCGGCGAACGCACGGGCTTCGCCTATACCGACGATCTCTCCGCGGACCGGCTGCTGCGCGCGGCGCGCACCGCTGCACTGATCGCCAATGGCCCGGCGAAGCAGACGGTGCAGGGATTTACCGAGACGAAGACCCCGGCGCTCTACCCCATTGCGGGAACCGATACGGACCTTGCGGCCAAGCTGGAACTGATACTACGCGCAGACAAGGCGGCGCGCGCATTTGACACACGCATTCACCAGGTACGCGCCAGCTTCAACGACGAACTGCGCCGCATCCTGATCGCCGCGAGCGATGGCACCTTTGCCAGCGATACGCAGCCGTTGGCGCGGCTGAACGTGTTCGTGATCGCCAAGGACGGGACCAACACGGCGCGCGGCACCTCTGGCGGCGGCGGGCGCGTGATGCTGGACTTCTTTGAAGGCAACAAATCGCCAGAGCACTTTGCGCGCGAGGCTGCACGCGGCGCGGTCCTTCAACTGGGCGCGGTAGCTGCACCAGCGGGCGAGATGGAAGTGGTGCTCGGCCCGGGCTGGCCCGGCGTGCTGCTGCACGAAGCGGTAGGGCATGGGCTGGAAGCGGATTTCAATCGCAAGAAGACCTCTGCGTTTGCAGGACTGATCGGCCAGCAGGTGGCATCGCCGAAGGTGACGGTGGTAGATAACGGCACCATGCCGGGCCGCCGCGGTTCGCTGAACGTAGACGACGAGGGCACGCCGACGCAGGAGAATGTGCTGATCGAAAACGGCATTCTGAAGGGCTACCTGTCAGACAAGCTTTCTGCGCGGCTGATGGGCGGCACCAGCACCGGCAGCGGGCGGCGCGAGAGCTATTCGCAGCTCACCATGCCGCGCATGACGAACACCTACATGCTGAACGGCGACGACGTGCCGGAAGACATCATCAAGAGCGTGAAACGCGGCCTGTACGCGGTGAACTTCGGCGGCGGGCAGGTGGACATCACGAACGGCAAGTTCGTCTTCTCCGCCAGCGAAGCGTACCTGATCGAAGACGGCAAAGTGACCGCGCCGGTGAAGGGCGCAACGCTGATCGGCAATGGGCCGGAGGCGCTGAAGTATGTGTCGATGGTGGGCAACGATCTGGCGCTGGATGAAGGCATCGGCACCTGCGGCAAGAATGGGCAAAGCGTGCCCGTAGGCGTTGGCATGCCAACGATCAAGCTCGACCGCATGACGGTTGGCGGTACGGGGTCCTAGCCGGACGGGCGGACGCGCTTCGCGCAGCAGTATTCGAAATTAAGCAGCGGCATTTAGGCAGCCGCAACAGATACTCGAACAAGAGCCTTTCCCAGCACGATCGCACGAGAACTCCAAGCGCACCTCTCACGTTTCATGCGGCGCACTCCGCCGCGAAAAGGAAATCATGGCAATCGTCCGTGAAAAGTTATACGAGTGTGATGTGCAACGCCGCCGTGTACGCGCCGCTGGCGGGTACGAATTTTTCTGGAAGGTGAAGGCTGTTGCTGAAGCCGTGGTTGACGGCGATACTGCATTCCGCTGCAAGGATTGCCATGGCAGCGTGAAGCTCTTCAACCGCGCCGCGCCGCCGAATGTGGCGCACGTGGAGCATCGCTCCGCGCGCGACGCCGAATTTTGCACATCCAGCGTTCTCTTTCAGAAGGCTGAGGATGGCCGGGTTGCGCGGCTCTCGCCTGCGCCGGTTCAGTTCACACGCCGCTAGATTTTTTCGATTACGGCGGCGAAGAATCCATCGCAGGGATGCACACCGGGCAGTGTGCGCAGATAGTCTCCGCGCAGCGCCGTTGCCGACAGCATCGCCGCAGCTTCACTTGTGAGTACAGCTGCATCCGTAAGCTGGCGTAGCGTATCTGCAACCGGCAAGACGCGCAGGCCCTGAGCGGATGCCAGCACTGTCTCTACCACCTGCTCATTCTCTTCCGGCTCCAGTGAGCAGGTCGAGTAGATCAAACGTCCGCCGGGAGCAAGTGCGGCAAGGGCCGATGTGAGAATCGCCCGCTGACGTTTGGCCTGGATGGAGAGATCGGCCGCGCGCAAGCGATGGCGAATCTCAGGATTACGCGAGAGAGTACCTGTCCCGCTACACGGGACGTCGCAGAGGATGCGGTCGTATTTTTCCTGTGGCTCCATGCGCGTCGCGTCCAGCAGATCGCACTGCACCCGAGCCGCATAGGGAAATTTGCGCAGCCGCTGCTGCATGCGCGTGAGCCGCTCGGCGCTGTTGTCTGCCGCGGTGATGGCAGCGTCAGCATGGCGCAGGGCGAGCACCAGCGTCTTGCCGCCGGGGGCAGCGCAGCAATCCAGAATCTTCTGTGCCGTGCCTGCGGCTGCAAGCTCGGCAATCAGGCGCGAGCCTTCATCGATGATGGGCCAGAGCGGCTTCTGCGCGGGCTCTGCAAAGAGCGAGGCGGCGACTGGCTCATCGCCGGATGCACCCTCTTCGCTCGCGCAATGTACGGAAGAGATGGAGGCGCTCTGGTCTGCTGACAGAATCTTTTCCGTCGCCGCCGCGCCGTAGGTCTTCATCCAGCGCGCCACCATCCACTCAGGATGCGCGTACTCTTCGGCGAGAAACTGCGGGGTAAGCACGAGCTTGCGCTTGGGCGCCGGGGACTTGCCTGCGCGTGCGAGCTTGCGCAGCACGGCATTGACCATGCCGGTGGCGTAGGCGTGGTTCGCGGCGCGGCAGAGCTCAACGCTTTCTGAGATGGCGGCGTGGTCGGGAATGCGATCGAGATACCAGAGCTGGAAGAGGCCCATGCGCAGGGCGACCATCACCTCTGGCGTCATCTTCTGCAGGGGGCGGTCGAGCAGCGCGCCGAAGGCGGCGTCCAGCGAGATCTGCCAGCGGAGCACGCCCATGACCAGCGCCATGGTGAGGTTGCGATCCTGCTCAGAGAGCGCGGTGACCGCAGGGGCGAAGATGAGGTCGTCGCTGTGCGCGCCCTCGGCCACGCTGACGAGAATGCGAAACGCAGCGGCGCGAGCGGGCGAAATCTTTACGGTCGATGGCTTCGCGGTCGTCATTGGCCCAGCTTCTCGCTTAGTGCGCCGGCATAGCCGTGTACAAAATCCATTGCTGCCATCCGTTTCTTTCCTTCTAACTGCACTTCTTCCAGCTTCAAGGCCGTGCCCTGTGCGCAGCCAACGTGCAGTTGACCATCGTGTACGGCAAGCGCGCCGGGGTCGAGGGTGACGCCCTCGGCGACGTGCATGGTGTGCACGATGAACTTCTTTCCGCGAAAGGTGGTGTGCGCGCCGGGCCAGGGCTGGAAGCCGCGCCAGCGATTGAAGATGGTCTGCGCATCGCGGTCGAAGCGAATGCGGCCGTCTTCGCGCGTGAGGATGGGCGCGAGGGTGGCCTGCGCATCGTCCTGCTTCTTCGCGGTGATGGTGCCGGCTTCGAGCTGGCGGAGCGTCTCCACCATGAGCGGTGCGCCATCGGCGGCGAGGATGCTGAAGAGATCCTGCGCGGTCTGCCCGGGGCCGATGGGAACTTCGCTCTGCAGCAGCGTGTCGCCGGTATCGAGCCCAGCGTCGATGCGCATGGTGGTGTTGCCGGTGATGCGCTCGCCGCTGGCGACGGCCCACTGGATGGGTGCTGCGCCGCGATACTTCGGCAGCAGCGAGGCGTGGAGGTTCAGGTTGCCGTGGCGGGGCAGGTCGAGCATCCATTGCGGGATGATGCGGCCGTAGGCTACGACGAGGATGACGTCTGGCGCGATGGCTGTGAGCTGCTGCTGGAATTCTACGTTGGTCTTGATCTTCTCAGGCTGGGTAACGGGGATGCCGAGCGCGATGGCGGTGCGCTTGACCGGCGGAGCGGTTAGCTCGAGGCCGCGTCCACTGGCGCGGTCAGGCTGCGTCACCACCAGCTGCACATCATGCCCGGCGGCGACTACCGCCTCCAGCACGGGCACGGCAAACTCCGGGGTTCCGCAGAAGACAATTCGCATCACGCTACCACTCGCCGGCGCGTTGCAGCTTCTTGATCTTGCGCAACGCCAGGGTACGCTTCAACTGGCTGATGCGGTCAATGAAGAGTATGCCGTCAAGGTGATCGAGCTCGTGCTGAAAGGCGCGAGAGAGCAGCTCGGTGCCCTCGTACTCGTACCAATCACCGTGCTCGTCCTGCGCGCGAAGCTTGACCCATGCGTGGCGCGAGACCTTTTCGCGAATCTCGGGCAGGCTAAGGCAGCCCTCTTCTTCCAGCTGCTTGCCCTCGCACTCGATGATCTCAGGATTGATGAGGACGATCTTCTCTTCGGGATTCTTTTTGAAGCTGACGTCGATCACCGTGAGCCGCTGCAGGATGCCGATCTGCGGCGCAGCCAGGCCGATGCCCTGCTCCACGTACATCGTCTCGAACATATCTTCCACGAGCGCATGCAGCTTCTTGTCGAAGACGGTAATGGGCTCTGCCTTCTGCATCAGAACTGGGTCGGGATATTTAATCACTTTGTAGATCATTGCTATCTCACACGGCTGAATTTCTTATACGCTTAGAAGCGCTTTATCTGCTCGCAATAGCCGTCGAAGTTGCGCTTGAGTTCGCGCAGGGAGTCTCCGCCGAATTTTTCCAGTACCAGCCTGGCCAGCGCCAGAGCGATCATCGCTTCTCCGGCTACGCCCGCAGCCGGAACCACGCAGACGTCAGAGCGTTCGTAGGCCGCCTTCACCGGCTCGCGCGTCTCGAAATTAACCGAAGCAAGCGGACGGCGCAGCGTGGAGATGGGTTTCAGGTAGCCGCGGATGACGATGTCTTCGCCGTTGGAGACGCCGCCTTCGATGCCGCCGGCGTTGTTGTGCTCGCGGGTGAATTTGGTGAAGCCTTCGGGCTTGTCGCCGTATTCGATGGCATCGTGCACGACGGAGCCGAAGGACTCTGCTGCGGTGACGCCACGTCCGATCTCCACCGCCTTCACCGCCTGCAGGGACATCAGCGCCCAGGCCAGCTGGCCGTCGAGGCGCTCGTCCCAGTTGGCATAGGTGCCTACGCCGGGAGGAACGCCGTGCGCCACGACTTCGAATATGCCGCCGACAGTATCGCCGGTACGGAGCGCCTTATCGACTTCCGCTTTCATCGCAGCTTCGCTGTCAGCATCCACGCAGCCCAGCAGAACTTCGGGCTGGTTGCGCAGCGCCGCAATCTCTTCCCATTGCGCGGGGCGCGTGAGCTCTGCTGTGCCAACGCGCACGACGTGGCTGGCAACCTCAATGCCCAGGGGCTTCAGCAACAGCTTGGCCAGAGCGCCGGCAGCTACGCGCGCTGCGGTCTCGCGGGCGCTGGCGCGCTCCAGCACGTAACGCGCGTCGGCGAAGTCATACTTCAACGCACCGGCAAGATCAGCATGGCCGGGGCGCGGAGAGGCGACGGCCTTGTGTTTGGCAGGATCACCTTCTTCAACGGGAAGAATCTCCGTCCAGTTCTTCCAGTCGCGATTGGCCATGACCATGGCCACGGGCGAGCCGATGGTCTTGCCGTGGCGCACGCCGCTGAGGATGTGCGCGAGGTCCTGCTCAATGCGCATGCGGCCGCCGCGGCCATAGCCTTGCTGACGCCGCCAGAGTTCGCGGGCAATGTACTCGGGATCAACATCCACACCGGCCGGAAGACCGGAGACCATGGCCACCAGGCTCTCGCCGTGAGATTCGCCCGCTGTCGAAAATCTGAGCATCTCTATCGCCTCATTCAGTTGCCGGGGAAGACACGCGGCAAGGAAAATTGTACTTCAGCCAACCAGCCAGTCCCACTGTGCCGCCGTCAGCGGCACTACGCCCAGCCGCCCGATAATGACCAGCGGCGAAGTCTTGAAGATGGAATTCGCCTTAATCTGCGCCAGCGTCTTCGGCTGCTTGATCGCCTTGCCCACCTTGATCTTTACCAGCGGAACCTTGGGGTCCGCCGCATCTACGCTGACCACCGTGGCCGTGCCCATCGCCGTCTTCTCATCGCCGGTGTGATAGATGATGAGGGTCTCGCCCTTCTTCATCTCGCGCAGATACTTCACCGCGGTGGGATTGGCGACGCCATCCCATATGGTTTCCTTATCGCGCACCAGGTCAGCGAAGGAGTAGACATCGGGCTCTGTCTTCAGCAGAAAAGGCATGGCTATTTTTTCTCCGTGTCGCTGAGATAGCGCTTCGTATTCAGTATCTGGCGGTTATCGAGCGCCCACATGCGCTCGGTCATCTCGTCTGGCGCGCTGCCGTTGCGCTCCTGCAGGGCGAACTCGGTGCGCACGGCCTGTAGCTTGGCTTCGAGATCGTCAATGGTGTGGAAGATGATCGCTTCGGGCAGCATGGGCAGCTTGGGCGAGCCGAACTCGTACTCGCCATGGTGGCTGAGGATCATGTGCTCGACCAGGATGCGCAGCTTGTCAGGGAAATCGCTCAGCGCTTCAATTTTCTCACGCAGCATGCCCATAGCGATGCTGATGTGGCCGATGAGCAGGCCTTCGAGGGTGTAGCGGAATGAGGTCTTCCACGCCAGCTCGCGCGTCTTGCCGATGTCGTGCAGGATGCAGCCGGTCATGATGAGGTCGAGATCGGCTTCGGGATAGCAGGGGCTGATCGCCTTTGCCACCGCGAGCAGGCCAACGACGTGCTCCAGCAGTCCGCCGATCCACGCATGATGCAGCAGCTTGGCTGCGGGCGCTTTTTTGTAGGCCGCGGCAATCTCTGCGTCGTCGAGGAAGGCGTTGACCAGCCGCTTGAGGTCTGCATTTTTGAAGCCGGCAACGTGGGCGCGTAGCTCGATCCACATGGCCTCAATGTCGCGGGTGGTGACGGCGAGGAAGTCAGACGGCTCGACCTCGCTATCTGCCGCCATGCGCATGCGCTGTAGCGTGATCTGGAACTTTCCCTGGTAGTTGCTGACCTGGCCGCGCACCTTCACATAGCTGCCCGCGGTACAGGTGGCCAGCGCATCGGAAAAGTCTTCCCACATGCGCGCGTCGAAGCTGCCGGTCTTGTCGCTTAGGACCAGGGCGAGATATGCGCCGCCCTGCTTGCGTTCGCGCTGCTGGATGGATGACAGCACAAAGTAGGAGTCAACATTCTTGTTCTCAAACTTCGGCGCGTCGATGATGAAGAAGTCTTTCATGGAGTCTCCATGCATTGCGGCCACGCCAGAGGATGAAAGCCTGGCACGGGTGATACGGCGAATGAACGCTGCTGCCGGTTACGGTTTCGACGTTGCGGCAGGCGGCGGAGGGACCGTGCCCGGAGCCACGGTGTTATCAGGCGTAGTGGCTGCCGGCGCTGCAGGAGCAGGTTTCTGCGTAATCCGCTCCTTCGGCCCCTTGTGCTTGACCTTGGTCTTCTTCTTCGACGTGTCGCCGTTCAATCCAAGCGGGGCAGCCTGCGTCTTCTCTGCCGAGGTCTCTTCTACCGTAGGCGCAACAGGCGCCGCGGCAACGTGCCTGACCTTGGGTTTCTTCGGCGAAGGGGGACGGGCAGCAAAACGCGACTTCGATTTGGGGCCAGACTTGGGGCCGAGCGGGTCAGCATCGGTCGAGGGCGCGGTCTGCTCAGGCAGGGCCTCAGAGACCATGCTGGTGGTGGTCTGCGCGGAACCTACTTCAGTGGGCACAGGAGTAGACTTCTGCGAGCCCGCTACCTCCGGCAGCGTCTCGCGGGGAGCCTGGCCGAAGCGAACCTTCTCACGCTTGATTCTTGCCGGTTTGCCATGCTTGCCAGGAATGACCTTGGCGGTCTGCGGCTTGGTGGGGGCGATCGCCACGGCAGGCGTTGCAGCTACCGGCGTTGCGGCGAGCGATGCGGTATTGATGATGTGGCCGTGGCGGTCAAAACGCTTCTTTTCGACTACTGCCTTCTTCTTCACTGTGGGCTGGGCATAGGCCGTAAAGATCGGCTTGGTCTGCTTCGAGCTTGCCCCCGTGTCGATAAAACCGGGCTTGATGTCAATGTATGACTCTTCACGCAACTGGGTGAGGTAAGCGCGCAGGGCTGGCTGCATCTTGCCCATGTACACAGCTTCTTCAACCTGGCTCTCCACGTCGGCGATGGGAGGAACGCCGCCGGGGGTATGCGCCATGACCTTCAGCAGCACGTAGCCCTGCCGGGTGCGGATGGGGTCTGTCACGCCGCCCACAGGCAGCGAAAATGTCTTGTCTTCCAGCTCTTTGGCCAGCGCGCCGCGCTTGAATTCGCCGAGATCGCCGCCCTGTGCCGCGGTGGGGCCATTAGAGACCTGCTTTGCGAGCGCCTCAAACGATGCGCCTGTCTTGAGCCTGGCTGCTGCATCATCCGCCTTCGCCTTGGCGGCGGCAACGGTTGCGTCATCGGGCATCTGGCCTTCAGGGGAGGGCGTGGCAATCAGAATTTCGTTGAGCTTGACGCTCTCGGGCTGGGCAAAATCCGCCTTGTGCGCGTCGTAGTACTGCTGCGCATCCGCATGGGTGAGCTGCAGGCGGCGGCCAACCTCG
The DNA here is from genome assembly GCA_031296355.1 of Acidobacteriaceae bacterium. Next base: position 20,849 of record JARLFX010000230.1, read on the forward strand.
TCGCGCACGACCTGCTGGGTGATGATGTTGTTGCGGATGTTGGCCTTGAAGTCTTCAAAGGAGACGCCCTGCTGCTGCGCCGCCTTCTCCAGCTCTTCCATGCTGTTGAAGTGGTTCTGTTTGCGAATCTCGTCAAGCTGGGTGATGACCTGCGCATCGGCGTTGATGCCGAGTTCCTTGCCCTTGGAGAGCAGGAGCTGCTGGTCGATGAGGTCGCGGAGCAGGTTGCGCTGACGCTCTGCCTTCTCATCGGGCGTGAGCTCGCGGCTCTGGCTTTCCTGGTCAAACTGCATCTGCGCGCGCTCGACGTCAGACCGGGTAATGATCTGGTCGTTGATGCGGGCAATCACGTCTTCCACCACGGTGCCGTTGGGCGTAATGGGGGCAGGCAGCGGCAGAGAGGCTGACGACGGCGGCGGCGTGACCAGGACTGGAGCTGGAGCCTGTGCGGGCGCTGCCGTGGCAAAGACCAGACAACCCATGGCGGCCATAATGCAAAGTACGCGATGCTGCAGAGGTTGTGCCGTGCGCTGCGTGGGGAGAAGGTTTGCGGCCTGCGGCAGGTGCTGCGATGTACGAAGAGTCATGGGTATAAAGGTCTCTAATCTATCCCGCCCGCGCGCGGTCATACCGTGCCCTCGCCACGGTGGCCTCTCGGCGCTTGCGGCTTTGGACTCGCGGGATCCGGTACCGTCATTCTAAATGGCGAAGGGCCTGCGTTGCGAATCGGCAGGGGCGATTCTGCAAGCCGGATTCCGCCCCTGGCCGCCCGCTCGCAGCCCGTGGCTGCTGGAAACGGGCCGCCGCGGCCACCTGCGGCTCACTCACGGATGTATACTTCGTCTATTAAGCAGCGTTTTCGCTGCGCCCGAGGTTCTGCCACAGCATGTCTTCCCGTACTCGCCGTTCGCTCTTTTCTGCCACGCTGTTTCTCGCCATCTGCGGACTTGCGGGCATGGCCGCCAATCAGCGCCTGCGCGCGCAGTCTGCCTCAGACGAATCGACCCTGCGCGACAGCCTGCACAAGTTCACTGACGTATATGCCGTGGTGGAACAGAACTACGCCACGCCGCTGAACTCCGAGGCAATCGACAAGAGCATCTACGACGGGGCCATTCCGGCCATGCTGCACACCCTGGACCCGCACTCCAACTTCTTTGATCCAAAGGCCTTTCACGACATGCGGGAGGAGCAGCACGGGCGCTACTACGGCGTGGGCATGACCATCCAGCCGCAGAACAACAAGATTGTGGTGGTGGCTCCGTTTGAGGGCACACCGGCGTACAAGGCCGGCATCCGGCCAGGCGACGTGATCGTTTCCGTGGACGGCAAGGCGACCGACGGCATGGATTCAGCGGGCGTCGCTGCGCTGCTGAAGGGGCCCAAGGGCACCCATGTGAAGGTCATCATGGGCCGCGAGGGCGAGGCCAAGCCGCTGGTGTTTGACCTGATCCGCGATGAGATTCCGCGCTACTCGGTCGACCTGGCTTACATGATCCGGCCGGGAATCGGCTACATCCACGTCACCAACTTCCAGGAGACCACCAGCCACGAAGTTGGCGAAGCGCTGAACCGGCTGGGACCGCTGAAGGGCCTGATGATCGACCTGCGCGGCAATCCCGGCGGCCTGCTGAACGAAGCCGTGAACATGGCGGACAAGTTTCTGGAGAAGGGGCAGGTGGTGGTCTCGCAGCATGGCCGCGGCGGCCCGGACCAGGTGTATCGCTCCGCCCACGGCGAAGATGGGCCCAAGTATCCCATTGTGGTGCTGGTGAACCGCAATACGGCATCGGCGGCAGAGATCGTCTCCGGCGCGCTACAGGATCATGATCGCGCGCTGGTGGTAGGCGAAACTACCTTCGGCAAGGGTCTGGTACAGACCGTGTACCCCATTGCGGAAGACACCGGCCTGGCGCTAACCACCTACCACTACTACACGCCCAGCGGACGGCTGATCCAGCGCAACTACGACAACGTCTCGCTGTACGACTACTACTACGTGCGCGATGCAGCGACCATGCCGACGGACAACAAGAATCGCGAGGTCAAGCTCACGGACTCTGGCCGCACGGTGTACGGCGGCGGCGGCATTACACCCGACGAGAAGATTGAGGCGCCCAAGCCCAACCACTTCCAGGACACGTTGCTGCAGCACTATGCCTTCTTCAACTTCAGCAAGCACTATCTCGCCAGCAAGTCCGTGACGAAGGATTTCACGGTGGACGATGCTGTGCTGAAGCAGTTCAAGGAGTTTCTGACAGCGCAGAAGATCGACTATACCGATGCGGACATCAACGGCGTGCTCGACTGGGTGAAGGCAAGCATCAAGAGCGAACTCTTCACCTCGCAGTTTGGCCAGATGGAAGGCGCCAAGGTACGCGCGGAATGGGACCCGATGATCCAGAAGGGCCTGAGCTATCTGCCGGAAGCGCAGACGCTGGAAGACCATGCCAAACAAGCCGCACTGGCAAAGAGCGGCGGCCTGGACAATACCCTTCCGTAAACAGCGCATGCCCACTGAGTGAATCTGTTTTTCCGGGATATCCTGGCTGCGTGAAGCTCCTTCGCGCAGCCATTTTCACGTTCGCTCCCACCAGCCGCGCTACGTCGCAGCGGAATGGGGCGCAGTATCTTTCACCAACGATTGACGGCTATAATTGGAGGCGAAGCGGGAGTAGTTCAGTGGCAGAACGTCAGCTTCCCAAGCTGAATGTCGCCGGTTCGATCCCGGTCTCCCGCTCCACTTCCAGCACTTCCCCACCCAACATCTTCTATTGCGCGCGCAGAAAAAAGGCGCATGGCTTTCGCCATGCGCCGGATGCTCCCACTTCGCCCACGCAAAGTAAATGGAGCAAGCTGAAAACTATTTGTTCGCGGCAAGCTGATCCAGGGCCAGGTTCAGCTCCAGAACATTAACCCGCGGTTCACCCATAAAGCCGAGCTGGCGTGGCTGGATGTGCGCCTGCACAAGCGCGTGTACATGGTTCGCGTCTAACCCGCGCTGCGATGCAATGCGCCCGACCTGGTAGAACGCAGCGGCCGGTGATATCTCCGGGTCAAGACCGGAAGCAGAGGTCGTGACCAGGTCAACGGGGACATCCACGTTTGCCTGCTCGGCGGTTACGCTCTGCTGAACACGCGTAATCAGAGCGACATTCGTAGGCGCGAGGTTTGAACCGGAGGATGACGATGCGTCATAACCATTGCCCGCTCCGGCAGCAGACGGACGGCTGTGAAAATAGCTGGGCCCGGTGAACGCCTGGCCGATCCAGTGTGAGCCGATCACATCACCGTTCGCGTTGTAGACCAGGCTGCCTGCGGCCTGCCGGGGAAACGCGACGTGGGCGATGGCAGTGATCACCAGCGGGTAGCCGATACCAAGCAGAACGGTGGTGACGGCGGTGTAGAGCAGCGAGATAAGAAGATTCTTCTTCATGATGAGCCTCAGTAAACAGTCCGCTATGCGAAGTGAAGTGCGGTGATGACGATGTCAATCAGCTTGATCCCGATGAAGGGCACGATGATGCCGCCCACGCCGTAGACCAGCAGGTTCTTCTGCAGCAGGGCTGCGGCAGACATCGCCTTGTAGGAGACGCCGCGCAACGCCAGCGGAATGAGCGCAACGATAATCAACGCGTTGAAGATAACCGCGGAGAGGATGGCTGACTCCGGCGAGTGCAGGTGCATGATGTTCAGCGCATTGAGCACCGGGAAGACGCCGGCAAACATTGCCGGGATGATGGCGAAGTATTTCGCCACGTCGTTGGAGATGGAGAAGGTGGTGAGCGCGCCGCGCGTCATGAGCAACTGCTTGCCGATGGCGACAATCTCAATCAGCTTGGTGGGATTGGAATCGAGATCCACCATGTTGCCCGCTTCTTTTGCAGCCTGCGTGCCGGAGTTCATGGCCACGCCCACATCCGCCTGCGCCAGCGCGGGTGCGTCGTTGGTGCCGTCACCGGTCATTGCGACGAGCTTGCCTTCGGCCTGCTCGCGACGGATCAGATCCATCTTGTCTTTTGGCTTGGCTTCGGCGAGGAAATCGTCTACGCCGGCTTCGCGTGCGATGGCAGCCGCAGTGAGCGGATTATCGCCCGTAATCATGACGGTGCGAATACCCATGGCGCGGAGGTGGTCGAAGCGTTCGCGCATGCCGCCCTTCACGATGTCTTTCAGGTGAATCACGCCGAGCGCGCGGCCATTCTCTGCGACGACGAGCGGCGTGCCGCCGCTTCGCGCCACGGTATCCACATCCTCGCGCACCTCAGCAGGAAGCGAGGAACCATGCTCCTGCAGGTAAGCGGCGATAGCATCGACCGCACCCTTGCGAATGCTGCGGCCTTCCATATCCAGGCCAGACATGCGCGTGGTGGCGCTGAACGGAATGAACTCGGCCTTCAACTGCGCCAGTTCGCGCCCGCGCAGGCCGTACTTCTCTTTCGCCAGCACAACGATGGAACGGCCTTCGGGCGTTTCATCGGGCAGCGACGAAAGCTGCGCCGCATCGGCGAGCTGATCGCTCAGCACGCCGGGTGCGGGAAGGAATTCAGCAGCCTGACGATTGCCGATGGTGATGGTGCCGGTCTTATCCAGCAGCAGCGTGTTCACGTCGCCTGCTGCCTCGACCGCGCGGCCGCTGGTGGCCAGCACATTGTGCTGCACCAAGCGATCCATGCCTGCAATACCAATGGCCGAAAGCAAGCCGCCAATGGTGGTGGGGATCAGGCAAACCAGCAGGGAGATGAGCACGAAGATGGTCTGCGGCGCGCCGGAGTAAATGGCAAACGGCTGCAGCGTGACGACCGCGAGCAGGAAGATGATGGTGAGCCCGGCGAGCAGGATGTTGAGCGCGATCTCGTTCGGCGTCTTCTGCCGCTCCGCGCCTTCGACCAGAGCAATCATGCGGTCAAGGAATGTTTCACCTGGATTCGACGTGATGCGCACGGTAATGACGTCAGAGAGCACGCGTGTGCCGCCGGTGACAGCAGAGCGATCTCCGCCGGCTTCGCGGATGACGGGCGCCGATTCGCCGGTGATGGCCGACTCGTCCACGGAGGCGACGCCTTCCGTGATCTCGCCGTCGCCGGGAATCATCTGCCCGGCAATGACCTTGACCAGATCATCGACGCGCAGGTTGGCGCTGGGCACCTCTTCGATGCTTCCGTTCTTGCAGATGCGATGTGCGATGGTGTCAGACTTCGCACGGCGCAGCGCATCAGCCTGGGCCTTGCCGCGGCCTTCGGCCATCGCTTCCGCGAAATTGGCGAAGAGCACGGTAAACCACAGCCACAGCGTGATCTGCAGATCGAAGCCGAAGTGTCCGGCGTGGCGCAGATGGTCAGTGACCAGCAGCACCGTGGTGAGTACGCTGCCCACCTCCACCACGAACATGACGGGATTCTTCATCATCGTAGTGGGCTTCAGCTTGACCAGCGCATCCACAGCGGCCCTGCGCATGATCTGCTGATCGAAGAGCGAGCGGCGATTCTTATTCGTTGACATGATTTCTCCTCGCTGTAAAAGCGTGTCCTTAGAAACTGTGTCCGGCGTGCAGCAACAGGTGCTCCAGAATGGGGCCAAGTGCGAGCACGGGGAAGAAGGTGAGCGCACCCACGATGAGGATGACGCCGGCCAGCAGCGCAGTGAAGAGCGGCGTAGTCACAGGGAATGTTCCCGCGGTGGCCGGAACGCTCTTCTTGGTCGCCAGGTTGCCGGCAACAGCCAGCATGGGGATCAACATCAGGAAGCGGCCAATAAACATCGCGATGCCCAGCGAGGTGTTGTACCAGGGCGTATTGGCGTTCAATCCTGCGAATGCAGAGCCGTTGTTACCCGTGGCCGAGGTATACGCGTAAAGAATTTCAGAGAGTCCGTGCGGGCCGTGGTTCGCCAGGCTGGACAAGCCGAAGCTGGGCGCGAGAATCGCAATCGCAGAGAAGCCGAGGATCACCAGCGGGAAGATGAGCAGGTACAGCATCGCCATCTGGATGTCGTAGGCCTCGATTTTTTTGCCGAGATACTCCGGCGTGCGCCCCACCATCAACCCGGCGATGAAGACCGAGATGATGACGAAGATGAGCATGCCGTACATGCCTGCGCCTACGCCACCAAAGACAATCTCGCCGAGCATGATGTTGACCAGCGGAACCATGCCGCCGAGCGGAGTGAAGGAATCGTGCATGGCATTGACTGCGCCACAGCTTGCGTCGGTCGTGGTGCCGGCGAAGATGGCGGAGTTCACTATACCGAAGCGCGTCTCCTTGCCCTCCATGTTGCCGCCGCTCTGCTGCGCAGAGACGGTTTGGTTGATGCCGTGCAAGAGCGGATTCGGCTGCGCCTCTGCCCAGTAGCAGGTTGCTACGCCGGCAAACCACAGCACAGACATCGCGGCGAAGACAGCCCAGCCATGCTTCGGCGAACTCGTCATCTGGCCGAGCGTGACCGTCAGGCCAGCGGGGATCAGGAAGATAGCCAGCATCTCCAGAAGGTTGGTGATGGGCGAAGGATTCTCAAACGGGTGCGCGCTGTTCGCATTGAAGAAGCCGCCGCCGTTGGTGCCCAGCATCTTGATGGCTTCCTGCGATGCTGTTGGGCCCTGCCCGATGGTTTGGGTCGTGGTCACGGTCGTTACCGGCTTGCCGTCTGTACCGGGCGCGGTAGTGGTCTGCGTTTCCGTCAGTTTCGCGGTGTCGTACGGGCGCAGATTCTGAATCACGCCCTGCGAGACCAGTACCACGGCCAGGATGGTGGAGATCGGCAGCAGCACCCACAGCGTGCCGCGCGTGAGATCGGCCCAGAAGTTGCCCAGCGTCTTCATCTCGCGGCGGGCGATGCCGCGGATGAAGGCGATGGCCAGCGACAGACCGACGGCGGCAGACCAGAAGTTGTGCGTCGCCAGCCCCACCATCTGCGTGAAGTAGCTCATGGTGGATTCTGGCGTGTACGCCTGCCAGTTGGTATTCGTCGTGAACGAGATCGCGGTGTTCCACGCCAACGCCGGCGGTACCGCGGCCAGGTGCTGCGGGTTCCACGGCAGATGGAACTGTAAACGCTCGACCACGTAGGTCATGATGCAGGTGACCGCGCTGAAGAGCAGCATGGCAACCAGGTACTCCGTCCAGCGCATCTCCTCTTCCGGCTTCACGCCGGTCAGCTTGTACAGCACGCGCTCCACCGGTCCCATGATGGGGTCCATAAAGGTGCGGCGGCGCTCAAAGACCTTGGTCATGTACGAGCCGATGGGCTTCGTCATGATGAGAATCAGAAAAAAATAAACAGCAATTTGCAGCCAACCATTGGGAGTCATCAGAACTTCTCCGGACGAAGCAGTGCGTATACCAGGTAGGCCATCAGAGCGACGGCGAGTGCGAGGAGGATGATGTTTTCAATCACGGTTTGCCTTCGCTTTCGCGTTCAGGCGATTGCAGGCCTTGGTGTAGGCGTGCCCGATGCCGAAACAGATCAGCGTAAGAAGAATGTAAGTTGCATCTGCCATGGACGGTTCCTCTGTGTGCTTCAGAAGAGTTGCCATGTCGTGGGGAAGCACGGCACGGCAACGCTACTGAACCAGTAGAGAGCCCGGGAGCATAGGAAGTCCGTAGGAAAGGCGTTAAGAAAGCATAAAGATTACAGGGAAAGCCGGAAACGGTAGCCGATCCACGGCTCGCTCTCGACGTAACTGGCCGCGCCCGGCGAATCAATTTTCCTGCGCAGCTGCGCTACCAGCACGCGCAGATACTCCGGCTGGTTCTCACCTGCATGCCCCCAGATCGACCGCAGAAGCATCTTGTGGGTGAGTGCGCGGCCATGGTTCCGCGCAAAGAGCAGCAGCAGGTCAAATTCCTTCGGCGTCAGGTGAACCTCGCGCCCCTGTACCACCACGCGGTGGGCGATTGTGTCGATGGCAAAATCCCCTTCCTTGATGCTGGTGGAGGGGGTAGCTTCTTCCACGCGCCGGCGCAGTTGCACGCGAACGCGTGCCAGCAGCTCCGGCATGCTGAAGGGCTTGGTCACATAATCATCGGCGCCGCTGTCCAGCGCCATCACCTTGTTCACTTCCTGCTCACGCACAGAAAGCACGATGATGGGCGTATCGCTCAGCTTGCGGATGGCCTGCGTCAATTCCACGCCGTCCATGTTGGGCATGGAGAGGTCCGTAACCACCAGGTCCGGCTGGTTCTGCTCAAAGAGGCGCAGCGCCTCCGCACCATCCTGCGCCACATCCACCTCGTAGCCGTGGCTTTGCAGTGAAGTGCGCAGCACGCGCGTAATCTGCCGTTCGTCATCCACGATAAGAATGCGCATCGTTATCGATCCTCCTGCGTGATGATGTGAAGATCAACGTGTGGGGCCGCGCTGATAAACTTCTGGATCGCCAGAAAGTACAGATAGCGCTTCAACCCACGCAGCGACGAGCGTCCGAAGATAGCCTGGGTGATGCGGTGCGTTGTGGCAAACTCCGCCGCCGCGGCGGCCACGCTAGAGCCTTTGAGCAGGACGACCTCTGCATCCAGGTTCCGGGCAAACTGAAAATTGTCTTCCAGCGCACGCTTTGCTTCCGGCTGCTCATCGCGTTCTGTTTCCATGTGCAGCACGTAGAACTCCGCGTCTAAACCATGCGCCAGCCTCGCTCCACGGGCGATCAAGTCGCGCGATTTGGGATTCGAGCTGATGCACACCGCAACCTTCTCCGCTACGGCCCAGTGAGCGCCCAGCTGCTTGCGCTTCACGTAATCATCCAGCGTGCGGTCTACGGCCCGCGTCACCTGCTGCAAGGCCATCTCGCGCAGGGCAATCAAATTGCCGCGGCGAAAGAAGTTTGCCAGTGCACGCTCGATGCGCTCCTGCGGATAGATATCTCCGCGGCGCATGCGCGTGGCCAGCGCCTCCGGCGTGAGATCGCTCATCACGATCTCGTCCGCTCGGTCCAGCACCCAGTCCGGCACCGTCTCGCGCACGGTGATGCCGGTCAGCGCCTGCACCCGCGGCGTCATGCTCTCAATATGTTGAATGTTGACGGTGGTGAGCACGTCAATGCCGGCATCCAGCAGCAGGAACACGTCTTCGTAGCGCTTGGCGAAGCGGCTGCCCTCGATGTTGGTGTGGGCCAGTTCGTCAATCAACGCCACGCGCGGAGCCCGGGCCAGGATGGCATCCACATCCATCTCGGTGAAGATCGCGCCCTTGTACTCCAGATCGCGTACCGGCACCCGTTCCAGCTTCTCTGCGACCTCCGCGGTGCCACTGCGCCCATGCGTCTCCACAATGCCGATCACGACATCTTCGCCGCGGCTCTTGCGGCGGATGCCCTCGCTCAGCATGCTGAAGGTTTTGCCCACGCCGGGCGCATAGCCCAGAAAAACCTTGAAGCGGCCACGCTTCTTTGCCCCGCCGGCAGCCTCTTCCGCCGATTCAGCGGATTCCAGCCAGTCTTCAGGACGTTTTTTAGGTAAAGAATTCTGCATCGTCGTAGAATCTCGGTGTGAACTTCAAGCGCATCATCACGATGGCCCGTTGGTTCGGCTCAGCAACCCTGCTCGCCGGAATTGTAGTCCTCTATCGCGCGGTAATACACGTAAATCCTGCAACCGTTGCGCTTACGCTATTGCTGCTGGTGCTCTTTGTGGCAGCAAACTGGGGGCTGCGCTATGCCATTGGCACGTCGCTTGCTGCCGCTGCCTGCTACAACTACTTTTTCCTGCCGCCTCTCGGCACGTTTACTATATCTGACCCGCAGAATCTTGTGGCTCTCTTTGTCTTTCTTATCACATCTGTCTTTGCCAGCCGCATGGCAGAGCGTATCCGCGACGAATCGCGCGACGCGCGCACCCGCCAGGCGGAGCTTGAAGTGCTCTATCGCCTGAGCCGCGCGCTGCTGCAAACCGATGAGCTGGCACAGCTCACAAACTCCATTCCGGCGGCCATTGCAGAGGCCACGGGCTCCTCTGCCGTGCTCTTCTACCTGCTGGATGGCGACCGCGTCTATCGTGCCGGGGCAGAGTGGCCGGTGCCGTTGCAGAGCGCCGATCTGCAGCAACTTGCCAACGCCCCGGATATCTCCACCACGCCAGACGGTGCGGAAGCGATTGTACCGTTTCGCACCGGTGTACGCCCGCGCGGCGTACTGATTCTGCGGGAAGTCCATCTCTCTCCTCACACGCTGGAGGCCGTCGGCGGCCTGGTTTCCATCTCGCTGGACCGCTCGCGCGCCATGGAAGAGGTGACGCGCGCAGAAGCGGCCAAAGAGAGCGAACGCCTGCGCGGCATGATGCTGGATTCCATCACCCACGAGCTGCGCACGCCGCTCACATCCATCAAAGCATCCGTCACCACGCTGCTCACGCAGCCGTTACCGCCAGATTCCACCCGCGACATGCTCACCGTGATTGACGAAGAGAGCGACCGCCTGAACCGCCTGGTGACAGAGGCCGTGGAGATGGCGCAGCTCGACACCCAGGAAGTGAAGATGAGCTTCAGCCGGCAGTCGCTCGGCGACATGGTGACGACAGCGATAGAGGCTGGGGCAGCCATGCTCACAGGCCACGAAGTAACCGTCAGGATTCCCCAGGGACTGCCCGCGGTGAATGCCGATCCCGTGTGGATTCAGAAGCTGTTGGCCAACCTGCTGGAGAATGCTGCGAAGTATTCACAGCCAGGCACGCCCATCTTTGTGGTGGCGGAAGTACGCGGTGAATTTGTGGCGTGCAGCGTGGCAGATCGCGGCGCCGGCATTGAGCAGATGGAGCAGTCGCTGATCTTCGACAAGTTCTACCGTTCGCGCAACCGCGCCGCCAACACCTATGGCACCGGCATGGGCCTGGCCATCTGCCGCGCCATCGTAGAAGCTCACCAGGGAACGATCTCCGTCACCAGCCAGCTGGGTCACGGCTCGGTCTTCACCTTCACGCTTCCTATCGCCTGAAAGGCGCAGCGCGCGAGGGCGCTGCGCTAGCTGTCTTTGCGGTACAGCATATCGCGCATCACCCGGCGTCGCTCCGCATTAGCCTCTGCCGCCACCTTGCGCTCGGTCGCATCCATGCGCTCTTTGGCCACGGGTTCATCCTGCTCGGGCATGCTGCACTCGGGGCAGCGATTGGCAAAGCCGGGCTTATCCGGCCGCAGCTCGAACTCTTCAGAGCACACAACGCAAACTTTAGTAGGAAATGCCATTGATTAAATGATACGACGCTTCCGGAAGCTCGTCGAAATACCTGCGGAAGTTGATCTTCTGCCCTGTCTTCCGTAGGCCATGCCGGTTTTATTGGCGCATCAATCGGTGTCCATGCTTGCCATATTGACACGCGCATTTTGCACGGCAGACAGGAACCGGCGCGCCCGCTCATAGATGAAGTTCGTTGCGGTCAATTGATTGACGCCTCCTGATGCAATCAATCGAATTTGCGGCAGCGGAATCTTGAGTGCGCGGATGTACTAATCGCCACCCATCATGGAACAAGGAAGTATCTTCACGAAGTCTGCCCCGAACTGCCAGGCGGCAATAACTTCGCTCGGGGTCAGTGCTCCGGGCATCGCGATAATGTCGCTCTTGAATGCGAACTCCAGAACCTTGGGAACGAGGCTATCGACAGGCCTCATTGTCTACCGGCGGGTTCTGCATCTGGATGTATTTCGCCAATTTCGGCACTATCTTCGCGAAGTCCTCAGCCACCATTGTGCCGATCATCTGCGATCCCTTCGCGTTGATATGCGCGCGGTCGACCAGCTTCGGATCCGGGTAGTACTTGTTATACGTATCTGCCTGCGCCTGCGTCATCGTATCCAAACACGCCGTCGTACGCGCATTCAGATCAATAACCGGGGTATTCGTCTCCGCACCCACCTTGAGCATTGCCTCAATATAGGCGGCCCAGGGATGCAGCAGCTTGCCATCCTTATATTTGCGCGTCTGCATATCGGTCACCAGTATTGGATGCGCGCCTGCAGCCTGCGCTTCCGCGATGTCCTTCTTCAGCAACTCGGGGTAGGTGGTCTTTGGATCGGTCTCACGCTCCGGCCCTTTGCCGGGCACATCATTACCCCCAAAGCTGATCAGAATGTAGGTCGGCTTCAGATCCAGCGCACGCTGCCACCAGCCCTCATTGCGATAGCTTTTCGTGCTGCGTCCGGACTTGCTCATGTTAAAGCACTCAATCTGACCGGCAAGGTCGTCGCAGAAACCGGATCCCCAGCCCGAGGAGTGACTCACAGTGGAATCGCCGGCGAGCACAATGCGGATCGTATCTGCAATCTTCGCCGTGTCATCGACCTTTGCAATCTCATTCGGCTTGGACTGCTCTTGCGCAAGGCAAAGAGCCCCACCCAGAGCCAACATTGCAAAAACAAACTTCAACTTCATGTGGAGCGCTCCTTGGTATTCTTATGCGAAGATTTCTTTCTTCTGAACTTCGGCCTGAATCTGCAGCATGAAGTAGTGGCCACGGGACGCCAAGAAATCATCTGGCCGTCACTGGACATAAACCTATCAAAAACCCAATATTTACGCTAGGCTAGGATGTTCCTGGATTTTCCTTGGATGAATAAATGGTGGAGCTAGACGGGATCGAACCGTCGACCTCACCGTTGCGAACGGTGCGCTCTCCCAGCTGAGCTATAGCCCCATCGGTTGGAGCGCGGCATGCCCTGCGGCACGGCCCTCTCGATGACGATCTTCAGTTTACCAGCACTGCGGAGAATCCTCAATTCCGCGGCGTCACTTCGCCCTGTATCAGCGTTCCCGCCGCCAGTGGCTTGCGCACAAAGTGCCACACCACCCCCGCAGCATCCGCCTCCACGTTCAGCACCGGGATGGCAATCTCTGCCCCACTGCGCGCCTTTGCCCGCAGCACCCCGATGTCTCCCGCGCTGAATTCTGTCCGGTTCAGCACCAGCTGCCACAACGATCCGCAGCCGCCCCGTGCAGATTCGTATATCTCCGTGATCTCCGCCTCAAACGCCATTCCATCTCCTGCCAGCCCGCCGGGGAATACGGGATACTGCTGCGTCAATCTTGCTAAGAAGCCAACCAATATTGTTCCGCCACGCGAAGCGATTCGCAGTGCGCGCAGCACCAGCACCTACTGCGGCGTGATGATGCCGCCCACTTTGCTCGATGCCGGCAGCGTCTGCTTCGCGCTTCCGCCAAAGCACTCCGCATACACATCGCGGAAGTCATAGCAGCCGGTGCGCGTGCTCAACCACTCCGCCGCGCGCACTGCTCCCTCTGCAAATCCGCGGCGCGAGAAGGCTTCATGCGTCAGCACAATGCGGTCCGCATCCGACTTCGCTTCCAGCGTATGCAGTCCACTCGCATCGCCTACGCGGTGCGCCACAATCTCAAACTTCGCGCCGTCCGGATTCACATCCGCCAGCGTCTGCTGCATCGTCAGCGCCGTGCCAGAGGGCGCGTCAAGCTTCGATGTATGGTGCGTCTCCTCCAGCGAGAAGGTGTAGCCCGCGCCCTTCAGCGCCGCGCCCATCGCCTTCACCAGCTCCATCGTCACCTGCACGCCGATGGAAAAGTTCGTGCCATACAGCAGACCCGCGTTCTTGCGCTCAGCCATCTGGCGCATCTCCTGTAGCTTGCTGTACCAGCCGGTGGTGCCGACCACCATCTTCGCGCCCGTCGCCAGGCACGCCCGCAGATTCTGCACCACAGCTTCCGGCGTCGTGAAGTCGATCACCACGTCAAAGCCCGAGAGAAACGGAGGCGTCAGCGCCGTCGCGTTCATGTTCTCGTTCTCGTCGAGCACGTGCACGCCATGGCCATGCTCAGCCGCAACCTCGGCTACCAGCTTGCCCGTCTTGCCTTGTCCAAGAACCAGAACCCTCATCGCTTCTACTCCTCAGGCCTTCGCCGCCAGCGCTTCCACATCGAATACCGACGGATCAGGGTCCGCGAAGAAGACCTTGTGCAGCGAGCGCACCGCCTCTTCCACGTTCTCCTCGTCGATCATGAAGCTCATGTTGATTTCGCTTGCACCCTGCGAGATCATCCGCATGTTCACGTGCTTCACCGCGTTGAAGACCTGCGCCGCGATGCCGCTGCGTCCGCGGATATCTTCGCCCACCAGGCAGATCAGCGCCTTGTCGCGGTCCAGCTTCACCGTGGCAATCTCCTGCAGGTCAGCCATGATCGGCGCCAAATCGTAGTGCGAATCCACGCTCAGCGAGATGCTTACCTCGCTGGTTGAAACCATATCGATCACCACGCGGTGCCGGTCCAATATTTCAAACACTGCCGCCAGATAGCCGTGCGCCTTCAGCATGCGGCTGGAAACAATGTCGATGATCGTCTGCCTGCGCTTCGCCGCAATGCATTTGAACGGGCTGCGGCAGGGCTGGCTATGCGCAGTGATCTTGGTGCCCTGGTTCGCCGCATTGCGCGAGTTCAGCACCCATACCGGAATGTCACGGTCCACCGCCGGCGCAATCGTCGCCGGATGCAGCACCTTCGCACCAAAGTAGGCCAGCTCCGCCGCCTCTTCAAAGCTGATGCTGCGCACGCGCAGCGCCTCCGGCACAATCCGCGGATCGGTCGTCATAATGCCGTTCACGTCCGTCCAGATTTCGATAGCGCCTGCATGCAGCCCGCCGCCCACCAGCGCAGCAGAGAAATCGCTGCCGCCACGGCCCAGCGTCGTGGTGACGCCTTCCAGCGTAGACCCAATAAAGCCGCCCATCACCACCGTCTGTCCGGCTTCCACGATCGGCAGCACCAACTCCGCCAGCCGCGCCTCAATGTGCGTCTCCTGCGGAACCGCCTTGCCGTGCTGCTTATCTGTGATGATGACGTCGCGTGCATCCACATGCGCGCCCTGCAAACCGCGCTGTGCAAACGCTGCTGCAACAATGCGGCTCGACAGCCGCTCACCGAAGCTCTGCACCAGGTCGCTGGTGCGCGGCGTCAGTTCGCCCACCGCCGCAATGCCGCGCAGCAGATCGTCCAGCGCGTCAAATTCCGCGTCGATCAGCAGATGCATCTCGCGGAACGCGGGCTCTTCCAGCAGTTCCTTCGCCGTTGCGATGTGGCGCGCACGCAGGCCCGTGCTGATCTCCAGCGCGCCCTTGCGATCGCCCTTGCCCGCGGCAGCCGCAGCCGCCAACAGCGCATCTGTTACCTTGCTCATGGCAGAGACCACCACCACGGCATTCAGCCCTTTGTCGCGGCGTCCACGCACGATGGATGCGGTGCGTTCGATCGCCACCGCATCTTCCACTGACGTTCCGCCAAACTTCATCACAACCAGATTGATGCGTGCACCAGCGGTCATGCCGTCACCGCCTGCCCCACCCGCAGCTTGTCCAGCTTGCCCAGCATGGCCAGCACTTCTGCGTTCAGCAGCGCCGCGCCAGCCGCCCCGCGAATGGTATTGTGCGACAGCACCACAAACTTCCAATCCAGCAGCGGGCACTCGCGCAACCGGCCCACCGTTGAAGCCATGCCGTGTCCGCGCATGCGGTCCAGCCGCGGCTGCGGACGGTCCGGCGCAGCTTCA
>JARLFX010000231.1 GCA_031296355.1 Acidobacteriaceae bacterium
GATCCCCGGCGCGCTGACTCCGACCGAAGTAATTACGGCATGGAACGCAGGCGCAGACATTGTGAAGGTGTTCCCGTGCTCGGCCATGGGCGGATCGAGCTATTTGAAGGCGCTGAAAGCACCGTTTCCTTTCCTGCGACTAATCCCTACGGGTGGAGTTACCCTTGCAACTGCGGGTGAGTTTCTTGCCGCAGGCGCTGAGGCGCTGGGTGTAGGTTCAGACCTGGTGAGCGTGAAGGCGATCAAGGACGGCAAGCCGGAGCTGGTTACGCAGGCGGCGAAGGCGTACCTGGAAGCGATCAAGAAGGTACGGTCGGCAGCATAAGGGCTGGGCGAGCTGGCCGAAGCAGACGCGGAATTTGTGAGGCACTGGATGACGATGATGAAGCTGATGTTGCCGGTCACACTGGCAGTCTCTATGGGCTGTGCGTTTGCGGCCGCGCAGGCTCCTGCCGCAACGAAGGTGGCTGAGACGGCGTGGTCTTCGCGGGCAGCTGACTCGGCCATTGCACACTTTCCGCTGGGAGATGTAAACGCAACAGGCGCGCCGCCGCGCTGGCAGTATGAGGAAGGTACGTTGCTGCAGGGCGTGACCAACGTCTGGTATGCGACGGCCAATCCGAAGTACTACAACTACGTGAAGCAATCAGTGGATGCACTGGTAGCGAAGGATGGCAGTATTGCCACCTACAACGCCAGCGGTAATTCGCTGGACGATGTGCTGATGGGACGGCAGGCGTTGATGCTGTACGGCGTGACGCTGGACAAGCGCTACTACCTAGCAGCGAAGACCGTGCGTGAGCAACTGGACAAGCAGCCGCGCACGCCGTCTGGCGGATTCTGGCACAAGCAGCGCTATCCCAACCAGATGTGGCTGGACGGGCTCTACATGGCAGAGCCGTTCTATGCGCAGTACGCACGCGAGTTTCAGCAGACGAAGGATTTTGACGACATCGCGCTGCAGTTCACCTTGTCAGAGAAGTATCTGCGCGATGCGAAGACGGGGCTGCTGTATCACGGCTGGGACGAATCGAAGAAGGAACGCTGGGCTGATCCGGCGACGGGATTGTCAAAGGAGTTCTGGGGCCGCGGCATGGGCTGGTATGCCATGGCGCTGGTGGATACGCTGGAATACTTTCCGCAGGACCACCCGCAGCGCGCGGAGTTGATTGCAATTCTGAACCGGCTGGCTGAGGCGGTGACGAAACAGCAGGATGCCAAGAGCGGGCTCTGGTACAACGTGGTAAACAAGCCGGCGGGAGAGGGAAATTACCTGGAGAGTTCGGCGTCTGCGATGTTTGTGTACGCGCTGGATAAGGGCGTGCGGATGGGCTATCTGCCGGTGCGCTACCAGGCAGTGGCACAGAAGGGCTACAAGGGGCTGTTACTGCATGAGGCGCAGACGGATGACAACGGGCTGGTGCATGTTTCAGGGATCGTGCGCAGCGCGGGGCTGGGCGGCACACCATATCGTGATGGCAGCTATGCGTATTACATGAGCGAGCCAAAAGTGACGGACGACGCCAAGGGCGTGGGCGCATTCATCCTGGCTGCAACCGA
>JARLFX010000232.1 GCA_031296355.1 Acidobacteriaceae bacterium
CAGGCATTGACAAAAGTAGTTGCTTCTTAGGCGACTTATTCGAGAGCGGCATTCGAGCATGAGATGCGATCTAGGCGGGCCGACCGCATCATGTTCTTTGTCTGTCCACTCTCTGATGCCAGCATCAATATGATCCTTCAACTCCTATTCTAGCTGAGCACGCAGCTTGACTGGCACGCGCCGACCAGTGCCCTTCGTGAGGCTCACAATCCATGCAGCAGCGTATGCAGCGGTGCACCCCCAGCGGTGAGTGTGCGCGTGTGGTAGCGCCCAGGCTCCGTGCCTCTGTTGGTGTGCTCGGGTGGCTGACTCGCTCTGCTGCGCTGCTCGTACTGGCAGATATGGAAAGCGTCCATTGAGCGTCGCTGACACATGTCGAGCTCCACCAAGGTCAGCATGCAGATCGACCACTGCACTACCTGCTGACAATGTGCGCCTGTGATTGCTCTCTGACGTGGTGCTACTGGCTTGTCTGCCCCGGTGCGCATCTGTGCGCAACAGTACAAATGCCCTGGCTGCGGCAAGTGGAAGGCGAAGAAGAAGTTCCAGCGGCACGAGACCTGCAGCGACTGCCGCTCCCCTGCTCAGCAGCAAGAAGACCTCCCAGACAGTCCACCAGCCGCTGCCGCTTCCGCTCCGCCGCCTCTCTTCCCTCCACACGCAGGCAACCGTGCCCCACTTCCGACGGTGCAGCGTGCTGCCATCGTCGTGCTCGACAAGCAGGGCCTGCCCCGTACCGACATCGCACAGCAGGCAGGCACCTCTCTCCCGACCGTGCGCCACTGGTTGAGGCACTACGAGCAGAAGCACGACGTCGCTGACGAGCGTAGGAGCGGACGACCGCGGTGCACCGACGAAGCTGCTGATATCAACATCGCCGTCACTGCGCGTGTCGAACCGCACCTGATGTCGCCGGGAATCAAGCGTAAGCTCGACCTCTCAGACGTCTCCGTCAGCACCATCAAGCGTCGATGTGTCGAGGCAGGACTCCCTGGTCAAATCTCGCGACACGTCTTCCAACTCACAGACGAACACAAGCGCAAGCGCCTCTCATTCGCGGGAGGCTACCAGCGATGGACCGAGGACGATTGGTGCAAGGCCATTTTCTCCGACGAGAAGATATTCCTCGGGTATGGTCGCAGCGGTCAACGACGGGTACGGCGTCCCGTTGGTGAAGCGACCAATCCAGCATATTCCGTGCC
>JARLFX010000233.1 GCA_031296355.1 Acidobacteriaceae bacterium
CATTGGCCCGACTTCGATCTGAAGAAAGCAATCGAGAAGGAGACTGGGCTGGCGGTAAGGATGGAGAACGCGGCCACCGCATGCCTGTTGGCAGAACTTCTTTTCGGGCGCCTCAACGGAATCCGAGATGCCGTACTTGTGACGGTCTCAGAAGGTGTCGGTACAGGGGTATTCGCCAACGGTCAGGTGATCACAGGCCATCACGGAATGGCAGGGGAGTTTGGCCACATATCGTTGGACCCGTCTGGCATTCTCTGCTCCTGTGGCCGTAAAGGATGCTGGGAAACAGTAGCATCATGCCATGCCGCTCTCCGGTATTATCAAGAGCTTCAGCCCAAGGCAGGAGCGATTTCATTTAACGAACTGCTCAACAAGGCAGAGGAAGGCGACCAATCTGCGGTCGAGGCCCTGGCTAAACAGGCTCAACACATTGGGCGTGGATTGGGCCCAATTATTGCCGGCCTTTCTCCGCAGATGATTCTGGTTGCCGGCGACATTACGTCCGCCTGGCACCGCTTCGGGCCCATCATTGCGAAAGAGGTTGCGGCGTTGACGCTGGTTGGGCCGCCCCCGCAGATTCTGGCCACCCATGATGGGGATATTGCACGGCTACGCGGGGCGGCGGCGCTTGTATTTCAGAGGCGCTTTGTTCGCGAACCGTAGCAGGTGGCGGATGAGGGCTCACAGTCTCTCAGGGGAGAGGGTGAGCCTCGAAAGAAGAAAAAGGCCTGGACTTGCCGGCATTCCACCCGTCAAGAGCGAAGTTGTCCAGGTTTGGCCCGGCAACCGCATGACTTAAAAAACTAAAGGCATCGTGGAGACTTCAGCTCAAGAGCGCGGCAGGTTGGACGCTCGGGCAGACGGCGACAAAAAAGATTCGTTTCCCAGGTCTGCGTCACATATAGTTCGGGCAAAAAATCAATAGACCTTGCACTATCCTCGATTCTGAGAGTGCGGAGTTATCTTTCGAGCAGAATTGTCATTCCTTTACTGGAAGCGTTCAGCGGTTGGGCCGTAGACCAGTCTGGCTCCAGACTGGTGGAACTTTGGGTGACGCCCTGCATTATGTTTTTGATACAACGAAAACCTGGAGGTATAGGGTGGAGCCCATATCCGAAGGGAGACGCGGCGACCCCATTCCGGGAGGAATCAGAGTAGTAGGGGGGCTTGTGCGTCAAAATGGTCCCCGGCACGAGATAGGATGCCACAGGCGCTCATAATTCGATTTATTAGATAAAACGTTGAGATATATAGATATTTTGCACGCATAGATCGTGATGAGTTCATCAACCATTGATGGGGCAGCCAAGCCGGAGAAAAAACTTTCAAAAAAACTTAATTTGCATCTTGAACAAATATAGCGAGTTCGCATAATATGCTCCTGACCTTCGAAAGGCCCTGGGTGGTATTGCAGAATTCAGG
This sequence comes from Acidobacteriaceae bacterium, assembly GCA_031296355.1. Next base: position 1,423 of record JARLFX010000233.1, read on the forward strand.
GTCAAAGTTTTCTGGAGATCAAAGGGGAGTATGCAGGAGTCGTGGATTTCACGCACCTGCGGAAGGGGAACCGATGAGGCAAGAGTCATTTTTTGGAGGAATAGCTACCAAGTGGCGCGTACGAATACTGACAGTTCTAGTGGTGCTCGTATGCAGTGTTGGTGCCTTCGCACAAGGCGGCTCAGTCGCCATTTCTGGAGTCGTTACGGATCCGACGGGTGCCGTGATTCCCGGTGCCAAGGTGACCGCGACTGAAAAGAGCACTGCGACCGCGCACGTCGTGACAACAGGCGCGAGCGGCCAGTTCAACATTCCATCTCTCCGTCCGACCACTTACACGGTTAGCGTCGAAGCGGCGGGATTTAAGAAGTATGTACAGGATCTCGTCATGCTCGCCGATCAAACTCGC
>JARLFX010000028.1 GCA_031296355.1 Acidobacteriaceae bacterium
ATTCGCATACCGCTGTTGCAGCGCAATCACCTTTTCGAAGTAGTTGACGCCCAGCAGCGTCGGCTCCCCACCTTGCCAGGCGAAATCAATGATGTCGACCGGTTGCGACTCAATGTATTGGCGGATGTACGTCTCCAGCAGGTCATCGCGCATCATCCAGTGTTCTGTGTTTGGATATAGCTTTTCCTTTTCCAGATAGAAGCAATACGTGCAATCCAGATTGCAGATCGGCCCCGTTGGCTTTGACATGATGTGGAAAGGGAACTCTGAACGCTTGCTATCAGCTATCGGAATGGATGCTGCGCTGGTCATATGTATGACTGCTCTAATGTATCTCTGTAGAATTTTACGATTGACTACGATTTTTGGGCCGCGCGAGTCCAGTTAACATTTCAATGTAGTTCTGACAATTCTAATTCTTTCTCTGTCAGCACCGGGCGGAAGGCGAAGTGCCGTTTTGACCGTGCAAACCAGTCCATTGATCTATGTGGTCTAGAAGAAGCGCTGCACTCCGCCATTCGCTTTGCATATTTCCTTGCCACCTTTGGCGCCTGCTGAAGGTTTGTCGTGACTGTAGGTACCATCTTTGCAGACTGCGGTGGGTGGTCCGCTTGCAGAAATGGCGCTGCCCGTTTTTTTCTTGCCACGCATATCGCCATGTTTCTGCTTCTTTGTATCGGCGGGACGAGAGGTGTTCGTAGCCTGAGAAGCCTCTGTAGACGAGGAGGTCTGCGTCTTGTCAGTGGCAGGCGCAGTCTGTTGTGACTGTAGCGGCAGCGAAAACATTAGCGATGCGGCAGCTCCCACAGTGAGTCTCTGCCAGATGATGCTTATCATCATTACTCTCCTGAGAAGCAGTGTTATTGTGCCTGTTGCGAACGATTTCCTGGGCCTGGCAGCAGCTTCGTCGGTTCATAAACGTAATGGTCCCCAGTCTCCTTGCGCAATTCTGTAAGACGGGTGCGTAGCTGCTTCACCAGACCGGCATGTGCTGGGTCCGAGTAGAGATTGTGCATTTCGTCCGGATCGGTCTGTAGATCATAGAGTTCGTATGCGTTTTGTGTGAAGTAGTCGATGTACTTATAGCGCTCCGTTCGGATGCCCCGGCACGGTGGAACATTTTCAAAGCCGGGGTATTCGTAGTACTCGTATAGCCAGTCCTTGCGCCAGTTGCTGACCTTCTTGCCCTCTGCAAGCGGCATCAAGCTCCGTCCTTGAAATGCAGACGGAATGGAAGCTCCTGCCAGATCAAGCAGGGTTGGTGCGATATCGATGTTGAGCACCATCTCATCGGTCGTCGTTCCGGGTTGGATGCGCTTGGGATATCGAATCATCATGGGAACGCGGATGGAGGGTTCATACATGAGTCGCTTGTCATAGAAGCGATGCTCGCCCAGGAAGAAGCCGTGGTCGGAACTCCACAGCACGGCGGTATCGTCCATCATCTTCTTGTCCTCGAGAACCTGGAAAACTGCCTCCATATCATCATCATTGGATTCCACGCCGGCGTAGTGGTCTTTCACTAACTCCTCAAAGGAACGCGGGTCGTCATTACCGAAGAACTGCTCTCCAATCTTATTCAGTGCATCGACCACACCTTGTGGTTTGCCCGGATACCCGTCCTTATATTCGAAATAGCTCTTTGGGATAGGAATTGAGACACCATTGAAGTCAGTCGAGCGGCGTAGTGGACGGTAGAATGGCGCGTGAGGCGCGTAAAACCAGAGGAAGAGGCAGATTGGCTTCGCATGCGGCTCTTTCAGCCAGTTTACGGCGCGGTCTGTCAGGATGTCATCGACGTACTGGTTATAACGAACCGGCTCCGAAAACTTGCCATTGCGGCCCTCCGTGATCATCGGATGCTCATAATCGGCCTGGCCTTTGAATCCGAAGTAGTAGTCCCAGTAGCGGTCGGTCAGGGCACCTTCCACATGCGACTTGCCGATAAACGCGATCTCATATCCTGCATTGCGGATAAGATCGGTCACGATCGGAAAGGAATCGGGCACCTTGCTGTGTTGATTGTCGACTGCTCCGGTCGTATGGCCGTACATGCCGCTCAATACTGATGCCCGGCCCGGCAGGCAGAGTGCATTGGTAACAAAAGAATTATTGAAGACAGCGCCTTCGCGGCCGATGCGATCAATATTGGGCGTATGCAGAAACTGGTTGCCGGAAAGCGAGCTCTCATCTGGCCGCACGCCTTCGCCAAGAAAGAAGATGATGTTCGGCTTCTTTTCAGAGCCATGAATCATCTCGCCGAGCAGCTGTGAAGTGCAAGCGGTAGCAGCGAAGGCCGCAGCAGAGGTTCGCAGAAATTCACGGCGGGAATGTGAAGACGTTGTGGAAGTGGACATGACCGAAATATTCTCCCCGCATAAATGATAAATGCGAAACACAACAATAAGTGGTCATATCAAACAATGTCAACAGCAAGCCGAAAAGATCACTACTTTGTAGATCGTGCCGGACGCAGATGAAACTTCTGCGGAAAAGCAAGCTGGGACCCTCCTGCGATAAAGAGGTAAGCGAAGCAGGGAAGTACGAACGCAGCAGCAATACCAGCGTGATCGGCGAGAACGCCACTAATCATGGGCATCAGCCCGCCTCCGCAGATGGCCGTAGAGAGTAGCGCTGAAGCATGAGGAAGTTCAGCCTTTTGTAATCCAGTTACGCTGAGGGTAAAAACACAGGGGAAAATTGCTGCATTGAAGAATCCTGTGACTAAAAGGCAGGCTGCACTGTATGCCCCTGCGCAATAGATGGAGCAGAGTAGAAGTAGGGTTGCAACCAGGCAAGCAGCCTGTAGCAATGTCCGCGTGCGAAATCGACGTAGTAGTGCGGAGAAGCAGAGGCGGCCTGCGATAGCAGCTACCCAGTAGGCCGAAAGCAGCATAGCCGCAGTGCCTGGCCGCAGACTGCTGCTCTGTTGGGAGAGGTAGGGAATGGAGTGGCCAAGGATGCTCGCCTCGGTTCCGACGTACAAGAACACGGCAGCTCCACCAAAGACGAGGCGCGGATTCCGCATCAGGTGCCAGCCTATGCCCTCTGTTTCGCCCTGGATGACTACGCGATCATTCGCAAAATACATCCATAATAGGGTGGCTAATGTGATCAGGCCTAGCGTGAGACACCCATAAATTTGTGCCAGCATTGTGCCGGGAAAGACTAGAGGCTGTTATGAACTTGAATCGAAGTAGAGACTTTGCGGCGCTCTGATTTTCTTCGAATCTTGAGGGATGGGGAACAAGAAGCGGACTGTATATCCGAGCGATGTGAGCGATGAAGAGTGGGGTTTTGCAGCACCG
>JARLFX010000234.1 GCA_031296355.1 Acidobacteriaceae bacterium
TCTGGCGCGGAAAGCCGCTCTGTGAAGTTCAGATGCAGACCTGCATCGACGGCATGTTTCCTGGCTAATTGTGCCGCCTGCTCCGAATTCTCCATAAACACCATCGCGCTTACGGAAGAAACCGCACCACAAAGAACGCAACCGAGTGTGCGCAGGGTTGTAGCCGCATCCCGCCCCCAATCATCGGCATTCACAATGACGGCAGCACCGCCCTTAACTTCATCATTCGCGCTGAAGTTATCGGTAATCGACCGTGATTGTTGATTCAAGTTCATAACTCGACGCTGAATCCATAACTCAAGAAATCATGTTGGCCGCGTATTAGTAGATATGCCCGCTCGTTGTCTACCTGGCCTCAGATGAGTTACTGTGCATAACTCCACAGTTATCGGCAGAGACCCGTTTGCCGGTAACTTTATTCTTCAGGCGCTGCATCTGTTCGCGGCGGTGAAATATCATGATCTCGTGCGATACCGGTCTTTTCACGCCCCGCATATAGCTCCACATATACCCCATTCCAAGCGCAACGCCACGTATCAGGTAAGGCTTTCTCGTCGTCTGATATGCACTGCGGAATAACTCCCAGAGAGGATGATTCCCCATTGCATAGTCCATCGCTCCGGCGGTAAAGTTGGCCTTCATAGGCCCACACTGAGCAGTCCCAACCTTGCGATGGTGATGGCAAACCTTATCTGTGAACGTGCGCGTCTTCCAACCTTTCATCCTGGCGGTAATCACTGCAATGCAGTCTATAGTGCCAACCTTCACCGGAGCATAGCCGCCAATCGCCTCATAGCACTCACGTCGAAATACCTGGCACGCGCCAGACACATGATCCCGACTCGTGAATCTGTAATCAAAACTCTCGCCCGTCGTTTCCACGTATGGAGTGCCAACCACCCCCAGAGACGGATCGACAGCTAGCTTTACCAGAAGATAAGAGAAGTAGTCCTGCTCAAAGGTGATGTCTGCATCCAGATTGGCAATGACATCGTAAGTCACCCCTTCCAATCTAGCTTTGCCAGCACTGAAAGCGTATGCCTTGCCTGCAAAGTTGCGTTCCTTTCTCTCTGGCATTCGCAGCAGTTCAATCCACTCGTGTTTGGCAGCATACCTACTAACAATCTCATCTGTGCCATCCGTTGAGCCATCGCTGACAATCACCCACCTCAGCGGGCGCACAGTCTGCGCCACCACCGACAGGATCGTCGATTCGATAAACTGCGCCTCGTTCCGTGCCGGGGTCACAAGCACATAAGTCGGAAGTTTCAGCACAACGGCTCCTGGTTCAGCATCGGACATGATCGCTCGGCTCGTTACTGCACCGCCCCTTGCTCTGCTTTGGAGGCAAACGCTAAAATCTCCTCGACCACTCTGGACTGTTGCGCAGCACTAAGGTGCGGAAACATCGGCAGTGAAACAATCTCTGCGGCAACTCGTTCCGCAACTGGAAACGCTCCCCGGCCGTAATTCAGCGGGTCATAAGCCTTCTGCAAATGTAATGGGATCGGATAATGAATTCCTGTGCCAATCCCCGCCATCTTCAAGTGACTCATCAGCCCTTCGCGGTCGCTTGTACGAACCACATACAGGTGATACACCGAACGTGACCAGGAAGGCTCATGCGGAAGAATCGGGTTGTCATTGCCGGCCAGCAAACGGTTATATTCGGCAGCACGGCTGCGGCGCTGCGCATTCCACTCCGCAAGATGGGGCAGCTTCGCGTGCAAAATTCCGGCTTGGATTGCGTCCATCCGGCCGTTATAACCCTCTACTTCGTGGTAATACTTCTTCACCTGTCCGTGGTCGCGCAGCATTCTTGTTGTGCGGGCCACCTCTCCGTCGCTTGTAGTGACCGCTCCGCCTTCGCCACAGGCGCCAAGGTTCTTTCCAGGATAAAAGCTGAACGCGGCCGCTCCGCCCATCGACCCAGCTTTCATCCAGCGATTACGTTCTCTTGAATAATACTCAGCGCCGTGCGCCTGGCAGGCGTCTTCAACTACCACCAGGCCTTTCTCGTTGGCCAGCATCAGGATTGAATCCATATCTGCCATCTGGCCGTAGAGATGCACTGGCACCACCGCCGTCACTGGCCGTCCGCTGCGCCTGCTCATCGGTTTCCCCGATACATCGCGCGTGCATTCTTTTTCCAGAAAGTGCTGCAACCGCTCGACCGACATATTCGAAGTAGATTCCTCTATATCGATAAACTCCGCAATCGCGCCTGCCTGCGAGATTGCCTCGGTCGTAGCAATAAACGTATTCGGAACCGTCAGCACCACATCGCCGGGTTGTACTCCAGCAGCCATCAGTGCGAAGCGAAGCGCATCTGTACCGCTACTGACCGCCACACAGTGCCCGGCATCGCAGAAATCCGCAAATGCCTTCTCGAACTCCTCGACCATTGGCCCGCCTACAAAGCCGGCCGTGCGCAATCCGCGACGGAAGACTTCCACGAGTTCGTTCTCAAGTTCCAGGTGCGGAGTTACAAGATCGAGAAAAGGAACAGGCTTGGGCTCTGAGATCTGCACCGTCGGCTCGATGAAGCGCAGAACCCTGGCAGGATTGCCCGCTACGATCGCGTTGCTGGGGACGTCATTGGTGACCACACTGCCAGCGCCCACAATAGAGTTCTCGCCTACGCTGAGATTAGGTAGAATCTTTGCGCCGGAACCGATCGATGCGCCCCTCTTAATCACCGTCCGCTCGACCTTCCAGTCGGCCTCGGTTTGTAGTTCTCCCTCCGCGGTTGTGGCACGGGGATAACTGTCGTTGATGAACATCACCCCATGCCCGATAAACACGTTATCTTCCAGAATCACGCCTTCGCAGATAAAGCTGTGGCTGGATATTTTGCAGCGCTTTCCAACCCTGGCATTTTTCTGGATCTCAACGAACGCACCTATCTTTGTCTCACTCCCGATTTCGCAACCGTATAGATTGATAAACTTCGAGAGCTTTACGCCTTCCCCAAGTTTGACGTCATCCGCGATGAAGTTACAGGAGTTCATAGGTAGACCAGGCTCCCTCTATGCTTCATAGATTCGCTGGCTGCTTCCAGCATCTTGACCACGCGCAGCCCGGAACGCCCGTCGTTAAATGGATCCTTGCCGCTTGAAATGCAATCGACAAAATAGGATAGTTCCCCTCGCAGCGCCTCGCCCTGCTCCACCTGAGGCGCCCACATATCGCCAGACCGGTAGTTCACCAGAAGA
>JARLFX010000235.1 GCA_031296355.1 Acidobacteriaceae bacterium
CGCAACTTCCTCGGCGTAGCGCGCTCCATCGTCGATCTCGCGGCCCGCGCGCGCGGCAAAAAGCTCGGCGCCGACGAGATCTCCGGCGGCACCTTCACCCTCACCAACTCCGGCATCTTCGGCGAGCAGTTCGGCCTGCCCATCATCAACCAGCCGCAGAGCGCCATCCTCGGCATCGGCGGCATGAGCAAAGAGCCCGTTGTGCTGACGGACAAGGAAGGCAATGACAGCATCGCCATCCGCACCATCCAGTACTTCTCGCTCGGCTTCGACCATCGCATCGTCGATGGCGCAGACGCCGGCAAGTTCATGTCAGACTTCAAGGCCTATCTCGAGAACTGGTCTGAAGACATCGGCTGATTCTTAAATAAAAAAATGGCGTCGAGTCAGAATTCTGACTCGACGCCATTTGCTTTTAGCACCTGTTATCTCAAATAAAAACACTGTCATTCTGACCCTTGAGCAAAGCGAAGGGGAAGAATCTGCTTTTGTCTCTTCTCGCTTCCTACAACCGCCGTGCAGCCTCCAGCACGCGCTCCACCGCTTCAGCTGGAGTCGCTCCCACGCCGGAGAGATGCCCCATCTTGCGCCCCGCGCGCGGACGTTCCTTCTCGTAGAGATGCAGCCGCACTCCCGGCACGGCCAGCGCAGCGTCAAACTTCGGCGGCCCCTTCAGCCACACATCGCCCAGCAGATTCGCGATCGCCGCAGGCTGCACTACGTCAACGCCGCCCAGCGGCAGGTTGCAGATCGCGCGCACTGCCTGCTCAAACTGTCCCGTCATGCAGGCGCGTTCGCTGGCGTGGTAGCTGTTGTGCGCGCGCGGCGCCAGTTCATTCACCAGCAGTGTGCCATCTTTGGTCACAAACATCTCCACCGCCAGAATGCCTTCCAGCTGCAGTGTGTCTGCCAGCTCTTCCGCAATCTTTCTCGATTGCAGCGCCGTCGGAATCGGAATCGTCGCCGGAATCACGCTCCATGCCAGGATCTGGTTCTCGTGAAAATTCGACGCCGCCGGAAATATCTTCATCTCGCCGTCAGGTGAACGCGCCACCATCACGGAGATCTCCTGCTCCAGGCTTACCGCACGCTCTGCCACGCAGGCATCTTCGCCCACGGCGATCCACGCCTCGCGAATCTCCGCCTCGGTCGCCTCGCCTGAAAATCCAATCTTCGCCTGGCCCTTGCCGTCATAGCCGCCCTGCGAACTCTTCACAAAGCACGGCCCAGCCAGCTCTTTCACGCCTGCGATCAGCTCGTCCACTGACCGCGCAGCGCGATACGCCCCCACCGGGAACCCGTGCTTCACCAGCCAATTCTTCTGCTCAATGCGGTCCTGCACGATCGCCAGTATCTCCGCGCCCGGCCGTACCGGCGCATGCCGCCGCGCGGCTTCCATGCTCTGCAGTGAAATCTGTTCAATCTCCAGCGTCACCACGTCGCAGCCGCGCGCCAGGTTGCCCGCCTCCCACGCATCGTCCCAGCCTGCCTGGAAGCATGCATCCACCACAAAACTTGCAGGGCATGCCGGATCAGGATCCAGCACCTGCACGCGATATCCCAGCGAACGCGCGGCCATCGCCGTCATGCGTCCCAGCTGTCCTCCGCCTAAAATTCCAATCGTCGCGCCCGGCAGAATTCTGTTCATCGTGCGCCAGCCTGCGGCAGTGTCTGCGTCAGCACCTTCGCGGTCTGCTCCGCGCGCCACTTCGCCAGCTTCGCCGCCAACGCCTTATCTTCCAGCGCCAGAATTGAAATCGCCAGCAGCGCCGCATTCGCCGCGCCCGGCTTGCCAATCGCCAGCGTTCCCACCGGCACGCCCTTCGGCATCTGCACGATTGAGAGCAGCGAATCCACGCCCTGCAGCATCGTCGCCGGAATCGGCACGCCCAGCACCGGCAGCGTCGTCTTCGCCGCGATCATTCCCGGCAGATGCGCCGCGCCGCCCGCGCCGGCCACAATCACCTTCACTCCGCGCCCCGCTGCGCCGCCGGCAAACTCCATCAGCAGCTCCGGCGTCCGGTGCGCAGAAACCACGCGCGCCTCATGCGCCACGCCAAACTCCGTCAGTATCTCTACCGCGGCCTGCATCGTTTCATAGTCGCTCTTGCTGCCCATCACGACAGAGACCAGGGCGGTCTTCGCTTGCGTCGCCGGATTCACTCTCTTTTTCTGCACCATGCGAGTGATTATAACGGTGCGCTCTTACTTCACGTCAGGGCCCGGCTGGAGCAGGTTCTCTCCAGCCGGCCCATCTGCCGCTTACGCAGCCTTGGTCCAGATGCTGGCGTTCAGGCAATCCACAACGCCATCAATCACCTTGCCCAGCCCGCCCTGGAACTGCTCCGCGTCTGCGATCTGCTTGCCGCCAACCGCTCCGGCAATGTTGATCGCCGACCCCACAATCGAAAGCACGGCATCCTTCTTCTGCCCGCCCGTCTGTGCTCCGGCCAGCCCTTCCACTCCCTGGATCACGCCCGGAACCAGCGACAGACCGTGCAGAAATATGCTTAAAAAATTCATTCTCTCTCCTCTTTCTCGTTCTGTTGTTCAACGCCGTAAATAATCGAAGCCCAGATGAATCAGCGTCAGCAGCGCACCGCCCGCGCCCGCCCAGCCACGCATCCTCTGCATCGAACGCTCATGTTGCTCCACGCGTTCCTCCAGCAGCGTCAGCCGTCCCGGCTGGCCAATGCCCATCAACGCCCGCATCTGGCTCTTCAACACACTCAAATCCGCCATCACCTGGCTCTCAAACTCCGTCATCGCAACCCTCTGTCCGCCCCAACCTCTGTCATTCTGCAAATACTTTGTCATCCTGAGCGAAGCGAAGGAGCTCTACACCCATGTCGCTCTGGGAACACCATGAAACGGGTGCCCCATACATCGCGCCTTTGTCTTTCGCGATGTGTGGGACATCGTCGCAACGCGGCGACCGCTCCTACCCATGTCTACCCCACCGGAATATCCACGCCCACCACACTGGAAAATCTCGAATAAACCGGTGGCGTCGACCCGTCATACGCCCGCACAAAATACTCTTCAAACTGCGCCGCCCGTGGAATCGTAAAACTCCGCACGCCGCTGCGCAGCACCAGGTCCTGGTCCACGTTCGGCCCAAAATCTCCCTCCCGCCGACGCACCTCAAACCCGCCGCCCGCCGGTGCAGCTATGCCTGCATCCATTTGCAGTGCCGTGCCCGAATAGTTCGTCAGCCGCATCTCCTGCAGATTCGGCAGCACCGCCACCGGCCCCGTCGCCGCGCTCACCGGTAGCAAAGCATCCGCCGCAACAGTGGTTGAGAGCTTCATGGAGAGCGCTTCCGCCCAATCATTTGCAAACGTGATCGCGTAGCTCAGCTTCTCCGGTGCGCAGTGCTCATCCTCGATGGTCACGCTGCGCACAATCGCCTGCAGATTCGTTCCGCCGTTGTCGCACGTCACACACAGAAGATCGCCCGGCCACACATCGTCGCCCTGCTGCAGATTCACCGCGGCATACCGCCCCGCAATCGCCGCCGCCCTGTCCGTTGCAAAGCTCAGCACCGCGGCCGCCGCGCTCTCGCAATCGGCAGAGCTTCGCGCCACCGGAGCACGTACGCTGCCCAGCCATCGCGCCATCGCCGGCTCTCCCGCCACCGTCTGTAGCGGAACGCTCGCCGTATCCGCCAGCCTCGCCATCGCGCGCTGCCGCATGCGGTAGCTCACCGCGATCAACTCGTCCGCCGCCGGAATCCGTCCTGCGTAGAACGTCACCTTGCCGTTCGCAAACGTGCAATCCACGCCCTCGCCCGCCGCGCCGATCAGCCGCGTCCGCACCGGCTCGCCCACCGGCGTGCTCGTCACCCAGCTCGATCCGTTCTGTGTGCCGCGAAGATATCCGATCGTCCCCAGCAGGTTCGTGCTGTTCACTGCAACAAAATTGCATATTGCTGGCGAACTGTTTACCGCACCGTCATACAACACCGTCGCCGGCGTGCTCGAAGCCAGCCCGTTGTCCTGCAGCTCAAACACGATGGAGACCGGAGCCTCCACCATTCCGCCGCCAAACAGCGTCACTTTGCCCGTCACCATCGCATAGTACGTCTGCATCACGCGCTGCAGCTCCACGCAATGCAGCCGCAGCCGCAGCGTATACGCATGCCCCGCCTGCACGGTGAATGCCGTCCCCACCTCACTTCCATTCACCACGGGGATCAGCACGGTTGCGCCATTGCTCTGCCGCACGCGGTATCCCGCAAAGCAGTTTCCCAGGCTCGTCGTTCCGCTATACAGCCCGCACACCACGCCATCGCTTCCTGCTGAAAGCTGCACCGCTCCCGCTTCCAGCACCAGCGATCCGCCCAGCTCCACCTGGTCCAGCAACGCCAGCGTCGTCTGCCCGTCATAGCCCGTGCCGCCGCTCAGCAACAACCCCGCTGCGGCAAACCCCATGTGCGAGCCCGCATCATTCACGTTCCACACCTGCTTGTTGAACGTGCCCAGGTTGAAGCTGTCATTCACCAGCGCCGCTGCCTTCGCATCCGGCGTGTGCCGCATCTCGAAGACAGACGTTGTTCCGTCGCCGAGAAAATACTCCGTCACATAATCCGAAGGTTCCATCTCGCCCGTCAGCGTGATGTCGTTGGCAAAATCCTTCGCCTCGCTCACCGTCAGCGCCGCCGGATTCAGCGTTCCGTCGCCCGCTGCAAATTCATGCCGCCTTCCGCCCGCCGTCTGCATCGCCAGCGCTCCATCCAGCACTCGATAAGCCGCATAGGCCGCGCCCGCCAGTGCGCCCGCATTCGCTGACCAGCTCTGTCCCGGCTGCGGTTGAAACACGCCCACGCTCACTGTGCCCCCAGTGCCGCCCGCTGCCAGCGCCGCGTTCTCGCTGCGCGCCGCCAACGCCTCCAGCAGTTGCCCGCTGTTCTGCGCATAGCCAGCGCCGCCTGCAGTCATGCCCAACTGGTTCAGCAGCCACTCTTCGCTCACCGCCCGCAGCGCGCTTCTGTACACCGCGCCCGCCATCCCCGCGCCTGCATACACGGCCACCGGCTCCGTCGCCACCACGCCCGTAAACAGCACCGTCCCGTTGTCCGCCAGCACGCGTACCCTCGCGCCCCGCATCGGCGTCTTGCCGCCATCGCTGCAATCCACCATGCCCGCCAGCAGCGAAGGCTCATTCAGCGTCCGCTTGATCTGCAACGGCTTCTCCGTGCACAGTCGCGTACTGTAATCCACCGCGCCCAGCCCATCATGATTGTCGATCGTGATCTTCAATGCGTCCTCTCCATCTCATCCTTGCCACCAATGCGGGTGCCCCAGGTCTCGCTTCTGAGACCTGGGCTTTCACCGCTGCACGATCTCTCCGTTACGCTACGCAGGTGCCGCCACGGCAACTGTCTTTTATGTTTGTCATCCTGAGCGCAGCGAAGGACCTGCTTCTGCTTTGTTCTTGTCTCCAAGGTTTTGTTCTTGCCTCTAAGGTAGGTGCGGGCTTCAGCCCGCACATTAACCTCCGCCACAGAACCGGGCTTTAGCCCATGAGGTAATCGTCTCTAAGCCGCCGGCAAATAACTCCTGTAGCACAGCACGCTCTCGCCATCCATCGCATCCGTCACCGGCAGCGCGCGAAAGCTCCCCGCCAGCCCCCACTGCTTCAGCGGCTTGCTCAGCGCGCTCTGTGTCTCCGCCGCACCCTCCATCGCCTGCAGTCGCGGATAGTAAAAGATCACGCGGTCTCCCTGTTCGCCCTCCAGCACAAACAGCGCCGACCACTCCTGAAAGAAACTCCCGCCTTCGCGATCCACAAATCCGCACACCGGCATCACCGCCATCTCCGTTGTCGGAGCGCCTGCAGGCAGCGGCTCCTCCAGCGTCACGCTGTCCGTGCCGACTGCCGCAATTCGTCCCGTATTCAGCGTCACTCGCCGCGTATAGCTGCTGTCGCCGCCAATCGCCGCAGCCGCCGCCGCACTCACATACGCCGCACTCACGCCGCTTCCCACAAAGCCCGTGGCACCCGGCGCATAGTCCACATCCACTGCCACCATCTGCCCCACGGCAAACGCGCCCACGTTGGCCGTACCCACCTTCACGCAGGTCGCCGTCGATCCCGTCAACACCGCCGCTGCCGTCATCGGAGCGACCGGCAGATTCATATGTTGCGATCCTGTGCTCAGTGCCATCTGCAGCTTGCCCCAGCTTACGAACTCCAGCTTCACCGTCGCATCCAGCGTCTGCCGCACCTGGCTTCGCGCCGTATGCGGACTGCCCGCCATCAATGTCTCCACCTTCGTCGCGCTGCTGCGTGCAAATCCGCTCACGCATCCCAGGTCCACCCACGGCGCTGGCGGAGCATCCAGCGCAAACCGCCCATCCACCGCCGCGTCAAATATCGTCGGCGTCCCTGCACTCCGTTCCACCGGCGCAAAGTATGCCCGTACCTGCCTGCCCGTCGGTGGAGTCGCCTTCATCGGTGCTGTTGCCTCTGTGCTCATTCGCTCGGCTCCTCATAGCTGTACACATCCACCCTCGCCACCCGCTGCAGCCGCTCCGCATTCCTGGCCACGCTCTCAAACGCCGGATCGCTCCAGAAGATCGAGCCCTGCATCACGCTCGTCCCATCCGCAGTAAACTTCCGCTTCGCCGCCGTCTGTGGCGTCAGTATCTTCACCAGCTCCGCATCCATCGCCGTCAACTTCTGCCCACGATCCATGCCTGCGCTGCTCTCCTCGCCATCGGTGAAGTATTCGATCTCACAGCGCATCGTTGCCAACGGCACCGGCTGCTGCCAATCCACCTGCAGCTCCGTCCAGCGCAGAATGAACACATTCGCCGGCAACTCCTCCGCTACCACTTCGTTCTCCTGCACCATCGCTCCCGGCCGCAGCAGTCCCCGCATCACAAACGTCCGCGCCGGATTCACCACCGCCAGCCGGTCACGCAGCGCCACATAAAACGTATCTTTTGCATTCTTCATTCCACCCTCACTTCTTCTGGCCACCAAACTTTTGTATCGAGAAAACTTCTTGTCATCCTGAGCGCAGCGAAGGATCTCTATACCCATACCGCGCAGGGATCGCCAACGAGCGGGTGCCCCATACATCGCGCCCTTGTTTCATGCGATGTGTGGGAAATCGCCGCGCAGAGCCTGCCCTGAGCAAAGCCGAACGGGCGCACAAATTTCCTGTCCAGCATGTACTCCGTCGTAGAGCATTCCCTTACCCTTGTCATTCTGAGCACCGCGAAGAATCTGCTTCTTCTTGTGTCGTGCGGCGCCTTCTGTTGCCTCTAAGGTAGGTGCGGGCTTCAGCCCGCACCTCTCCGCACTGCCACAAACCCGGGCTTTAGCCCCTGAGGTTCTCCCTCTACACCATCGTCCCCAGCGCGCCCCGCAGCTGCAGCCTGTACAGATACGGCTGCCCGAACGCCTCTGAACTCGTCGCTCCCACGATCTGCATCAGCGTTCCGCCCACCACCACGCCCGCCGCCTGCGCAAACAACACACTCGGCGACGCATACTGTAGCGTCCCCACCACCTCCACGATCTTCGTCGCAGACACCAGCAGCTCCGCGCGCGCTCCCTTTCCCTCCGCCTTCTTCGCCAGCACCTTCCGATACACCGCCGGCCCGATCTCCACCTCTTCAAACTGCGCCTCGCCCATGCCCAGCTGCTCGGCATCCATCGCCGCCATCGCCGTTCCCGGCACCCGCAGCATCACCGCGCAACCGCCCAGCGAACGCAGCAGCACATCCGCCATCCGCGCCGCCGCACCCGTCGCGGCCCTCACATCCACCGCCTCGCTCATGCTCACCCCATCCTTTGCGACACATACGGCCGCAGCAGCAACTTCACCTGCTCATCCATCAGCGAGCCGGAGAAGTACTCCATCTGCATCGTGTCCATCCGGCTGCTCTTCACATTGCATCCCGGCGTCGTCTGCATGTTCTTCACGATCAGCGCGCACGCCGTCTTCACCGCATCCGGAATCTCCTCCAGCCCTGCCGTGTACGTCACCTCCACCTCGTTGTATGGAAGCCCCAGCACGTTCTGCGCCAGCGCGAGCTCTCCCGTCTCGCAGAAAGCATCCACCGCGCTCGCGTCCAACGCCGTCCAGCTTCCCGGCAGTGAGAACGCCAGCCCGATCTCCTCTGCCATCGTCTGCGGCAACTCTCCGCGCCGCGGCCCGCCCAGCCTCGCCCTTACGCTCACCAGCGGAGTCGTCGCCGGAGCCACCGCCACCAGTGGCAGCGTGCTCAGCCTCACTGTCCGCGCTCCCGCCGTTACTCGCAGCCGCTCCGTATACTGCGCCGTAAGCAGCGTCGTTCGTTTGCAGTACGCATCGATCAGCGCAGAGGCCGTCGTCACCAGGTCGTCACGCGTCTCCGCCGTCAGCCCATACAGCGTGTACTCACTCGCTTGCAGATATCCCATCGCATCTCCTTTTTGTTTCCGCTCCCCACTGCGTCATCCTGAGCGCAGCGAAGGATCTCAGTATTTGCTTTTATCGCTGCACGAAAGCCAACCCCGGCAAGGCCGTTGTCTTCGGCCCGTCGCCCACAACGTTGCCATCCAGAACATCACTGCCACATCCAACACCACTGCCGCGCACTCAACATCACTGTCATTCTGAGCGTAGCGAAGAATCTGCTTCTTCTTTTGCTGTTGCCCTTGCCTTTGCTGTTGCCCTTGCCTTTGTTGTTGCCGTTGCCTTTGCTGTTGCCCTTGCCTTTGCTGTTGCCCTTGCCTTTGCTGTTGCCGTTGCCTTTGCTGTTGCCCTTGCCTTTGCTGTTGCCCTTGCCTTTGCTGTTGCCCTTGCCTTTGCTGTTGCCCTTGCCTTTGCTGTTGCCCTTGCCTTTGCTGTTGCCCTTGCCTTTGTTGTTGCCCTTGCCTCTGAAGGGTAGGTGTGGGCTTCAGCCCGCACCTTAAGCCTCGCCACAGAACCGGGCTTTAGCCCCTGAGGTATTCGCCTCTCTCCGCAAAAAAAATACGGAGCCGGCCCACCCGCACCGGCCCCGCATCCTACACCTAGCGATTCACCATCACTTGGTAATGCGCATAGTTCGCGCCCTTCACCACCACGCCACCAAACTTCACCACCACATACTGCGAAGCCAGCGAGCCCGGTACGCCCAACTGGAACACCCGCGGATTCGGATCGCTCAGCCAGTGATACTCGATCATGTCCTCCGTCACGATGTACGCCGGCAGCATGGCGCTGCCGCTGCCCGGTGTGCCCGTGTAGCCCAGCGTCCACTCCGGGATCAGCGGAATCTCACCGGCCTGTGTCGACAGCATCTTCACCGTCGCGCCGCCGCTGATCTCCTTGGTATTCAGCACCACGTTGAACTCCGACTTCATCTCGCGATCGATCAAATCCAGCAGTACCGGATTCGCATAGATCGCCGTCGGCCGCACCGCAAACGAGCTGTTCGCAACCATCTGTGCGATGGTCGACTTCAGTCCGTCCACAATGCTTTCGTTCGGTGCGATGGTCGTGCTGTTGCCGCCCGCCTCAATCTGCGCGGCTGCGCCAAAGTACTGCGTGCTCGTCGGCGTGCTCAGCGAAGTATCGTTGCCGTTCCACAGCGCCACATCATGCGTGCGCAGCACGCCTTCCACGGTGTCGCTCAGGTCCTTCGCCTGCAGATATGCAAACTGGCTCTGCTGTTGCCCCAGTTCGATATCAAACAGGTTGTAGTTGATCTGCGCCACCAGCGCCTTGAGCGGAACACTGCGTTCCACCCGCGTCGGTGTCACCAGCGGAGCCACGATGTTGCGTGGATCCACAAATCCGCCCGCCGCGCCCGGCGATGCGATGTCCGTCTCTTCAAAGAAGCGCGAAGGATGCCCAGTTGCCGGCACCTGCTTAATGCGCTGCCCAAAGACGCCGCGCCGGCGCACGATGTCCGTGATCTCCGTCTGAAACAGTGGAACTTCTACCGCGCCGGGTCCAATGTAATCTGCTGCCGAGTGAATATCCAGAAACTTTGCGATCATGTTTTCCCTTTCAAATAAAAAAGGCGCAGCCGAAGCCGCACCTGTTGTTGTTTTGCATATCATCCTGAGCGCAGCGAAGGATCTCTACACCCATACTGCTCAAGGACAACCACCTAAGCGGGTGCCCCAGGTCTCGCTTCTGAGACCTGGGTTCGGATGCTCATGCCGCCACATCCTTCACTCTGTGGTGAACGAAGCTACCCCACCAGCCCCGCCCGCAGCAACTGGCTCTTCACCGCAATCCGCTGCTCAATGCTCAGGCTTGCCAACGCCGCATCCAGCGCCGCCGTATCCACCTCCGCACCCGCCGCAATGCCGTGCTTTGCCAGCAACCCGCCAGCCGCCAGCGGAAGCGTCTTGCGCTCCGCACCGCGCGTCTCCTGCTGTGCGCGCAGAACAGCAACCTCTTCCATCGCCGCTTTCAGCCGGTCCTCCAGCGTTGTCAGCTCCTCGCTCTTCTCCGTTGTCGCCACAATGCGCGCCACCGTGCTCTGCATCTCGTCGCGCGCACCCTGCACCTGTTCCAGCAGCCCGCTCTGTCCCGCCAGCAACTGTTCCGCCGCGCGCTCCAGCATCTCTGCCGCAGCCGCCAACCGGTCCACCGTCACGCTCAGCGCGCCTTCGGTGGCACTGTTCATCTCCTGCTCCATCGTCTCCTCCATCCTTTTCACTTCGTATTTGTTTTGAACGTCTCAAGCCGCAAACGCCGTCCGTACCGCACCGCGTCCCAGCCTGCAACTCGTACTTCGGTACGCCGCCTTTTCCCGCAGCAAGATCGCCGCGCCGGTAAACGTCGCCTTGGTTAGCGTCCACACCTGCGCCCGCATATCGGCCACATGCGCATCGGCCAGCTCGTAGCTCATCCCCAGGCTGTTCGGCCCGCTCTTCCGGAACTGCGTTTCCATCTCCGGAAAATCGCGCGCAAACAGATACCCGCTCACCAGCAGCCTCTGTCCTTCAATCTCCGCCGCCGTGATGATGCCGCACTTCTGCCGCGCATCATGTCCATCCCAGCCCGTGTTGAAGTCCACCGCCATCCCCAGCAGCGAAGGCAGCGCCGTCTCCGCTGCCTTCCTCGTCAGCACCACCCTGTGCCCGCGCGCACCCGCTGGAGCCTTGTCGCTGGCCACATCCACCAGCGTCAACACCCCCTCAAACGGCATCCTGTTCGGATGCCCGTGCACCGCCGGAAACTCCACCGCCATCGCCTCCAGTTGCATCCACCCTCCATTCCTCTTTGATTTGTCATTCTGACCCTCGAGCGAAGCGAAGGGGAAGAATCTGCTTCTCTACCGCACCGCTCGCATCACCAATAAATCGGGTGCCCCATTCATCGCGTTCTTTGCGATGTGTGGGAATCGTCGCAAAGCGACGACGCGCGACGCGCACACCCCATCGCCGCGCAGCGACGACAGCCTTCGCTCAACCAGCCTCACCAGCAACCATCGCTCCCAGCCCCCGCATTCCTCTCACCTCATCCACCGTCAGCACACCCGCCTTCAAAAGTTGAGTCTGGATCTGCACCTCTTCCATCTCATTCCTCACCTCCAGGTCGTTGAACACAAACTCAAACTCCCGCCACCCCAGCTTCTTCGCAAATACATCCCGCGTAATATGCTCCGCAAATAACTTCGCCGTCGGCGCAATCGCCGTGCGGAAAGCCTCGTCAGCTAATTCCTCCGCCGTCGCGCGATTCACATCGCCCTGCACGCCAAGCATCATCGCCGGCAGGTCAAACGCATTCGCGATCATCCTCAGCAGAAACTCCTGCCACTGCAGCCGCAGGTCCGCATCCGTGCCGCCCGCAAACCGCAGCACCTCCGGCTTCTCCTCGCAGCTCAGGATCGGCACGCGCCCCGTGCCCTCGATCTCGTCCTGCCACCACCGGATCATCCTGTCGTGCTGCGTCGGCGTCGTCTCGTTCAGCCACAGCGCATACTGCACCACAGAGTTGCTCGCCAGCCGCCCCGCAAACCGGTGCGCGCTCAAAAACTGGTTGATCGTCTCAAACGCCACCTCCAGTTTCCCCAGGCCAAACGGCGTATGCGTCCGCGGATTCTGCCGGATGTAAACCAGCTCATCGTCGCGCAGCGGAATCAGCGCCTCCTTTCCCATCTTTCCCGTCGCCTGCGCATACCGCGGAGCATCGGCCGACCCATCCCACTTCAGATTGATCTGCACTGTCGCCCCATCCACCGGCCACAGTTGGAACGGTCTCGCCGCGTCGTCCGTCGTCTCCACCTCCATCGCGCCAAACCCGCCCACCAGCAGATCCTCCAGTACCTGCTCCACCAGCGTGCGAAACGAGTCCGTCGGATTCGGCTCCTCCATCGCCCTGCGCAGAGCCGCCAGCTTCTCGTCCACACCTTCCACGTTGCTCGCACTGAACCCGCGCTTCAGCCGTACCTGCCAATCCATGCTGGCCACGCGGTCTTTGATCACGTTGATCGCATGCCGCGGCGCCGGCGTCTCCGCAAACTTCCGCAGATTCCCCGGCGTCGGCTTCGGCATCACCTCGCCCCCCGGTCTCATCCCGCCTCCATACGGCGTCAGCACCGAAGGCAGCAAAGCCGTCTTCCGTTGCACCGCCTCGCCATTCTTCGCCGTCCCCGCCCACATCTGCCGCAACCGCTCTCTCATGCCCACGCGCACTCTCCTTCAAAAGTTCACCGCAAATAAAAAAAGGCGCAGCCGAAGCCGCACCTCCAAAAAAATTTGTCATCCCGAGCGAAGCCGAGGGACCTGCTTCTCTCCACCCACATCGCTCAAAGAAAACCCACACCCTCAAAACTTGTCATCCTGAGCGCAGCGAAGGATCTCTACACCCATGCTGCTCCAGGACGACCCACACCCCGGGTGCCCCATCTTCGCCACAGTCTCATCGTGGCTAAGGTGGGCATCGCGCGTGTAGCGCGACCGCTCCCGCCCATCTCTATGGCTCACCCATAATTTTCATCGAGTCATTCTGAGTGAAGCCGAAGAATCCAGACGCTTCCCGCGTCACCCATGCCGTCAAAAAGTTTCCGCTGCACGGAAGCCGCACCTAACCCCTGCCCTCACAGCTTCAGTTCCACCCGCGCCGTCTCCGCCACCCGTCCCAAATCCCCCACCGTCAACACCCGGATATGCGCCTGTTCCATCGTCTCCACGCCAAACCGGTACCGGTCCTCACTCTCCCCCGCCGCCATCGCCCGCAGAGGCTCCACAATCGCGGTCAACTCCAGCTTCGCCTGCTCCACCCGTAACACGCCCTCGCTCAACCGCGGCGCCGAGTAAGCCAGCCCCTTCGCCATCTCCAGATCACTCTCCAGCGACACTGCCTGGAACATCCGGATCACCCCATTCGGTCTGTACCCGCAATCGATCCGCATCGGATCGCCCGCCCGCGTATACATTGAAGCGTCAATCCGCTTTCGCATCATCTCCCACACCCGCGCCCGCTCAAACTCCGTCCGCATCGTCGCCAATATCGCCGCACGCCCCGTCCGTCGCCGCGCCGTCTTCACCTTAAGCGACTCCACATAGATCGTCGCCAGTTGTTCCAGCTCCGTCGCAATCGACTCCGCCAGGCACCCCTTCGCCTCCGTAATCTGCAGCGAATTCGAAAGCGTATCCTGCAGCACCTGCATCACCGGCTTCACATCTCGCGCGCCCAGCTCCAGCCGCTGCTGTATCTCACCCTCCAGCGCCTCCAGCATCTCCACATCGGCATCCGGATCCATGCAGCGCACGCGGCTCCAGTCGCGCGTAAAGCGCACGCGCGCCGTCTCGTTCTGCCCCTGCTCGCGCAGCAGCACCCCGATATTCACAAACTCATTCTTCACCGCATCCGGCACATACCGTATCAGGAAGAACTCGCACTGTAGCCGTTCACTCAATCTCTGCCTCTCCCGCCATCGTTCTTGCTTTTGTTCTTGCCCTTGCTTTTGTTCTTGCCCTTGCTTTTACTCTTGCCCTTGTTTGTCATTCCGAAGCGTAGCGCGCGGAATCTGCTTTGGTTTTTGCTCTTGCCTTTGCTTCTGCTCTTGCTTCTAAGGTAGGTGCGGGCTTTAGCCCGCACAATACTCTCCCCGCCACAAACCGGGCTTTAGCCCCTGAGGTACTCCCTCTTCTACATCAACAATCTTGCATCATCCTGTACCACGCTCGCCTCGCCAAACTGCCGCAACGTCACCTTCGTCACACCCGTCGTCCAATTTGGGAATGGCCTCCGCGCCGACTCCCGAAATGCCACAATCAACTCCCTTACCCTGCTGCGCCGTGCCAACAACTGTTCCATCAGCCGCTCAATCACCGTCGTATCCCCGCCATACCACTCCGGCGGCACGCCCTCCGCGATCGTCCACAGCGCCTCCGCCGGCATCTCCTCCACCTGTGTCAGCCACGGCTCAAAGCTGTTCCATCCGGTCACGCCCGCATACACCGCGTTGCGCGCATACACTCCACGCAGCGCCCCATCCGGAAACGTCCACTCTCCCGCATGAAAGCAGAAACCCTGGTCCACAAACGTCGCGCGGTACTTCCGCTCCCGCTGCCTCCGGTCAAAGATCGCCTGCCGTCCATTCGAGTTGCACGTCCACTTATCGATCACCAGCATCCCGGAAAACTCTGCGATGTTTCTCACCTCGCGCAGCCGCTCCTCCGGCAGATAATCCACCGTCTGCCCCGGCATCAACCCGCCCACGTAGCGCGACCCAAAGTTCAGCCCCGGCGCGCACCGCACATGTTCGCCATGCCCTTCAATCCGCAGCTCAGGAGAGTTTGCAATCAGCCACTCCGTCACCTCCACCACGTCAGTCGGCGGCACCGTCAACCCTACCCGCTCTGCCAGCTTGCTCGCGATCAACTCATTCGCCAGCACCCGCAGGTGTTGCGGATTATTCTTGAACTTCACCACATAAAAATTTCCATCCGACGCCAGCATCAGGTGCGCCTGCGCGCCCCCTCTCATCCGCCGGATTCCCTGTACCGCCAATACCGCCACTCGAACCTCGTTGCCGCTACTTAATCTTGTCATTCTGAGCGCAGCAAAGAATCTGCTTTGCTCTTGTAAGGTAGGTGCTGGCTTCAACCCGCACCCACATCGTTACCCCAACCGCGCCGTCATCCTGAGCGTAGCGAAGGATCTCAGTATTTCAATCTCCTTCACCCAGCAATTTCATCTCGCCCACACCGCTCAAACCATCACCGAATCGGGTGCTCGTACAGGAACCTGCTCTCACCTTGACCCATATCGCGGGTGCCCCAGGTCTCGCTTCTGAGACCTGGGTTGAGATGCGCATACCGCGTCAACCATCCCAGGACCACAACCGAAGCGGGTGCCCCATACATCGCGTACTTTGCGATGTGTGGGACATCGTCGCAACGCGACGATCGCTCCTGCCCCTGCCTCTCGCGACGACCGCCCCCCCTCTAAGGTAGGTGCGGGTTTCAACCCGCACAATACCGTGCCAACCACCAGACGGGCTTTAGCCCCTGGGGTACTCTTCTAAAACAATCGCCAATCATCTATGAGGGAAGTTAGCACCTAGACTACATCACCTCCGTGCGCACCGCATGAGCCATGGCCATCGCCATCACGCAATCGTCATGCTCGCCGCTCGCCGCCTCTGCCCGTCCACTCTTCATTCGCACAAACGTCCTGCACTCCGCCAGCAGCCGCCTGCTCTGGAAGAGCTCCGGCCTCTCCACCAGCAGCGCGCCAAACTCCGCCAGCATCGCCGGCCGCGTCACCGCCGTCGTCAGCCAACCCGCCTGCCCGCCCTGCTCATACAGATTCCGGTAGTGCTCCACCCCATCCAGATACGCAATCACGCCGGCGCCATGATTATTCCGTTCCACCACCACCAGCGCATCGTTGTACTGCCTCGCCAGCTTCGCCACCTCCCGCGCCAGCTCACGAGTCCCCAGCCTCCCGCGCAACTCCGCGCACTGCACGCCAGTCGTCAGCTCGATCACCTGCGCCGCCGCATAATCGCCTTCACTTCCGCCACCCGCCGTATCCACCGCGACTAAATATTTCTTTCCCGCCAGCGCTGGCAGCCACGTCAACGTCTTTCCTGGCCCTTGTTCTCCGACCTCTCGCATCCGCGCATCAATCGTCTCCACATCAAACACGCACTCGCCGCTCTGCCGGAAGCACCGTTCCGCATCCTCCGCATACTCCTGCGCCGCCAGCCCGCGATGGCTCGCCTCCACCCCGCGGCGAAACGCGATCTGCTCCAGCGTCAGATCATGCGCCCGCATCAGCGCCCGCTCATCGTCCCGCAGCGAATCCGTCTCCACCGCTCGCGACCTGTACGCCTCCTCCATCCACCACGGCATAAAGTGCCGCGCCGTCCCCGTCTCCTCCGCCCGCCGCCACTCGTCGTAGAAACATCCCCACGCTCCATTCGGCGTCGACTCCAGCACGCACTCGCCCCCTGGCACCAGCGCCGCGCGCAGTCCCGCCAGCGTCGCCGCCGCATCCTCCGGCCACCGAGCCACCTCGCTGCAGTGCAGATTCTGGATCGTCAGCCCACGCCCCGCATTCCCATCGCCCGCACTCACCACGCGAAACTCGCTGTCCATCTCCGGAAACACCATCTGTCCCGCATTCGCCCGCGAACGCCGCGCCGGCCCTTCGCGCATCGCCTCCGGCAGGTTCACCCAGAACCGCTGCACCGTCCTGAAGATCGCCTCCGCCGCCTCCCGCGTATGCGCCACCTGCACCGTCATCGTCCCCGGTACCAGCATCGTCTTCAAAAAAAATCGCGCACTCACCCACGTGCTCACGCCCATCTGCCGCGCCTTCAGCACAATATTGTGTTGCGCCCTCTGCTCTTCAAACATCCTCTGCGCCGCATTCGCCCGCAGAGGCCTCAGGTTTCCATTCCGCGTCCGCACCAGCAGCAGCGTCTCCGCCACAAACTCCAGCACGCTGTCGCCATGCAGCAGAGCCGGCCGCGTATCCAGCATCCGCCCCAGCTCCGCCAACTCACCGGCGTCTCCCTCCAGCATTCGCTCTGTAAACACTCACTCACCCAATCCCTGTTCGTCCCAAAAGAAATGGGGCCCGGCATCCTCGCCCGGCCCCACCCCGTTTTGTTTGTCATCTCGCCTGGCGGCCAGGTCAGAAGTTCACTGCCTATACTCTGTCATTCTGAGCGTAGCGAAGAATCTGCTTCTGGCCCTTGCCGTTGCGTTCTTTTGTCATTCCGAAGCGCAGCGCGAAGAATCTGCTTCTCTCTTTTTGCTTTTGTTTGTCATCCCGAGCGAAGCCGAGGGACCTGCTTCTCTCCACCCACGCTGCTCAAAGACAACCCATACCGCACGAGGCCCTACTCCCTGCCTCTAGAAACTGCTCAGCGCCGCCCTCTTGATCGTGTTCTTCGCCACGCACACATAGATAAAGTTAGCGTCCGTCCACATCTGCCCCGCTGTACACGCGTCCGATGAACTCGCCGGCGTTGCTTGCACCGTCGCCAGGCTCGTGAACGTCTTCGCTCCCGTCACCGTCTGCGCTGTATTCAGCAAATCCACGTTGCCCGAGAGTCTCGCATCAGCCAGCGTTCCTGAACCAATATCGCTCGCTGAACCCGTCCGTCCCACGGTTGCTACCTGTCCATAAGCCACCGCATCGGTGCTCACCGTTCCATTCGCAACGTTGGTAATCTTCGCGCTGCTCATGTCCACTGTTCCTGTCCCCAGTGGCTTCAGGTAGATGGTTATATCACTCGCGCCATGTGTGGTTATCGCGTCGATATTTGACGCGCCAAAACCACCGTATAGATGCAGACCGCTATTCCCAAATGTTTCCGTTCCTGTCGTGAAGTCGGAAGGCACATCTAACCCTGGCATCGAGAATCTGTTGCCGGTAGGGCTGAATTGGAAACACCCTGTCCCAAGATCATCCTTGAAGATGCAGTAAGGGGTGGTTGGATTATTGTTATCAAGACCTACTGAAATCACCGCCTCAGTCGGCCTCTCCCTTAGTTTGAAATAATCCACATAGCTGGCCCCTACAACACTCGCCTGGGTATACAGCCAATACGGTGCGGTTTTTCCTGTGTAATTTGTAGTTGCTATAACCGCCTGCTGGGGAGTCGTCCCTTCGTCTCCCAGAAATAACCCAGACCCCTGCTCTGCATTCGTGGACTGCCCATAATAAGCAGTGATCGCGCTCTGAATGTACTCGCTTGTGGGTGCGCCGACCACGGCATCTCCGGCTGCAAAATTGATGCTGTTGGCTGCAAGCTGGGCTACGCCGATCTGCCCCAAATTTGTACCTGTAATAAACGCCATGGGGTATAGCGTGATGCTCCCAGCGGTAATCACGTTTGAGTTCTGTACAGCCCCGCCTGCGCAATCACCCCACTTGCAATTTGCATAATAGAGTTTGGTGGTAGAGGTCGCTCCGAGCACCTGATACGCCACGGGCCATGTGGACAAGGTTCCAGTTTGGATGAGTGCCTGTCCCCCCGGTCCTCCCTGCATCACCAGCGCCGGATTTGTATTTCCGTTTGCGTTGTCCCACGCGTACCGCGTCTGAAACGTAATAGCCTGTACACCGCCAGACGATGCGGGCGCGGCAGTAATCACCGCCTCTTCCTGAAACGGCCCTGCAAGGTAAATGTGCGATGAAGTATTGAAATCCCCGGAGCCTGCCCCCAGCGTCACATTGCAAGTCGTCGTGGCGACAGATTGCCCATTCCCATTGCCAGTGCAGCTTGCGGGCTGTATGTTTCCCCACGCCGTCGATGGCGTAACCGTAGCTCCTGAGAGCGTGTAGTATCTCCCATTCAACACAGTGTCATAACCAGCCGTGGCTATGGTCGCAGTCACTCCCGCAGTGTGGGTGTCCAGCAGCATTCCGCCAACGGCAAAGTAGTTGCCGCTGTAAGCGGTATTGCATGTTCCCGTGCAGGTTGGGCTGCCAACCGTAATCATGGAGCTGCCAGCAGAAGCTCCAGCAGTTACTGCCCCTCCCACGAAACCACGCTGAAACGTGTGGATGTAATAACCGTTCACGCTCTCATCTGAGCCGGCAACACTGCCCCCAAACGCCGTGAGATACAGATCGCTGACGATGGTATCTCCGATAGCAGTTTTGTCGAACGTGCCTTCCAGCAGCGATGCGATTCCGGCCTGATTGTTGACTGCCGTGTAGTGGTGCATCGCACCCACCGTCCAGAGTTGAGCCGACGTTCCACTCGTGCCGAGGTCATACGACGGCCCAGACCAATGCGCATAGTCTTCAAGTGCGGCATGTCTCTGTGTATCGGTAAATAGGGAACTTGAATTCTGAGCAGGATAGTACCCCGTGACACCAGAGCGCACGCCAGGATTGGTAAACGTATCTCTCTGTGACCCCAGCCTGTAATCGATTAAGTGTGATTTGTCAGGATACGATGTCAGCCCTGAATCAGCCGCGCCATATATCGGTTCCGCCATCACCGTCTGGCCCGCTGTCGTGCCAAACGCATTCGCAATGCCGTTATTTCCGCCGCCCGTCTGGAACAGGCTCGCATACTTGAAGCCGTTCAGCGCATTGATGAACTGGTACGTCTGCGTCCCGCTCACCACCGGCTGCGTCACCGTCTGCGCTCCCGTCGGCGCTGCCTGCACAAACGCATTCGTATCGATTGCCGCGCTCGCTGGTGTCTGGTTTGTTTTCAACGCCTGTGCGATCGCCCGGTCCACATACGTCTTGCTCACCGTCTGCATTGCCACAGAGAGCGGCATCACCGTGCTCCGTATAGCCGCCAGCGTCACCGCCGTGCTCGCCGCCGGCACCACCCAGTTCTCCCTCGTCACCGTGCCGTCGCTCAGGTGATACTGCACCGTGTAGTAGCTTCCAATCGGATCAGAATCGGTGTTCGGCGTCAGTGCCACGCTCAGGCTGCCCTTGCTGCCCAGCGTCACTGCAGTGCTTCCGCCCGCCACCGCCGTTCCATCCATCGCAGTGAACGCAGGCCAGCTGATCAGCACCGTTCCCTGCGCCGGGCGTCCATCCGCTCCATACACCGTATCGCTCACCGTCGTTGCCGCCACCTGCGCCACCGCCGCGCAGCACAGCATCAGCCACGCACACACCAGCGTCCCACCCCATCGCATCTTTGTCATCATCTCCCGCCTCCCTCTCCAGCTCTTCACTCCCACCCTCGCTCTACAATCTTTTCTATCCAGCCCAAAATCTTTTTCTACCCGGCCCACAATCTTTCTATGGGTCATCCATTTTCATATTTGTCATCCTGAGCGTAGCGAAGGACCTGCTTCTCTCCACCCACATCGCTCAAGGAAAACCCATATTCTTAATACTTGTCATTCTGAGCGTAGCGAAGAATCTGCTTCTCGCTCCCACCGGGCAACAGCTCCATCCTTCTCCGCCACCAAATCTGTAGGTGTCATTCTGAGCGCGCACTTGCGCGAAGAATCCCGAGAATGTTCGCCTCCCCATGTCCCCCGAAAAGTTTCTAACCAAAAACCTCCAGGCCGGGTGCTCCATCTTCGCCACGGCATTCTGTCCCGCCGATACTCCGGCTGCCCCATACATCGCGCACTTGTCTCATGCGATGTGTGGGACATCGTCGCGCAGCGGCGACGCCCCCGCCGATTTCTCCCGTTTCACCCAGTGGCCCTTGTCGTCGCGCTCTCGCCTCCAACTGTCTTTTCGCTTCTCAGCAGCAGCGCCACCAACTGCAGCTTCTTCTCTCTCCGCACTCCCGCGCTCTTTCTCCATCAACTTCTTCAGCAGGATCGCCGCCGCCCCATCGCGCTTCTTCTGTGCAGGCTTGTCCGCGTCCTTGATGCCGCTCACTTCCACCAGCAGCTTCATATGGTTGTAACTGCCCTTCTTGGCCTGCTCTACCAGCTTGTTCACAATGCCGACCCACTCTTCCGAAGTCTTCTTCCTGGCATACCCCTTCCACTTCGTCGCCTGCGGGATTGTCTCATTGGATGCCCCGTTTGTTTCCTCCGCAGCCTCCACCGGCTTCTGGCCCTTGCCGCCCGTCGCTCCCGTACTCTTCTTTTTTTTCACGGCCATCGTGTTCCTTCCAAAAAGAAAGCGGGAGAGCGCATCGCGCGCCTCCCGCTTTCTTTTCACTGCCTATTCAGGATAACAAGTTCAGTTACCCAACTACGCCACGTTTTAAACAATTATTTTCACCAGTAAAATCAACCCTTTTCGCTCATTACTCCCTTCTTGGGGGCTTGACACGTTTTGCGCCCAGCATCCGGCTCCAGCATCTTCGCCTCCAGAAAGATGGCCGTCAGCTTGTCCAGCGCGTCGCCATACTGCCGCACCACGCTCCGCAGGCTCATGCCCAGCATCTCCGCCGTCTCGTTCTGCGAATACTCCTGCAGCCCGATCCGCGCCACCAGCTCCTGCGACTGCAGGTCCAGTTGCTTCAGGCACTTCTCCACGTCGTACACAAAGATCACCACGTCTTCGAAGCTTCGCACCCGGTAGCTCGTCACCCGCCCGCGAAACATCTCCTGGCCCAGCAGCGAAGGCACCCGTCCCGCCTCCATCGAGAACCGCACATACCGCCGCAGCATCCCCTCCGTGTACTTCCGGTAGAACGCCAGCTCCGGCTTCACCGCAGCCGGCGGCTCTTCCATCACCGCATACCCGGCCTGCATCGTTCGCTGGTGTACTCCCCAGTGCTCATGGCTCGTGCGCTGCGCCGCCCATACCATCGGCAACACCGCCGCGCTCATTGCGCACCGCCCATCTGGCTTAGCTGCGGCGTCAATCCGAACCGGGGCATCGCAATGCCCTCCAGCCGTTTCCGCACTCCAGCCTCACGCTTCACTCGCGGAGCAGGGAACGCCGCCAGTGTCACGCTACAGTGCCGGCAGTAAACGCCGGGCTCTTTTTCGTTGCGGACCCAGAGTCCACCGCAACCCTCGCATACCTTCAGATCCATCTTCACTTGCTTCATGCGTTTCTTGCTTTCCTTGGGCGAAATTCGTTCATCGCCTCATGGTCTGCACTCTTCTCGCAGAAAAGTTGCAGGTTGCTGAAGCTTCCGCTGGGGGGTAAGCTCTATCGGCCTCTCCTTTCGAGCGGAATCTTCCTGCGTTCTGTGTCCAAAAGTTGGGAGAATCATGCTTCACCGGCACGCCGGCCCTGTTGCAACGTGCATTCGTTCGCGAGCTCCTTCCGGGGAACACCGTTGGATTTTTGCTATCGGGGAAGACACCGAGATATAACGGCTCTTCAGCTTTCAGACAAGGCTTTTCTGTCATGATTTGCGAATAGTCGAAATTGCTGCCAAATGTCGGTAGATGATACTTCTCTAAGCTATTCAGCAGGTAAAACTTACTTAGCTGATTGCTATAGTTGGTGGGCTTGTACGCACACACATGAACTTCCGGGATCTGCACGAACATCTTCGCCTTGAACTCCTCCGCCGCATCGAGCGCGGAGTCCTCACCGGATCATTACTTGCGCGCCAGACCGGGTTCCGTCAGGCCCACATCTCCAACGTCCTCAACCGCCGCCGCCTCTTCTCCCTCGAAGGCCTTGACCGCATCCTCGCCGCGCAGAATATCTCCATCGAGCAGATCGTCCCCTTTGAACACCCCCTCGATAGCCGTCTTCCTTCCCGCGCCGCGGAAACCTCCCTCATCCCCATCGCTTCGCCCTCCGAAGTTCTGCATCGTCCCACCGTCCAGCACGATGGCGCCCACAGCCTTCGCCTGCCCACCGCCTGTCTCCGCGACAACCGTTCCCGTCCCGCACCTCAGCGCGTCCACTGGCAGCGCTACGTCGCCGTCACGCTTGACCGCGAACAGGCCGAACCCATGCACCCTCTGCTCACCATCGGCTCCGTTGTCGTCATTGACCGCCACTACACCTCGCTCGCCCACTACCACGCTCCTCACCCCACCCTCTACGCCGTCAACTACGGCGGCTCCCTCCTCTTCCGCTTCGTCTCCCTCGAAGATTGCCACCTCGTCCTCCGCCCTCTCAGCCTGGAGCACCCCGTCCGCCTCCTCCGCCTCGGCACGCATGCCCAGCCCGCCGATTTCATCATGGGCCGCGCCTGCCTCCTCCTCACCGGCATCTAGTCAGCTGAAACAGCTATCCGTCAAAGCCGCAGAAGCCGGCATCACCCACACCGAATCACTCGCTAACCGCACAGCTCCGCCCACTAACAACGTGTCGTTCCACTAAATAATTTGTCATTCTGAGCGCAGCGAAGAATCTGCTTCTCGCTTTTGCATTTGTTTGTCATTCCGAAGCGAATCGTGCGGAATTTGCTTTTCGCTTATCCCGGCGGCAACCACTCAAGGAGAAAGTGTCATCCTTCGCGCCTTCGCGCGAAGGATCCCGAAGCTCTTCCCACGACCCACACCGCGTCAAGCTTCCGCTGCCCTAAAGCCCACGGTCTCTTACCTCAGCGCTGCCGCCGCCATCTTCCCAACCTTCCTGCTACCATCTCAATTGGAGGATTCGATGGATCAACCTGCCAACACGGCCCGCCGCAACGAAGACATTGCACTCGATCTGCTCAAATTCGTTGCCACCACGGCCAACGTCGCCCGCACCCCCGCAGCCGCCACGGTCGGCTTTGCTGCTCCCACCGCAGCCAAAGGCGAAGACCTCGTCGGTCATCTGCTGGAGCTCTATACTCGCTGCCTCCATGCGGTAGAGGGCAAGTAAGCCGCCGGCAGTGCCAAGCCAGAATCCAATTCGTATAGCCGTCATCGGTGCAGGCTCCTTCGGCCGCAACCACTTGCGCGTCTATCGCGAACTCCAGGCCTCCGGCGCTGTCACCCTCGCTGCCGCGGTAGATTCCAACCCCGCCGTCACCTCCACCATCGCTGCGGAATATGGCATCCCCACCTTTAACAGCATTGAAGATTTTCTTGCCGCCGGTCTCGGCGTCACCGCCGCCTCGCTCTGTGTGCCTACCGTGCACCACAGTCGCCTCGGCTGCCAGTTGCTCGCCGCCGGCCTTGATCTGCTCGTCGAGAAGCCCATCGCCTCCTCGCTGGCAGAGGCAGACGCGCTCATCGCCGCTGCCGCCGCCGGTGGCCGCATCCTGCAGGTCGGCCACCTCGAACGCTTCAACCCCGCCGTCACCGCCGCTCTCCCTCTACTGCACCGGCCCATGTTCTTTGAGGCGCACCGCCTCAGCATCTTTACCCCGCGCTCGCTCGATGTCGATGTGGTCCTCGACCTCATGATTCACGATCTCGATATCGTGCTCAGCTTTGTCCCGTCTGAGGTGGTAGAGATTCGCGCCGTCGGCCTGCCCGTCCTCTCGCCCAAAACCGACATCGCCAACGTGCGCTTAGAATTCGCCAACGGCTGCGTGGCCAACTTCACCGCCAGCCGCGTCAGCACCGAGCGCGTGCGCAAGCTGCGCTTCTTCCAGCCCCAGCAATACTTCTCCATCGACTTCGCTCACCGCGAACTGCTCTACATCGATGTCTCCGCCAGCGCCGCACTCACTCCCACGCAGCTTGCCCTGCTCGCCGCCGCCACGCCCGGCACGCACCCCTCCATGGGCCTCGCCCTCAGCAAAGTCCCGGTCGAAGCGAAGGAGCCGCTGATCCTGGAGCTTGAATCGTTTGTAGACTCAGTGCGCCATCGCACCCCGCCGTGTGTCACCGGCCACGCTGCCCGCGCCGCCTTGGCCGTAGCCTTCCAGATCAACAATGCCATCGCCGCCCACGCCGCCAAAACCGGCATCACCCACAGCTAATCGCCCGCTAGCCGCACATCTCGTCCACCAATAATTTGTCATCCCACAAATAATTGTCATCCTGAGCGAAGCGAAGGACCTGCTTCTTCTTTTGTTGTTGCTTTTCTTTGTCATTCCGAAGCGAAGCGCGCGGAATCTGCTTTTCGCTTATACCGGCACCAATCTCATCCGCACACCCACGAAATGAAAAAGTGTCATCCTGAGCGCGCTTTTGCGCGAAGGATCCCGAAGGTCTTCCCACAACCCATGTACTGTCAACCTTCCGCTGCACCGCAGCCCATGGTCTCGCATCCAGGGCTCGAAATCTAAGCTGTCAAGTGAATGCGAAGCGCGAACCGCCTCTCCGCGCAGCCAAAAGAAATCCGCACAGACCCCATGCGAATCACCGATTCAAAGTTTTTGTTTTTAATCCCCAGAATCCGTCGTATCCGTCGTATCCGTGCTGAGCTTTTTGCCCTGCATCACATCATCTTCTGTGTAGGCACATTATCCGGGATCTTCAGCTCAAACTGCTCATCGCCCATCTTCTGGTTCAGTGTCAGTTTGTTCACTGTCATCTTGATCTGGTACTCATCCAGCGGCCGCTTGATCGTCAGCTCCGTCGGCATCTGCACATCGCCGAACAGCTCATACTTGTCATACGTCGTAACCGTTGCCAGCCGTCCCTGCTCGTCGTAGATGTCCTGCTGATAGGGCAGCAGCGTCGTGCGGTTGATGTGGATCACCCGCAGCGTCTCCAGCTGGTTGCTCGTCCCTTTGCGCCGCAGGATGTTCAGGTCATAATCCAGCAGTTCCGTCGCATGCTTCCTGTCTTCGCTGATCAGCACCTGCGTGTCAGAGGTCATGGAGACCAGGTTGTCCCCCGAAATACCCCGCACCAGCAGCGAATCCCGGAAGATCGACGGCCTCAGGTTTTCCAGCGGATTCTTCGATGGCTCCGTGATCGTCTCCGTCCCCACGATCGCCCTGTTCTTCGCCTTGATGTACATCTTGAAGTCCGTACCGTTGCTCACCATGTCCAGCGCCGTTGTATGCAGCACCGGCACCAGCAGCAGCACCCGCATGTCTGTCGGCTTGCGCAGCAGGATGTAGCCATTCATCGCCGTGTAGTCGGTTACATTGCCCGTCTTCGATCCGCCCACGCTGGCGGCGATCTCTACCGATGCGTTCAGCGACTGCACCGCATCAAACCGCTCGTTCACCAGCTTCACCAGCTGGTCCACGGTAGAGATCTGTACCACGGGCGTGGTCACGCGCAATACCGTGCGGTGGTGGGGCAAAAGACACCCCGTCAATGCTGGCATTACCAGCATCAGCGCGCCCAGCTTACAGAAGATGTTTCGCGTCAATCGCACAAGCTCACAGTATATCTATCTCTTGTAGGATCAGACGCTTAATGAGCAACTTGCGATTCAATACTATGGCGGTATTGCTGCACGTTCTCGCTCTGCTGTTTCAGGTCTTCCGCGAATACGCTGTGGCCCGCCGCATCACTCACAAAATAAAGGTACTTGGTCGTCGCCGGATGCAGCGCCGCCAGCAGCGAATCCCGCCCCGGATTGCATACCGGCCCCGGCGGCAGTCCAAGGTGTTTGTATGTGTTGTACAGCGACAGGCTGGCCAGGTCAGAAGCGTAGATCGTGCCCCGGTAACGATCCTCCAGCAGCGCCGCGTAGATGACCGAAGGATCCGTCTCCAGCGGCATGTTCCTGCGCATGCGGTTCTCAAACACGCCTGCGATCACCGGCCTCTCCGTGGCGACGCCCGTCTCCTTCTCCACCAGCGAAGCCATCGTCACAGCCTCCTGCACATCGGTCGTCAGCCCAATCTGCGCCGCCGTCTGCCGGAACCGGTGCACCATCGCCGCCACCATCTGCTCGTCCGTCGCATGTCGTGAGAAGTGGTACGTGTCCGGAAACAGGTAGCCCTCCAGGCTCTCCGCCTTCGGACTGAAATCCGCGATCAGCCCTGTCTGCGAGCGCGCTGCTGCCAGAAACCCTTCGCGCGTGCCCAGCCCCGCCGTCTGCGCCGCCTGCGCAATGTCGTAGAGGTTGTACCCGTCCGGCACGCTCAGCGCCACCGTGAACACGTCGCCCTTCACCAGCCGCGCATAGATATGCAGCAGCGTATCCGGATGGTCAAACCGGTACTCGCCCGCTTTCAGCTTGCCGCCCTTGATCAGCCGCAGTATCTCGAATCCCCGCCGCGAGCGGATCACGCCGCCTTCTTCCAGCGCCTGCGCTATCTCTGGTGTCCGCGTCCCCACGGGGATATCCACGAACGCTTCGTTGTACGTTCCGTAGGGAACATACAGCCGGTAGCACACGCCGCCCGTCACCAGCGCGGCCAGCAGAAACAGTATCGTCAGAAGTCGCAAATGTACCCTCTCCGCGAAGATTGTACCGTTTGAAGACAAGAGCTTCAGCACGGATAAAACGAAAAAAATAGGATTTCAAGGACTCAGAGAATTTCTCCGGTGTAGAGCCCTTCGATCAAATCAATTGATTTTGTCATTCCGCAGCGGAGCGCAGGAATCTGTTTTGTGTCTTTCACGATTTTAAGTTTTATCCGCCTTGATCCCGTACTTTCCGTCCCATCCGCGCTGAGTTTCTATACTCAGCGGTACACTCTGGTAGATGCCGATTTTGCCTGACCCAGCCATGCAGCGGATTATTGCCCTCGACGTTGGCGACCGCCGTATCGGCGTCGCCATCTCAGACGAGCTCGGCTACACCGCGCAGCCTCTCTTCACCCTGCACCGCACCACACGCCGCGCCGATGTGAAATCCCTCGGCCGCCTCCTCCGCAAGCACGCCTGCACCCACGTCGTTGTGGGCAATCCGCTCTACATGTCCGGCGATCAAAGCCCCCAGGCCACCAAAGCGCAGGAGTTTGCCGCCGCCCTCGCTGCCGAAACCAACGTCACCATTCACCTCTGGGACGAGCGTCTCACCACCACCCAGGCCCATCGCCAGCTTGACGACGCCGGCCACTCCGCTGACCGCCGCTCCCGCAAAGAGATCATCGACCAGGTCGCCGCCGTCCTCATCCTGCAATCCTTCCTCGAAGCCCAGCGCAACAGCGCCACCCACCCCACCGATCTGTCATTCTGAGCGCAGCGAAGAATCTGCTTCTCGTTTTGGTATTTGTTTGTCATTCCGAAGCGAAGCGCGCGGAATCTGGTTTTCGCTTTATATCAGCGTCAGTCCCATCTCGCTCTACCACTCAATTAGAAGGTGTCATCCTGAGCGCGCCTTTGCGCGAAGGATCCCGAAGGCCTCCCCGCAACCCATGCGGTATCAGCCTTCCGCTGCGCCGAACCCCAGGGTCTTTTACCTCTGCCACCGAACATTGGAACGAACCGCGAACCACTCCCGCCGCTCCGCGTCGTATAATGAAAGGCCAAGCTCCACTTCCTCGATAAACCATGACAGAACACATCAAAAAGAAGCTTCAGGAAGAGATCACTCTTCTTGAGCACGAGCTCACCACCGAGCTGCCCGCTGAGATCAAGAAAGCCGTCGCCCTCGGCGACCTCAGCGAAAACGCCGAATACCACATGGCCAAACAGCGCCAGGTTTTCGTCAACGCACGCCTCGGCCAGCTCAAAAAGCGCATGGCAGAGCTCTCGCTGGTCAATCTGGCCAACATCCCCCGCGATCGCGTCGCCTTCGGCGCCAGCATCGTCGTCTTCGATTCCACCAAGAACGAAGAGCTCACCTACAAGCTCGTCACCAGCGAAGAATCCGACGTCTCTCAGGGCCTGATCTCCACCACTTCGCCCATTGGCCGCGCCCTGGTCGGCAAGAAAGTCGGCGACGTCGCCATGGTCGTCACTCCCGGCGGCAGCCGCGAGCTCGAAGTCCTCAAGCTCACCACCATCCACGACCTCGCCGCCGAAGCAGCCGAACCCGCCGCCGAATAGTTCAAACCAAACCACAAACTGGGTGCCCCATATCTACG
>JARLFX010000236.1 GCA_031296355.1 Acidobacteriaceae bacterium
GCGCGGGCGGTCTCTGCGGCGAGGTTTGTGGTGAGCGTGCCTTCTGCACCCTCGGCGCGGGCGGTTTCGGCCAATAGCGCCGTATGCGACGCCGTGCCGCCAGTTACGTCCAGCGTCGGCGTAACGATTTGCAGCGGCGTACCCCTGTATAAAACGCCATTAGCCTGCGCGACGGGGATTTGATCCGTCGCGGCAGGGGTAACTTCCGGCGGCAGTTGTGGAACCGTTGTCATTCTGCAATCTCCGGGTGGGTCGCGTCGTGTTTGGCGTGCAATGCGGCGAGGCTGGCCGCGTGTTCGTCCTGGCGTGCGCGATGCGCGTCCTGGCCGACCATGATGACCGAGAGCAGCACCAGTTGCAGGAATGTCTGCGCGGTCCAGGCAACCAGCGTGGCCGCGCCGCCATGGATCGCTTCCGGCAGGCTCACGCAAGCCAAGACTGCGAACACGTAAGCGCAGGTCATCGTTGAGACCGCGCCTGTGATTATGGCCGCTAACCGGGTGTTGAAGCGGCGGTATGCGTTCACCACGCGACAGCCTGAACTGCCGCCACGGTTGTCGCGGCGGCAATCTGCCCCGTCAGTGCCATCCGCTTGCCAATGACCGCGCCGGATGCTGCCTGATACGAGGATGCCTTAGCCATGACGCCCTGTGCCATGACCGCCACCGTGGATCCCGACGCCGTAGCAATCGCGGAGAGCATCGGCGTGGGTGCCGTGCTGCTCGCCGTGTACGCCTGCGCCTCGGCATATTGCTGCGGCCAGGTTGCTACCTCAAGGTCGGGATACGCGGCCACGATTGCCGCGAGCGCAGCCTGTGCGGCGGCGATGATCTGTGCGGTTTGGGTGGCCTGCGCCTCGGCCAGCGTGGGAGCGATGACAGGGGGCGTATAGGCTACTAGCGCGCCGTTGCTGACTGCCCACAGCCCGGTCATGCGGGCATCCCATTGCGCGGGCGTGAGGGCCAGAAGATCGGCGGCAGGCGGCATATTTACCAGCGGCAGAAATTCCGTGTCGGGCCAAGAAACGACAGGAGACGGCGCGGAAATCGTGGAATCGAAATATGCGTATTGTGTCATTTTACCAGCCCTCTACGAAATACGTTGCATAAGCTGGCCAAGTAGGAGTTCCTCCACCAGGAGTATTAGCCGCGATAACGATTTGCGTAGTCGTCGGAGCGCCTATGACTTGCATATCAACGTCATCACTTGCGCTGAAACCGGGGAAAAATGTGCTTACGCCCCAGCCACCTGGAGCCACGCCATTTAGTGTTATCGGGAGCGTCGTGCTTTGGTAGGTTTGAGAATTAAAAGCGGCTGAGGTGCCGGAAATCCGCACCCTGTAGCCACTACTTGTTGTCGGGTCGGGCCATTTCGTGATTGTGTAACTCCCCGCCGTTCCGGGCGTCCCACTCGTAACAGTCGAAAACTGCCCCAACTGCGCTGCCCCCAAAACCGGCGCGGAGCCCGACAGCGTGCGATAAGCCACGCCGTCATAATCCAGCATTACAAAATCGCCGGGATTTAGCGCGAATGACGTGGAGGTGGCACCAGTCGGAAGATAAACCGTTGCGCTGTTGGTATTGATCGTGACAACGCCGGAGCCATTATTAGCCAGCATGGGGATGTAACCAGACACGATGCCCGATGTAAGCGGCAGCGTGATTGTGGTGGTCCCGCTGATCGACAAATACGCGCCGTTATCACCGGGCATCATCGTGTAGGCAGACGACTTAACCAAGATCACCGAAAATAACTGCGAATAATTGTCAATTTGCGGTATTTTATTGCCAATGAACGATGAACCAGCCGCGCGGGTAATCTGCGCGGTGGTGATGGAGGTTTGCCCATAGGCCACGGTAATCACGTAGAGCGGCACATAGCCCGTATCGGTGGCTGGGGTTGTTTGCGTGCCGGTGGTTGCCGCAGCACCCGCTTTAAGCTGTAACTGCACCGATTGCTTGCGCTTGGTGTTTTGCGCGGTGCCAGAGTTGGCCGGACCGGAATATGGCGATGCGGGATTAGCCGGATTGACATACGGCAACACAACCGGCGTGCCATCTTGTTCAAGGAATGACGCCTCAACCAGATAATTGATTGACTGCCCAGACGTGCTGGGCGCGGTCAGGGTGAATTGCGTGGTGCCCAAATTGATGCCCTGCTTAACCAGCGACGCCGTGTTGGTGCCCAGTGAACCAAACGCGGTTGCATCAACTTCCTGCAATGACGTGATCGAGCCGGGGCCGATGTTAATGGTCATGCTGGCGACGGTGGTTTGAGAACCCGCCAATCCATCGCAATAAGTGCCAGTGCCGAGGCACATTTGCAGCAGCCCGCCAAGGCCCACCATTATTTGCTGTTCAGCGTTGAGTAAGTCAGAATCAAGTGGGATTGCGCCTGGATAGACGATGGTTCTGTCCATAATTAGTCCTTATTTTCAGGAAGTGATATTCGTCCAAACGATCGAACCGGCAGGCTCAACAGCCGCGACGGTTGCGTAAATGTCGGCATCGGTGACGCCATCAAAGGCAGTTGCAATGTCAACGTAAGAGCCAAGGCCCACGCCATAACCGAGCGGCGCATAAACCGGCGTTGATAAATTTCCAGAATACCCCGCCAGCAACGGCACGCCCTGCCCTACCGGACGGAAAGCCGTAACGAACGCCTGAAACGGCAGCAGCAACGAGCCGTAGCCGCCCGCCACGCCATAACCAAGCCCACCATATCCATACGCGCCGGTATCGGCTGGGTTAGTCGGTTCAAAAACAATCGGCTTGCGGCCTGTCAGTTGCGTCAGCCGGGCAATCAACGCGGCCCGAGTATTGGCCGCCGGAAATAAAGCATCCTGCACGCGGACCAAAAACGATGAATCGCTTTCTTGCAATCGGCGCAAGAGCGACGTGCCGAGAAAATCAAAGGCGTGAAGGTCAAGCCAAATATCGGTTGAGGTCGCTATCAGTATTTGCGCCGAGGCAAAGGCTATAAACGAATAGCCCCAAGCCAAGCCGTTACCGAGGCCCGACAGTAGCGAATACAATACCGGGGCGGTTGATGACGTGCCAGAATTTGTTTCCTCAGTTGGAAACCATCCCTGCGGCAGAAGCGCCCGCAGACGCCCCACCATGTCCAGTTGATCGCCTATCATGGGTTAATCGTAATCACGCCAGCCCGGCAAACTTGCGAGGTTGTCGGTACGATATCAGCGGTTGCACCGTTCAATGTGATGCCGGTGACATTGGAGACGCCAATAAAGGCATCGTAAGCCAGCTTTGCCAGGATGGTGTAGGGCATCGTGGCACCTACCGGCAAGCCGTCAATGTAAGCCAGCACAGCCGCGCCCACAGCCGCCTGGGCTGCGCTGGTGGAATAACCGATGGCAACGGTCAGGGTCATTCCCACGGTAACTGTGAGCGGCGTAGCAGCCACCACATAGGCGGTGGAACCAATCGGGCGAACCAAGGCCACAGCATTAGATACGGCGGTCACAGTAGCCGTTGGCGTGGCTCCTGAGCCGTCATCAATCGCAACCACGAATGAGCCTGGGGTATATGTGCCGCCGACCACTGCGTTCGGGGTGACAGTGTAAGTTAGATTTGTCTGCACGCTCTGCACAGCATATTCCACAGCCGCATAGGTTCCAGAAGCGCGGGTTTCCTGCCAATTCTGAAACCGTAGTTTCACCGCCGCATCCGTTTCCTGCGGCTCGCCGTCGGTAAAGGCCGACGCATTATTCACGGTATCCACGTAGGGCACCGAGCCGACAATCTGGCTGATCGTATTTTCTGCGACATTGCCGCCTGCGCCGATAGCGACGGCTTCAACCGCAAT
Organism: Acidobacteriaceae bacterium; assembly: GCA_031296355.1. The sequence goes on from JARLFX010000236.1 coordinate 3,826, forward strand.
AGTCGCAGCCGTCACGCCTGCCGGGATTAAATAACCGTTTGACGCCGAGACATAGAGCGGGTTGGTTGTATCAACTACCACCGCAAAGCTCTGCGTGCCATCGGCGGTGCGAACCAGAGACCCCACCAGCACCAGCGCCGACGAGGTGGCAGTGAACCGTGAAAAGGTTACTGACCCGGTGGCATATGTTCCCAGCAGCCGCCCGCCAAACATGGGGAAATTATTGGCAAACCACGCATCAACCTGACTGCCGGTGCAGGATGACAAAAACGCCTGTTGCAGCACGGCCAGCACAAGATATTGCAGCCAAAGCTGAACGCCCGCCACGGCCTCAACCAGCGCACGCTCGACGGAGCCAATGGTGAAGTCAAGCGCGGTTGACGCAGCCGATTGCGCCGCCGCCGCCATGTTTTGAACGAGGGTTACAAGGGTTTGCAAGGACAGCATTTATGACACCGGAACGGTTAGGGTTTTTGTTTGGCCGCTAGGGGCGTCGGTGTAGATGATGTTGGCGACAAACGTGCCGTCAGGGTTGCCGGTGAGGGTGATGACGGGTTCAGGGGCTTTAGCGACTGTTGCCTCTTGAAATATCTGCGCCCTGATGGCGTTTTGAACCGCCATCACATTTGTCGGTTGGCCTATTTGAGACGGCAAGCCGCAACCATAGGTAGGGTTCCAGATATACCCGCCCGGCGCGGTCAAAATGCGCCGCAGAATGCGTTGAGTGGTTAAATCGGCATCGGAGACTGTCGCAAGATCACCCGTTGCCGAGAATGACAGGTCATTCCCAAAATAATGCGAAATACCGGCCATAGATTAGGTTCCTGCAATCGGTGCGCTGGTTGGCGTGCCAGGCGTTTCGCTGGTGTGGGTGTGGTTTAGTAGATCAACCTGATCGCCAGTGCCGTTGCCCGCCGTGATGTTGCCGGTGGCTGAGAACGAGCCGGTATGTGACCACGGCCCATTGGAAACGATGCCGCCGCTATTTAAGAGTTTGATGTATGAACCAGACTGATGCACTAGCCAAAACTCACCAGACGGTGCAGGCGGAGGTGTCACGCCACCTTGAGCGGCATAAACACGGCCAATGATGACCATGTTATCCGCGTCGCCATCGTGCGGCACCACAATCACCTGATCGCCCTGTGAAGGCGGACATACCAATCCCCAGCCGTTGCCAATCCACTGTGAGGCAATCGGCAACCATCCAGACAGCACATTATCAGGCTGAACAAAAACCCGCGCCGTGTAATCGTTTGGGTTGACGCTTGCGACAATACCAAAGCGCGGTTGCCCCATCTGCCGATCGAGGCCCTGGGATGCCTGTTTGATGCTGTTGAAAAATTTATCCATCAAAACCCAAGCCCGCCGATAGACGTGCCGCCGCCAGCAGCCAGCGCCACTTGCTGCGATGCTCCATGGTTGCGTGCCGACACGTGTTGGGTGAAGCCTTGCTCAAAATTAATGGTGCGGGAAATCTCATCAGGGTAGTAAAGCTGGTCAAACCCGGTGCCAGTGCCGGATAACTGCACAACAGAGCGCGGCGTTAAAGTTAAATCACCGGGAACATCGAAATCAATAACGCGCTCATGGCGGGAAATCTGAGCAAGCTGCAAGTTGGCATAATCAGCCGCTTGAGAGGGGGTCAAGTTTGGCTTGTAAAACACGTATTTTTGCGCCGGGCCGGTCGAGGATGAACCATTAGCCGTCGAAGTTGCCGTCGCGGTGATGGACTTGCGCTGGTAGCTATTCCACGATTGCACCGTCACGCTCACGTCTTTTGCCAATGTCAAAGAGCGTTTGAGGGCAAGGTTTTGAACATTCGATGTCGCAACACCGGCAACGCGAGACCATAAAACCTGATAAGGCGTTGTCTGCGCCGTCGCGGTCGGCTGAAAATACAACGATGATCCTTGCACAAATAAATCAAAATTCTCTTGTTGAGCAAGGTATGTCAGCAAGTCCCAATCGGTGATCGACTGAGCCAAGTCACCCATGCTCATGCGGGTATGATCGTTAGCGTAAAATTGCCCGATGGGTGTTTTAGTCGAGGTGACAACCGGCGTTAAACCCACCGCATTGGCAAGAATGGTGGAAACTTCGCTAGAGGTTTGATTCTGGTACGTGGTGGCTGTTTTCTGGTCAATCAGCAGAGCCGTTAAATCCCGGCCTGATAAAGCAACGTAGTTATGGTCCGGCGCTAGATCAATTTCATCGGTATTGCCGATCATTACCGTTTGAAAATTCACGCCGTCCAAAGCAATATCAATCTCAATTCGGATATTGTTTTGAACAGCAAACCATGCGCCATTCATCGCGTCGGTATCTTGATACGATACGCCTGCACTCCACCGCGCCGCCGTCCAAGTGTTAGTCAAATTGACGTTTGCCTCAACCGGAAACGGCAATGCCGTGCCATTGGCTTTTATACGCAAGCGCGGCGTGTATGCGGTGCCATCGCTTACTGGTCCGAGGTACGCACTCACTGCGGCGGCACCCCGCCAGTGGCTTGCGGGTTTACGTCAGGAATGGTGAGTGTGATCGGTGCCGATACGGTTAAAAACGGGTCACTGATATTGTTCTGAATAGCAATCCGCACCCATTGCGAAGCATCGCCTAAATACTGCGCCGCAAGCTGGTAAAGATTGCCGCCATTAACTTGGATGGTTTGCATTACGCGCTCACAGTCATCAGGTTATCAATGGCGCGGCTAACATAAGCCCCGGCTTGGGTAGTGGCTGCGAGCGTTTGCGTGGTGGACAATACGCCTGTCAGTGCTGACGCTGCGTTGCCAATCTGCGTCACGCCAAGCATGTTGCCCACGGTGCCAGCCGCCGAAACCACGCCCGCGATGCTGCCGGTGGCCGCAAGTTGTTCGGTGCCGATCAAGCCTTGCGCCGTGAGCAAGCCACCCACCGCATTGGTCCATGCAGTTGTGTTTAACCCCAGCGCCCCGGCAACATTCACCACCGATACAGCGTCGGTGATGGCAGATTGCGCAGCGGCAGCAACATCAAACCCGGCTGCGCTGTTGAGGTCGCTATTTAGGCTATCAAGCAATGAAGGCGGCGATGAAGCCAAGGACGCCGCATTATCCTGCAATACCGTAACTGTAATACGATAAGGTATCCAGTTTGACCGCTTGTAGGATGCCAGAAACGAGTCAACCACCACCTTAAAAGATGACTGCCCAAACGCCAGTTGAATGACCGCACCGGATTGACGCAGGCTGTCGAGTAACTGCATCCGGCTTTCTGCGTTCGGCCCTTCAAGGTAGCCAGCCCAGCTCATTGGCGCGTCGCTGCGACCCATCGCCTGGATTGTGCGTTGCCCGCCTGGCTTTTCAAACGTGATGAGCTTTTGAGCCCCACCAAGCGAGATGGATTCAGGTACTTCAACACCGCTGAATTGCACCGGGCCAAGCGTGACCTGACCGTATCCGCCAAACAACTGCCCAGCGGATTCGATAGCCGATAAAATGCCGCTCATGGCGATGCCAGCGCAGGCGTGCCGGGGAAGGTTATGCGGCTATTGGTTCCGGTACTGCCGTTGGGGTATGCCGAGGATGTATTGGCGGCTCCGGCAAGGCCCTGATGCATGGCGCGGGCGATGGCGTTATGGTTAACCACCACAACTGATTGCGGGGTGCTGGAAGAAGCGTTTGATGAGGGCGGAACCCATGTTGTTGACCCCCAAGGCCCAGGTGCCCACGTCCCGCCGTTGCCTCCAAAATATCTACCGAAGGCATTTTCAATGGCAGTCGTTGGGTCGTCCAACCAGAGATTACCAGTTTTTTTATATTGGAGAGCTTTGTTGGGTCCATTAAACAGTTCAGGAAACGCTACAGAGAGCGCAGCAAACGATGCAACTAATGCAGCAATACCAGCCGCCAAACCAAACACTAAGCCACCAGTCCCAGTGGCACCCACAAGCATGACTAGACCGCCAATCATTGCCGCAGCTCCAAGTACGGTCAGCGCACCAGCAAGACTAGCGAGCATCACGTCAATAATTTTTACGGTATTTTGGTGGGTAAATGCCCAATTTGAAAATTCATTGATGGTGGCGGTAATGTTTTGCATTACACCGATGGCAGTTTTTACCATCGGCAAGCCAAGCGCCTGAATTAGGCTGTTCCAACTGGCCGTAAAATCCTGCATTTGCGCATTGAGAGAGCCTTGCGCATCTGCAAATAAATTTTGACCGTTGGAGCCGATTGCCAGCGCTAGGTCACGGTTTTGCTGCGCGGCGGCGATAGCTTCTTGCGAGATATAACGTTGAGCCGTGATGTTCGGGATTAACCGATCAACCTCTTGCGCAATTTGCTGCGGCGTCACAAAGCCAGCGGCCATGAGTTTAGGCACCAACACTTGCTGCACCCATGCCGGGATGCCTTGCTTTGGATCAGTGAGAACGTCGCCGCCAACAACTTTTGACGGATCAATATAATAGCGGTCGAAATCTTTGGTGATGGCATCTGAGCCGTACAGCCCTAGTTTCAAACCCTCAGCAGCGGAAACCTTGGTTGAATACCCCGCAAGCAAATCCCTTCCCGCCATGTTGATGCCACGGCCAGCAATGCGGCCCATGTTCATAAAGGCGGAAAGGTTAGAGAATATCCACGATGAGAAATCAGCGCCTTGAGCAGTTGGCCCGGCCATGCGTGTAATTTGCAAAATCTGTTCAGGGGAAAGCAAGCCGTTTGACACCGCAATAGCCGCCGTCATGGCGTGCAAATTGGCCGCGAATGTCTGCGGGTCGATCTTGCCGTTTTTGGTGGCACCGCCTTGCACGTCAACTGCTTTGATCGCTGCCAGGATGCCCTTGTCTGATGTGTCGCCAGTAAGCCTTTGAATGACGAAAGCATCTTGCGTGGTGGATTTTAATACCGAGTTGGCATCCGCTGCACTACCAAGCGAGCGCACTAAGTCGTTTTGAATGCCAAGCACCTGAGCGGCGGAATAGCCCGGCGTTGAGGTTGCAACTGATATAGCTTGGCTGGTCAGGCTGTTTACATCGGCATTGCCAAAACCCAGCATTCGCAATTTTTGCTGTTGCTGAATAATCTTGTCACCGGCCTCAATGATTTTGCCCATGCCCCTGAGCGCGGCGGTCCCGGCGATTGCCGCCATCGCGCCGCCTGCCACAACCGCAAGTAGCTTAAATTTCCCGGATGTGAGGTCAACCGTTTGATTTAGGCCGAATAAATCTCCCTGGATGACGCGCAAAACAGAGGAAACCCCGTTTTGCATCCCGATCTTGACGGCGATATTGTACACGTCCGTCATTCGGGTTGCCTTTCGTCAGGTTTTTGCCTATGTTTTAGGCATGGTCAAAATTATTCTTGAAGATGGCTCGCTCGATCCGGCCTCCGATTTTGAGGATGACGGCGGGACGCCAGATTTCAGAGCGCGGCAAACGTACCGCCCCGGCAAGCGCATGAAACTTGGGAAGCTAATCGGTGTTTTTGTCGGTTGGTTTTTGGCAGCGTTAATGGTGCCGCCGTCGCTTTATATTTTTTTGCTTTGGTTTTCGTACACTTTTGATGCCAGCGCATGGGCTGGGCTGATCGTTTACATAGGTTTGATGGCCATCGGCTTGTGGTTTTTTAAGTACCGTCGCCGATAACGGGAATCGAACCAGCGAACACTTCTTCGCCGATCAATGCCCCGTAAACCGTATGGCCGATAATTTCAGCCACCTTGTCAGCCTCACGAAATAGCGCCCCTCCAAGAATGGAGCGCGGTGGCATTTTCGATGTGCCTAATTCCTGATAAGCCAGAATCGGATCGTCAGAGCCTATATGCGCCTCGCCATCAAAGCCGCGCATGACGACCGTATGCTCAATTCCATCGCGCATGGTGCCGTCGCGCAATTCGGGGTCGTTTTCGGTGTAGCCTTGCCGCACGCGGTCAGCTTTGGTGGCGTCTGCTAACTCAGCCCAAGCGGCAAATGGTCCCGCCGCGCTTTGATATGTGCCGATTGAAGATTTCGCCTCTTTCTCCACCAACACCGCAGCACGCTCTAAAGCATGATACCCAGCTTCATGAACGGCTATGGTCATGTCAGAAACTTTGGCGATGAAACCCAGGATCGACATATCGCTCATGGGCGGCTCCATTGCATGGTTTGCCAGTTGAAATCGTTGCCCTCAAAACTGCCCATTACAACACAATGAGCAAGCATATCAACCCAATCCATCTCCATCGCAGTCTGATAGGGCACGCCGTTTTTCACCAACCATAAGGCGTTGGTGAATAGCGGGTGCCCTACTAGTTTTTTGCTGCCTCAACCCCCTCGGCTTCGGTGGCAGCGCCGCCGTTCAGCGCCTTGAAAGCCTCGGCCACCTTGTTCAAGCTGTCGCCAATCTGATCTGCTAGAGCCTCAAAATGTTCCGGCTTGGTGGGTTTGGGCACCGGCACGCCGTCAATGGATGTTACGGCGCTGCACAATGTCGCCATCGTCACATAAGCATCGTTTTTGGATAATTCCGGACCCAGCATGCGGATAATCCGCATCTGCGCACCCGCGCCGGACTTGCCGACAACAAAGCTATGACCGGCATCGGTAACGGTAATTTCATCAGCCATGTTACGCCACCTTTGAGAAGGTTGACGCGAATCCCACGATAGTCTGCTTCACCACAGCCTTCTGCGAAGCGTTCATACGATCTTCGCATTTCAGCGTGACGTTGGTGCCTTCATAGCGAGCGCGGGAGCCATCGGTCTCGTTCAGGAAAACGTAGATTGCGCCGCCGCCTGTGGTGCCGTTTGGATACCCGCCCGCCCAATAGCCGGATTCAATCGCTGAAAACAGCGCATCATTCGCGCCGCCACGCCGATCAATGGTAAGCGTGATATCGTGCCCAGCCGGTAGATCGCGCTCCAACGGCGGTGAATTGAGAGGCTCAACCCCAACCTTGTTATAACGGGCTTTCCATGTAAAATCCGTTACGCCGGACACGTCGATGGTCTGGCCGGTAGCGGTTTTCACCACCACCTGAATATCCTGACCAACATTAAAGGTTGAGGTAGCACCTGACATAATTGAGGCTCCGATGAATGGGATTAAGCGTTAGGCGTGGCGGCAACCGACACAGTCTGACCGCCTTGCAAATTCACAAGGAACTTCGTGTTAATCGGCGCGTAAGTGATGTTCACATCGGCCTGCATGTAGCCCAGCGACGTGCGGTTGAACGGGTTGTTCGTTGCATCGCAAATGACGCTGTAGGGGCGCGGGCCATTGACTGCGCCCAACATCCCTTGCTGCCACATGCCCAACAAGGAATTGCTGATCGTGGCATCGGCGTTTTGCTCAGTGGTCGAGGTAATCAACTGCCCGATATACACGCCCATGCCTGCGTTCAATGTGGCCGCGATGTAATTGGTCAGGCGGGTATAATTATCGCCATTCACCGTGGCGCTCAAAGATGAATTGATGCCGCCGCGAACGCTCCAATAATTGCCTCCGGGAGCCGGGTTGGCGATCACGTCAATGCCAGCGCCGAATAACGACGTCAAATCTGCGGTGGCGTAGTGGTTGGCATGATTGGTGCCAGGCGTGCCGAATGTTTGCGAGCCGATAATTCCGTAGAGCGGTTTGTTCAGCGTGGATTGTTCTGGCGAGAGATTGGCGAGACGGCCAGCAACAAAGCCCTGCGGTGATACCAAGCGAATTACGGCATTGGCCTGATCGTACCAATACACCCAATCGCCGTGCATGATTTTGGCGGCATAGGTATTCGAGCCGGAGGTCTGAACCGTGGTGATCCCCGTGGCGATAGACGTGCCAGCCGGTAGCGCCTGGATGTTGTATATACCCTCGGCCAGCGCAAATGACGCCTGCACGCTCCATTGCGTAGCGTCAGTGGCGTCGGCCAGCACCATAAGGCCGCAACCCTGGCCGCGCAGCGCATACATACCGGCGCGCGGCACGGTATCGGTGCCGACGAGCACGGCGCTGGTGATGGTCGTGGTGCCGTCAGTGCCGCCCGTAAAGACGTTTGCGCCCAGGGTTGGCGCGGTGACGGCAGAACCAGCGACGGCGGAGACGAGTTGGGATGGTCCGCGCAATGCGCCTTGGCCGTTATTGATGGCGGATGCCAAGTTCAACCAAAAGGCGTTGCCGGTGCCGGTGATGTTGGTGAAAATTTCGGGGTTGAAGCCGGGAATGGCGATGGTCACGTTGTACGAGCTTGCAGCGCCGCCAACGGCAATCGTGGCGGTCATCGAATTTCCCAACGTGCCGGTGTAGCGCGCGGTCAGCGTGATAGCGGTCGAGCCAATCACGCAATCAGCCGCCGTGTCGGTGCCATCGGTGACGCGGACGCATTGAAAATTCTGCGCCCCCTGCAATACGGCGCAAGCAACTGCCGTCCCCATATCATAGGTGCGGTTTTGCACCGCGCCGAACGTAGTGGCGTATTCCGCCATGGTGCCAATAACCGTTGGCGTATTTACCGGGCCCCATACCGCCGTGCCGACAACGCCGATCTTGTCGGTGGGAACGCCCGTTAATGCAGCAACCTGCGGCGGGACAATCTGCACATAGAGACCGGGAACGACCAGCGCAGTCGTGTTGATTGCGCCAAGCTGAGTGATCGGCATCTTTATAGAACCTTTCTGGAAAAATCCCGATCAAACGGGCGAATATCAAACAGTCGCGTAAGTGATCGCGGTGCTTTGATTGATGCTGTAATTTTGCAGCACGGCCGCAACAGCTTGCGCGGCGATGGTATAAATCACGGGCCAGTCGTAAGTAATCAGCAGATCGCGCCGCCACATTTTGGCGCGGGCTGGCATATCATCCGGGCCGGTCTCGCGCTGGTTCATCCATGTTGCAACGGATGTATCCGGCAATGTCAGCCGGTATGAATTGGCGATGAGTGCTGGTAATTTCTCGAAAATCGCATCACGGATACTTGGTTCCGGTGCCCATACACAAACCCGAAATGCTTGCTGTTGACGGGACACTTCGCTTGCCGCCGTGCCGCCATTCACCACAATCGCGGCGGGTTGATACAGCGTATCCGCGCCACCTATCGGGCTGCCGTTCTGATCCGTTAGGTACGCACCGAGATCGGTGGTGAGTGAGACGCCAACAGTGACGGTAGCGCCGGTCGCGACCGCGCCGGGAATTTCCGCCGCCAAGGCCGTGGCGATGGTGGCCAGCGTGTCAGTCGAAAGCGCGGTGTAGGTGTAGGCCACATTGTCGGTGATGATGCACGCGACATTTCCAGCCGATACAGTGCCGCCGAGTGTGACGACCAGGCCAGAGAGCGTGGCGGTGAGCGTTGCGGCGGTTTGCGTTGTGGTGAACCATGCGCGTTGATAGCGCGTGGCATCCCGGCTCATGGCCTTGTCTGCAAAGATCGAGACGATTGATGAACCGACAGAGACGGCGCTCGCCACTTGTTGTTCAGTTGCCCAGCCGCGTTGAATGGTGATGGTTGAGCCGACGATGGATGGCTGGCTGGTGCCGTTGGGGTAAAGAACGCCGGAAATTAGCGTTAAGAGGCTAGTTTCAATGTCGGATGAATCAGCCACATCACACCGCCCATTGTTCAGCGTTCATTCGCCAACCAAGAATCGTCTGTTCGGCACTTGCAGCGGCGTAACGATTGCCATTTTCGTCGGTTAAAATATCGTTTGTGTAGAGGACGCTCGGCACGCTGTACGGCAACAGAAATTGCACCGTACCCATCTTGCCATCGTTTGGCAGCGACATGGCGCTAGGGGTCATGCGCGAACCGGCAATCAGCAAAGAACATGGCCATGATGTGAAAATCGTAGTTTCCGCCGCCAGAACGTCACCGCCATATGTAGAGGATGCGCCAGGAGTGACGTTTGCAGGGAGCCGGGTAAGCGTTACGTTATGGTTGCATTGTACCAGCGACACAGGGCCGGGATAGGCGGTGCCCGCGATAAAGAACGTGCCAAGCGGACCAACGATATAATCGCCAGGCTGTATGCCATTGCGCTCTAGCGCACCGTACCAAACGGCTTTGCCATATTGTAGCTGCGAGGCACCTTTCAACGCGGCATCGGTGGTAAGGTACGCATCGATCAAGCCGATGAGGTTTGGGGCTGAGATTGCCGCGCCGGAAGTGTATGGACGATATTGCGCGTAGGGTTTGCCGACAATTCCGGCGCTAATTGAATAACCGAGATCGTAGAGCGATTCGTATAATGCGCCGCTCATACGACAATCCGTATGCTTTGCCCTTGTTGAAAATTAGGGCCGGGAGGAACGCCAAGAAAATCACAAAGCCGGGTTGACCAATAAGCAAGCAACTGCGCCCGTTCTTTTTGCTCGTTTGCGTTGCGCTTGAACACTGCGGCGGCATCAACATTGAGCGTGCTGCTCATGGTCACGGTCGCCGTTTCGAGTGTGTAAAGCGTCGTGAGAAATTGCCGCACAACCGCAAACTCAGCCGGTGCTAGGTTGGTGAGGCGATATTCCAACAAGCCGTAAGCCTGAAAGAAACGCCACCCCTGAAAGCCCGCAGCGCCTGCACCATAGGCAGGGTATCCGCAAAAACGGCGAACCTGCGCCCGCTCATCATCGCTAAATGGCGTAGTGGCGTAAGCGTCACTTGGCGCTGGTGTAATAGTGCCGGACATTACGCCCCCGTCTGCAAAAGAAAAAAGGGCGGCACCGAAATGCCGCCCTCATTTGGCCTTAAAGGCTCTCGACAATGACCGCCCGCTTGTAAGCGGCGTTGGTAGCGGTCGGCAGCGTGGTTGGGTTTGCAGTGGTATCAGATGGCGTGGTGAACGCGCCCATCCAACTCCATGATTGCGCCACAATCTGTTGCAAGCGGTCCATCGGAGCGCGGGTAATCATACGCACCTTGTCAACCGTCATGGTTTCAGCAAGCGGGTTGCCGTCCATGTTCTCGTCTTGCCCAGCGAAATTGCCTTCAACCAGGGCACCCTTGCCGCACACCAAGGCGCGGTGAATGCTCAGCCCGCTAAGGGTTTGCTGCGGTGCCAGGTTGTTCGGAATAAAGCGCACGCCAGCGAGCGAGAAGATTTCGCCCTGCCGGTATTCTTTCGATTCATACGCGCCACGGAACATATTCTGGAACGAAGAATCGTTGAACAAGCCCTGGATTTGCTGAGGGTCAGCATAGCAGTTGTAGAGGCCGTCAATAGTCGGAACGGCGTTGTTGCGTAGATTGGTCGCGGCCTGCAACACGCCGGAAATCATCGGCAGGGTATCGCCAGCAACGAGCGCGGCAGTAGTAGCGCGGTTGTTGGGGCGAATGATTGATGGCGCGATACCCGAGACGACAGCAAAGCCGGTGGTTCCGGTTACTGATGTGCCAAAGGTCAAAGAACCAGCAATGCCGCCAGGAGCCGTACTGGTGCCGGAAACGGTATAGCCGGTAACAGTGTTGGCGACGCCGTTTACAGTGACGGTGAGAGGGTTGCCGGTGCTAACTGGGACGATCTGCCCGGTGGAGCTAAACACGGTCTGGAACCCGCGAACATCGTCAACCGGCTGCGTGGTGCTGGTTGCCGTTGTGGTTAAGCGGGTATTACCGCCCAGATAGGTGTTGAACAGCGCGTTAGCTGCCAGCGTATCCATGGTGCGTGCGGCCTGTTCACCTAGCGCGATTGCATTTTGCACAAACTGCGAGGCGATGCCGACTTTGTTGGTCACGATGTTCAAATCCAGCGTGTAGCCATATTCAGCCAGCGTCAGGGTGTATTGCTCAACGCCCCAATTACCAGGCGACAATCCGTTGTCGAAATTGGTGTTTGCCGATGGGGTGAGAGCGGTTGTCGCAGCAGGCAATAAGCCAGCGCGGGTTTTGGTGAGGGTTTCACCAATCTTAACCGCAAATTCTTCCTGATCCGCAATGGAGCGGTATGCGAGTTTGGCGCGGAGTGCCTGTTCAAACTTGCGCTCAAGGTAGCCGGTCTGGATAATCGGCTGCAATGCAGCGGGGAAATTCTGAATGCCCATGTGGGGATGTCCTTGCTAATGTTGATGCAAAGCCCCATGGAGGTCAGCTCCCGGTAGGCGGATGGTAGTCGGATTAAAGGCGGATGCCGTGCTGCTTCTCAAAAGAACGCAACTCAGCGTCAGTCATTTCTTTTGCCGTCTTTTCGGTCTGCTCTTTAGGCTTTGGCGGCGGCATAGTGCTGCTGGTTTTGGCATCACCGAATAAATACGGTTTGGCCTTTTTGGCGGCATCAAGAAGTGCCTCAGCACCTTCCACGTCGCCCGCTTCGTTTAGTTTGATGCCGGACAAATCCAGCATTTTGAGGCCGTCCAGATCAATCATTCCGGCCTTGATGGCGGCGGCCTTGATTTCAGCCCGAATAACACGCGCTTGAGCCGATGTCGTCGCTTCCGTGACCTTAGCCTCGGCTTCCACCTTGACCTTCTCAACGGCTTCTAAAGCGGCTTTTGCGGCAGTTTCATGTTCGGAGGCTTTTAATCGCCATCCCTTGTTCTCCTCACGCAATTCTCGAACATAATCCTTCGAGAATGTTTCAGGCGCGGGTGCATGGGCCGGAATTACTACGGTTGGATCGTCTGGCATCTTGCCTCTGTGGTTGCGGGCCTCAGCCCTGGTTAAGCGATGGAACTCACCGCCTCAGTCGCAGTCACCGCAGCCGCTTGGGCCGCAGCACGCGCATCCGCCCTTTGCTGATCGACAGCGATGGCGGATATTTCGTCTTGCACGCTGGCAATGTCGTAAACCGGCGCAATTTGTTTGATGGCGGTTTCCTCGCTCATCAGGCCGCTATTGGTCAGCGTGCGAAGCGTATTGGCATCTGACGACCGATCCGCAGCCGTGGCCGGAAACCAGCGCGGCCATGAAAGTGTTAAAGCGGCGGCGGGGTTTAGCTTAATGGACTTGCCGTTGGTTTTAATCGGGTACTTCTGAGAAGCCGCCACAATCATGCGATAGAGCGGCAACAGGCCGCATTCACCATAGGTGAGGCGCAACTTATCGGCCAGCCATATCAACGGCTGGTGCAGCAATTCCAAAGCGCGGCCTGATTGTGCAGCACTTACCTTGTCGGCGTTAGAGCGGTTGCCGTGGATGGATTCGAGAGCCGTCTCACGCAAAAGCCGGACGTATTCAATGACGGCAGCAGACGCAGCGCCATCAATCTCAAGCCATTTTGCGTCACCGTCTTTGTCAACGATAATCGTATCGCCAGCAGCCATTTCAACTTTGCCGGTGCCGGACGGCTCTTTAATCATCAGCGTTGGCGCTGCGCTGTATTTCAGGGCGCGAGAGCCAAGTGATAGCTGGTATTCAATATCAATCTGCGTATCGATTGCAGCGCGGAACGTGCAAGCGCCGTCCACGCCGTTGCCGCCGGGCAGATTCTTAACCCACACCCAAGGGCAAAACCCAAGGCCATGTTGCACCGTGCGGCTATCGTCAATCTTCGGCGTCGTTTCGCTGGTGCAAAGCTGCGGCACAAACCACGTTTCAGCCAGCGCATCCCATTCACGACAAAACCAGTGATCGGCGTTCATGTCATCCGGCGCAATGGTGTAACCCTGCGCTGCCAAATCTGCACCCTTAACGCGGTACTTTTCAGCAACCTTAACCAGGGTGTCAGGCGCTTCCGGGTCATACGATGGCGTGAGGTAGATCGTGTCGTAAACGTCAATAAAAACGCGCTGCTTTAGAATCCGCAGCAGCACCGCGATCGAACCAACCGAGCCGCGCGTAGCAGCTTCAGTCATCACCAAGTCAAGGTGCGTCTCGCGTGCAATCTCATTTAGCGCGTCCACTGTCGGCTGATCGTCGGACTGGATGCCTGGAAAATGATTATCGCCAAACAACAGCGAGACCGAATCCTCAACGGCCATCCGGCACAAGCCATAGCGTACAGCAGGGGCACGCTTACTGATCGGGATATACTCGTTAGCGCCGCTGCGCTCCTCATGCCACATGAACGGCAGAACATCGTACAGCGTGCCGTCCAGCACAGCCTTGTAAACCGCCAACGTGTGCGCCCTACCCGGCAAATCCTTGTCGCGTGGGTGTTGGTTAGCGATGGCCTTGAACATATCTTTCCTATCGAGCCATCACGTTAAATCTCGCCATGCGAGCGGGTTGCGAATTCTTGATATAACCATCAAGCGCGTACCGCAGCGCATCAATCCCATGGTTCCATTTATCAACCACAATCGGCAGAATATCGCCGGTTACGCGGTCAACCTTATACGAATACATCCGAAACTCTTTGGCGATATGCACGCAATCGGGATGCACAATGATTTTAGAAAAACTTTTTAAGCAGGCAATGCCGTCCTCAACACTGCCTTTCCATTTATCGGCGGGGCCAATGAGCGGGAAACCCTTGTGTTTGATATGGCTGATCGTCTCAGGCCGGGCATTATCGGCTTTGATAGGCCACTTGCGCGACGTATCAATCTTGTCGAACAGCGCGGGCGTTTCGTCTAGCTCAACCTGATAACCAAACACCTCTTTGTCGATATACAAGCAATCGTCTTTAACAAATGCACGGACCAAAACCGTAGGGTCTTGGCTGAAACCCCAGTCAGCGCCGTGAAAGAAACGCGCGTCTTTTGGCGTCTCGAATGTCTCAACTGTAACGCGATTACGAAAAATAATCGCATCGGAGATGGTAAGAAAAGCACCTTCCCATACGTGGTCGTATGTGTCGGGGCGCTCGCGTTGATCTTTGAGCCGCGTGCGGTTTAGCGTATCTGGAAACCAAGGATTATCACGCCAGTTTAGCGTGATGATCTTGGTTCTAGAGTCTTCACTTGCTACGCCAAAACGCTTATGCGTTGGGCTTTCATCGCTCTCAGGGTTCCACGTAACCCATAGTTCTGAATCTTCTTCACGCAACGTTGGTATCAACTTAGACCACGCCGATTCTTGCACCGGCTCAGCTTCGTCAATCCACCCTAGCCTTACGCGGGCTTTGGATTTTATGCTGTCAATGTTGCGGTCTAAGCCTGAGAACGCATAATCAATTCGCCCCGGCAATATCGGGCTGGTGCGGATATACTTCTCGCCAATGTCAAAAAACGGCACTAATTCCGGCGTTTCTTTAATCGCCGCCTTGATTTCCTCCATCGAGGAGTCAGCTAGCGAGTTCATAAACTGCCGACCACAAAGAACAATGCCGCTTTCGCCAGAGGCGGCCCACATATAAGCGCGAACTGCCGTCATTAGCGCAAAGCTGCGGGTTTTGGCTGATCCGCGTCCGCCTTTTGCGCCGCGTATATCAGCTTCACCCGTAAATACCGGGACCAGCTTAGCGGGTAGTTTAAGCCTCATCCTTTACAATCGATTCAACAGGCACAAGCTCAATGCGATGGATTAGATTAACCGCGCCGCCATCCTCGCCAGTAAGAGACACACTTTGCGCAGGCTTGCCCATATCATGCTCAAGCCACGTCTTGGCCGCATTTATGTGGTCTTTATGCTCAGGGTCTAGAATGACGCCATGCAATGCACTCAACGCATCCGGCGTGCCGTCGCGCAGGATCGACTTAATCATGCGCTTACGCTCGGCATCAGTGAGCGGTGCATCGGGGTTAGCCTTGCGCCATTCCGCCATCTTATGACGCACGAAGCCGCCTCTTTTACCCGCTGCCACGGGATCGTTGAGCGGACCAAATGGCGGGGCTTTGGGTTTTCCGTTACCGTTTCCGGGCATCGTTAAGCCATCACCTTACTGCCAACGCGCCGACCACCAGAGCGCACACTAATTGCTGATCCGGCGTATTCCGAATGCCGCACGCTTGCCTCAACGCGCCGGTTATCCTGGCAACGTAGCATGGTTAAGCGCATAGCCGATTGTTGTTCCTGATTAAGATGCCCAACCCGGACAGCCGTCAAAGGCCATTCGGTACGCTCGTAAATGCTTACCCGCATCGGCCCCGCGATTGTCGATATTGGCACCACGCCTAAATCCACGTCCGAGCTTCGAGAAGCGCCGCGCTTCGGCTCGGCAGGCAAGACAATGACGGTACGGGTAACTGCTGACCACACCACGCCAGTCTCACCGCCATGCACGACGATATCGCCTGGAACAAGGTTCATGATGTGGCCTGAAATGTGGGGATTATCTGCTAGGCACGCTGCCTTCGGCAAATGATACGAAAAACTAGTCGATTTTCTGGGCGTTTCGCAAATCACTTTTTCTGGGCGTTATTTGCGCTTTGGACTTTCATACCAATCAGCTAGCGCGTTTAGTGCTTTTAGTGCATGTCGGGTGGCTTTCTTGTGGTCCGAGTGTCCCATGCGCCTAGCTATCTCCGACGCGCTCAGGCAGTCCACGCATACTCGGTAGAGCATGGCTGAGGCAATCATGCCAACCGCCTGAGTGGCCTCGCGGTAACGCTTCAGGGCATCCATGCGGGTTTGAGTATATCCGCCGCTGCTGGCCACGTAATCAGCCTGTACGCCGCCCCCAAGGCGTTCTCCGCGCACGCCTGCCAACCCTAGATCGTGGTCGTCAGCAAACTGCTGGGCAGCAAGGATAAGCCGCGCATCGCCATTGATTGTCGCAATGGTTGCCAGGCGGAAGCCATGCTCACCGGGTTTCATGCCGGTTTTGTGCAGTTCCACCATGACGTGCTGCAACAATTCCGGCGCAAACGGCTGGGCATCAGGGTTTTTAGACGGCTTTACCAATTCGATCTTAGGCTGTGCGTTCATGGGGCGGCTCCTGGCTGGGGTGGTGGAAAATAATTTGCGGGCAGTGCAAAATAATTGTTGACACGCTCAATGAGCGTATGTATATCTCTAATCACCGAGACGCAATCAAGCGCCGGTGATTGAGGACAGAGACGATGGCAAAAAACCAAACTATCGCTACCGCAACTTCTACACGTGGCTTTAGGGGAATGCCTGAGGTTGTTAATCTGGAAACGTTCAAAACCGTTAGAAACGGCCAGAAAGTTGTTCGTTTCCGCTGGATTGATTGCGGTTTTGCTGCTTCGTTTCCGACTATTGATCGCGCCATCAAAGCCGCTCAGAGCCACGCACAGCTTTCCAACATTCAGACCGTGGAGGCTTAACCGATGAAATTCTTCCGCAACACGAATGCCAACCCTGCAAAATGGGACGGCGAAAGCCAAATGACGACCCATTGTGAAGCGGAAGCCGCACCGGCTGACCATTGGGAGCAAGTGAACGAAATCCCATCGCGCTTTACCCGGCTTTACACGCAAGCGGGCGTTCGCTTTTACGGTTTGGCATGACCCCCACCGACCTCCGCACCACCCGCGCCGCTCTGGGATACACCCAGGGCGGTTTGGCAACTGCGCTGGGCGTGGGGCGTCGCACGGTCCAGCAATGGGAAGCGGGGGATAGGAGCGTGCCTGAGCCAATCGCCCGCATATTGCGGCTGGCAATAGCAGACCCCACCATCCTGCCCCGCCTAGCGGCTTCCTAGCCGGTTTCAGCGCCACGCCATCATCAGCCCGGCCATTGTGCCGGGTTTTTGTTGTGGACACGCGCGCGGCGCTTTGTGCGTGCGTGGGTTTGGGGCAATTGGGGAATGGCTGGGGGACAAACATCGATGTAACCTTATTCAAAAGGTTACACCAAAGGTTACGCCCAAAGGTTACAGGCAAAAATGACCTTAACCCCTTATTATATATATATATATTCGTAACGTATATATAATAATGTAACCATGTAACCCGTGTGTACGTATTCACATACACGCGCACACGCACGCGCACATAGCCATAAAACATCAAAAATCGGGTTACAAAGGTTACAAGGTTACAACCCGCAGAAACCCTAGGTTTT
This sequence comes from Acidobacteriaceae bacterium, assembly GCA_031296355.1. The sequence continues at coordinate 21,605 of JARLFX010000236.1, forward strand.
TTCGTAACCTTTTGGGGTGATAGGTGTAACCTTTGGGCTAAAAGGTTACAAATTTCCATTATTCACCCCCTTTCGGGTCTAAAATGGCCATAGGTAACCACGTCGCTTTGCCAACATTCCCAAGGCTAAATCGCACCACATGACCGGATGAAGTTGCGCCGGGTATGCGCAGCAATGCGCGTCCCCAACCTGCATCCCACGGCGTGCCTTTAAGAGCTAACCGGACTGCCTGGTGATTGGTGCTCACGTAAACGCCCGGCACATTATCGCGGTGGGCAAATTTAATCCCGGTCTCGCTCAACACCCGCGCCGCAATTACCGGGTGGGGCAAATCCTCCTGAGCATCATAAAGCTGTGCCGCCTCGATCAGACGGGATACAGGCATATCCAGCGTGCCGACGCGCACCCTATGGGCCAAAAGGGTGCGAAGCAGACGGTATTCATCCTTATCGTCATCATCGGGTATGTGATCGCTCCATTCCTCTTTGGCGACAAATTCAGCGGCCTGCTCGGCTGTTATAAGCCCTGTAGAGTGCAGGCTATAAGCCCCAGCCAGTAGCGTGCCGATCTGATCCCCTAGCCGCCTTGTGCCGTGCCCTGCGGCGATGGCGCGGGCGAATGTCTCGGCATTGGCGCGGATCGTCGGGATAAGTGCGACTGAGCGGGCGATAAGCCCTGCGGAGTATTCAGGGGTTAGGCGTTCAGCCACCACCGCTTCGAGGTCGGCAAAGCGCTGCTGAGAGAGTGGGTCTTTATTGACTGCCTCGCGCAACCCTAAAACGCTGATGCGGGATAAGTCAGCTTGGTGTAGCAGCGCCACATTGATTGACTGAAAGGCGAACGTAGAGCGAATGCGGTAGCGTTTCGCGCCAGACTGGTTGCCGGTGCCCTTGACGATCTCGGCCCCACCCTCGCTTGACGATTGCCGCACAAGGTCAAGCACGGCCTGCATCCGATAGGCCGCATGTGCATCCTCGCGCTCAGCTTCATCAAACAACACCGGCCTGGCATCGGAGCCTAGTGACTGCCTGATACCGGCCTCGGAGGTTTTGGATTGCACGGCTAGCGCCACGGCACCAAGGCAAGTGCCCATGATATTTTCGCGCAACCATGACTTGCCTGACCCTGGCCCTCCGGTAATCCATATGGATGGACGCCATGCCAGCGCACCGCATATCGGCGCTAAAGCAATCCACCCGGCGAAAAGTTTGGCATATACCGGCTTCTCCCAACGCAGCAGACCGGATATTTTTATAAGCCAATGGGCATCAGTGTTTGAGAGCGGATCGGCATGGATAACGCTCAGGGGCTTTGCTGATTCGTAAACAAACTTACTACCATCCATCGTCAAGCCAACATCCTGACCATTGGATATGATACGGTTGCCGAGGTGCAGCAAAGCGCGGCCATTATCCAGCCATGCGCCCCGTCCTCTAATACGGTCCGTGTCATAGATACCAACGCGGCGACATTGCATCATCAGGTCGTCAATCGCCTCATCCCATTTGACAGCGCCCTTGTCTGTCGTGAAGCGCGATTGCTCCCAATAGCTGAGCGATGCCAAAGCCAGCATGTTGTTTTTGGAGTGCTTATCTGCGGTTAGCGCAAACACCTGCTGGGCTGACCGGCTAAGATAGTAGAATGTGCCATGGTCATGCCCAAGGGGCACTATTCCCTCATAGATTGGGAGGGCGACGCTCTCTGTGCCCCTATCATGGAACTCGGATTCCCATGTGGTCTGGTCATAATCTGCTGGGATTTCCATGAATTATATTCCGATTGCAAAATTTGATTGATTTCGATGGCAGTCAAAAACCCAGCTTTGTTGATCTGAGCGGCTTGGTTTTTAATCTCGTCAGGCGTTTGACGGCGTTCAAACATCGGCCTAACGGCTGTACGGATTGCCCGCGTTAGCCGTAATGCTTCATGCTCGTACCGGTCTAGAAACTTAGCCAAGAGATCGAAACAGGCATCGTAATCGTGAAACCCGACAGATGGTAGGAGCGTCGAGATTTGATACTCGGCCTCGAAATAATCCATCTCGCCACGGTAAACAGCTTGCGCGGTGTGGCGTGTGAATGACTGAATGACGGCTGGCGGCTTCATTGGCGCACGCTCAAATCATAAATAGCCTGTATGGCATTGCGCGTGCTGATTAGCTCATCGGCGGCATTGCGCGGACTAGCGGCGTTAAGATACTCGCGCCACGCTTGCAGGAACGCTTGGCGCTTTGAGTCCAGATCGGTTGTTTGTCTCGGCTGGTAATTCATCTTTTTGCTCCTGGCAGAACATGCAGTCAGTAGGCTTAGGCGGCTTCACGTCTCAGTGCTCGAATCACATCTTTAGGCTTGCACCCTTCAAGCCATGAGATAAGCGTCGGCAACTCATGCAGGTCAGTGCGAGCAAGCAACCAGTCGGCAAACTGCTGCGCCTCGGTGTATGCGATGGCGTTGTCAGTTTCGCGGTTGCGCTTTTGCGCCTCGCGTTTTTCGGCTTCTTGTTTGATGTAGGATAGCTGGCGCTCTGGGCTTACCTTTGCCACCGCGTCAAGAACAACACCTTTATCCAAACTAGTACCCTTAATCGCGTCCAAAGCGGCGCTGGTGATGTTGCTGCCTCGCTCTGCGTCACGCTGCACCGCTCGCTCACTATGGCCTGTGGCGGCGGCTGTGGCGGCTGTGAAGCGGTCTGGTTTTCCCGTTTCGCCAATTTGGCGACTCGGGGATTCTTCGCCGCGCTTTAATGTCGCATCACGCCGCGTCTCAGGGTGCAACGCCTCGTATGCCTCCTTGCGGCGCTTGGTGAAAAGCGCACGCTCGGATGGTGTCAACTTAGTCCCGCATAAATTTTCATCGCACTCAGCAATCTGCCTTTGCAAGTCTGAAAGCGTGACGATATGGGCAGCAATAGATTCGCCCCCCATACGTCGCGTGGCTTCAAGCCGGTGCAGACCTGCCACTAGACCATAACCGTCGATCAGCACACCGCCGCGCATAACGCGCTGCGGGCAAACGCTAATGGGATGCAATAACCCAACATCGGATATGCTGGCGATTAAAGCGGTAACCTGCTCATCGTTTACATCGCGCAAACGCTTGCCGGGTTCGATTAAGTCTAGTGACAAGTTGGTCATTTTATTTTGCCGCCTTCCATGGGGTGCCGAACAATTCAAAATCACCTGTTGGCCGGACGATCACTAAATGACGACCGCGGAACCATGCGTTCCAGGCGACGGCACACGCTTTGGCTTGTTGAAGTTGAGTGCTGCTACCTGATGTTGATTTGTTGTTGTCAAACCACCTCAAGAGAGCCTTAGCTGGGTTCGGACTTAAAACTTCGCCGGAAGCCACCAATTCCCAAAATTCAAAAGCCGCTGATGGCTGGTAACGAATGGTTTCAAGCGCAACAGCAAAAACGGGGGCACGGAAACAATACTTAGCGGTCCCGTTTGGTTTGCCATGCAAAATACTAGCAAAAGTCGAGATATGCTGAGTGTAATCCTGAAGCATTTCAATAATGTCAGTGCGGCCGTTGGCCGAAAATGACTGATTCTTAAACTCATTTGATATAACCGTGATAGCTGATTTGGCTTTTGCCAAATAAGGAACGTCTTGAGACAATCCCGCCGCTCTGATGGATTGCAAAAGCGTCCTGATTTTTTGAATGTCGAGATTGGCATAAACCCGGCCCGCTTCCGCCAGAGACCCTACTTGGAGATATATAACAGTTAGCGGGTATCCGACGCCATTTTTTATAATGGCTTCCAGCGTATGGTTGCCGTTCACAAGGTATTTTTCGCCGGTTGGCAGAATGCAAACAAAAATCGGCATACCGACCACGAAATAACCTTTGCCCTGCTCGTAAGCGAGGCGTTCGATGTTGGTTTTTGACAAAAGGCGTTGATTTGGAAACTGCCAATTCAAACGCGCATTGGCCGCCCATTCAGGTGTGACAAACCGTTTCTCAACATCCCATTTTTCAAGAATTTTAGTGTTCGGCAAAGTTCCCTTGCGTTCGCTGGCGTTCTTTACTATCTTGCTATCAGAGTAGCTTGACACTTCATTAAACATCTTATAGTCCTTCATGTTACCCCGGCGCTCACTACGCCGGGTTTTATTTGGCGCGATTGCCAAATTCCTTCAAATCTTTTTCAGCCGGTTTCGGATTGCAGAACATGCAGTCACTCTCGGGCTCTTGGTGTATCATGCATGGCTCGTTGGGTTCGGGCGGCAAACCTTCGCTGCGTGCAAAGCGTAGAGCGCGTTGCGAGGGGCGTGCTGGCGGGCGGAATGTCATGTCAGCCGCGCCTTGTGCGGAATACCGCAATCACGCAGCACACCAGCCACGCCGTCCAGCGTTTTACAGACAAATGTATAAGCCCGCACGCAATCTAATTGCGGGTGCAATTCCTGCTGGCTGTCTGACAAGCGGCCATTTTCGGCCTTTAGCTCGATGAACGTAGCGCCAGACTTGAGCGATAAAATCAGTATGTCAGGCACACCACTGATAACACCGCGCCGTTTGTTGCGTGCGCCCTCGTAGATCGAACGCTTGCCCCTACCCTCAATGCTAAACCAAAGCACCCCATCAGCAGACGCCACGCCAGGCGGCGCAATGGCGTGCGTCAACAGTTTTGCCACAGCCATGTGCAGTTCATCCTCAGGGCGCTTGCGCGCCTTCACGGCACGCGGCTTGCGCGACTTTGGATTGCTCACCAAGCCCAGCGCGTCTAACTCTGCGTCGGTCATGCCGCCGCACCAAATGCACTTGGGTATCGCGGGTATTCCTCATTGCTAATGAGTGACCACGTTTCGCGTGATCCGGCTGGCAATGGATTGCACGATGACCGGCTTGATGACTCTTTAACCGGCGGCACATATTTCCGCGCCAATCCCAACTTATCGGCACGTTTCATAATCGAACTTCGATCACGCTTTACGCGGCGCTGTATTTCACTCCACGATAGCCCAGCGGCGCGACCCTCAATAATGATGCGATCTTGCTCAGGCGTCAGTGGAACGGGCTGGCGATTTTGAGATTTGTTAATGCTCACTTCGGCGGCATCCCATTCACGAGGTTGCTGCGAACAATCCAAGTGTCTTTCAGGTCGCTTTCTTGCACTGCATGCTTGACATTAAAATGTCCCTTGCGAAACCAATAGTTATCAAGTTTGCGGGCAAGATTTTCCGCGCCGCATTTTGTAAGGCTGTCTAAAATTTTTTCCATCACACAATCCTCCGAACAAGCATAACGACGCAGCAGGCCGCAAAAACCAAAGGCAGCAGCTTAATGAAATCAAGGAACGTCATACGCCGAAAGGCCGCACGTGGCAGACTGGACTCAGGATGACGACTTAGTTGAGTCCACCTAACCCCCGGAGCCGCAATGAACGAATTTGACGCCATAACCGCAGGTGCCGAACTCGGCCTTTCAAATCGATTCGTCAACTCCGCAGCGCGGGCCATAATAATGTCGGCAGCTAAAGTGAGTGCGACGGATGGCTTGCACTCAGGGCAATCAGCAGGCTCCACAGCAGCGGTCGCCAACAGCATTTCTGCGATCTGGTGCAGGGTTTGCGTCATCACACCTAATGCAATTTCCTGTTCGCGCGGCGTAATCACAGCGGCCACACGTGCGGGAATGGCACGCCAAGCGCCCAAAACCACACGTGCGGGAATGGCACGCCAAGCGCCCAAAAACACACCACGCCGATCAGCGCGACACAAAGGAGGATTCGACTGTCAAGCATAGTTGCATGTCCTAAAGGTGTTATTAACGTAATCCGGTTCGTCAAAAAAAATCGGCACTACTTCCCAAGGCTCATCCCCCAGAAGCGCTTGGATGCGCCATTCTGCGATGTGCAGCCGGTCAGCAATCTCTGCGTTGTTGAAATCGGCGGCGCGGAGTTCGTGCGCCTCGCGGAGGAGGTCAAGCGTCCAGGTCATTGCGCGGCCTTTGCCTTATATTCTTCGATTGCCCGCATGATTCGATACGCCAAGCGCATCCGTGGGCTGCGTCCAGCCCGTAAATCGCGGACCAAATTACCGTCTTTCGCCACCCTCACACCAAATGCCGTCTCGGATTCACGGGAAGCGGCAAGGTGGGCGTCAATGGCTTTAATGATGTCTGTCTCAGTGATCATGCCCTCATATAATAGGATCATTCCTTGTTTGTAAAGAGGATAATTCCTCTTGACTATAGGGTAGGAATAGTCCTATACCTGTTTCATCAACCCGATGAGGCACCTTATGACCCTACCAACCCTACCAACCCTGCGCATCACCGCCGAACACATCAAAGACGGCCAATACATCGGCCCGGACGTTTCAAATTACGAAGGTAACATCGAGATTGCCGCTAAACTCGGCTGGGTAAAATTCGCTAATGGCGTGTCGGCTAAAGGTTATATAGTTGCCAAGGCCGGATCGGGCATCGAGGCCCGATCGAGCATTAAGGCCGGATCGAGCATCGAGGCCGGATGGGGCCTCGAGGCCGGGGATGGCATTAAGGCCGGATCGAGCATTAAGGCCGGATCGAGCATTAAGGCCGGAGATGGCGTCGAGGCCGGAGATAGCATTAAGGCCGGAGGTGGCCTCGAGGCCGGGGATGGCATTAAGGCCGGAGGTGGCATTAAGGTCGGAGGTGGCATTAAGGCCGGAGATGGCATCGAGGCTTCATTTTCAATTCACTGCAAAGTTCTGTCCGTTAAACTTCGCATTTTTGCGGGGCTTGTAAATTGGCGGATGCCCAAACCCGGCGATGACGTAATTTGCGCGGAAATTCGCAGCGGTACGGTGGCCCTTGGCACGGTCGTATCTCCAAAAATTAAGGCAGCACCATGAACATTATCCGCACCCTAACTGCCCGCGACTACCTAGACGCTGCCATATTCGTATTGGCGTGCGGCATCATCGCGCTGGTGATCGCGCTATGACACGCTCGGAATATGCCGAATGGGCCGCTGATATGGCCGTGGAGCGCGGCTACGGCTTTGGCGCGTCATACCGCGATGCGCTGGCACGATACGATGCAGCCGTTGCGCTGCTGCAAGCCACACCGGGCGATGCGGATGATAAATACAACGCGCTGTATATGTCTGGTTTGGAGGATTGCGAGGATTTGGCAACGTATATTGATAATGCGCAACGGGCTGGGGCGGAGCAAGCAAAAGCCGAATTAACAATGCAGGGAGTAGCATAAATGGAAAGCGTATTTGTAAACGAATTGCCGACGCCAAAATTCAAAATGGGTCAAACTGTTTATTTGGCAACCACGCAATCAACCGAAGGCCAGCATGATTGCCCTGATTGTTTTGGCGCAAAAGTTTGGAGCGTACAATCTCCGGCTGGATTAGAAACCACAACACCTTGCCCGCGATGCAGCCGCAGCTATTTTTCTAATGATCGCAACATTCCTTCGCTTTCGTATGTAAAGAAAGCGGGCGCTGTTCGTCGCTTAACCATCGGGTCGATCACGGCCAAAACTCATCCCTGGCGCTCTGGCGAGCATATTGAGTATATGTGTATTGAAACCGGGGTGGGTTCTGGCAGCACTTATTACGAGAATCGCCTTTTTGAAACTGAAGAAGAAGCGTTGACCGTTGCCAAACTTATAGCGGCAGACGAGCAAAAAGAAATTGACGCTCAGCCAGAATCTTTGAAAAAATTGGAGTTTGGAACCTTTACGTGCGACCTCTCGGCATACGCTCTTTCTTGGGACGCGGTTTACGACGCTTGGACGACAGCCCGAGATTATGGCGAGATCGTTGATGCAATCATTGAAAATAAAAACCGTGCCACGTCAGATCACGTTGAGGATTTAATTTACCTTCGAACAGCATCAAATCCGTGGCGCAAAGATCATCCGCTTAAAGCACTGGTTGATGCTGTTGCTGATGGAAACATGGATGCTGCTCGCGCTGCTTATGACGCATTGCAAAAGCCTAAAATTAACCCAGGGAAGATTTTGGCGGAGAATGCGCTATGATCGACACATACGCCGACACTCTAGCCGAGGAACGCCTAGAAAACGCGGAAGCCATGCTGGCGGCGCTAATCAAAGCGCAAGCCCATGGCGAGGATATTCTGAACGACATCCAAGGCTGGTACATGCATGGCATCGTTGCCATGGCGCGCGGTGTTGTGGATCGCTGCAAAAAGGAGTTTGGATTATGAAGTTTGAAATCAAAAACCATTGGAATGGTGCCATGAAAAACGCCCTCGAATTTATTGGCGGCGTTGCGCTGCTCCTGGCAACCGGCGTGGCGATTTATGTGGCCTGCGTTTTTGCGGTGGTGATGTGATGATGCGGCATTTCAACGGCGACCTCCACGAAATAGACGAAGACCTGCGCCGTGAAGCAATCGACGAACGCCGCGCCCGGTTTAGTGGTTGCAAATGCGGCCATCCTGACATGCCAGGCCAATGCCCCGGCTGGCGTAACTGCCCAATGCACAATGATGAAATGGAGAATGACGATGAACATTTTTGAAGCCTTTGCCTTAGTTGATGCCGTTGAAGAATCGTTTGCCGCTGTTCGGCATTACGACCCGAAGAAAAAGGTGCGGGAATTTTTGGAGGCTTTGCATGAGCGTGGCCTGACCATCGCGGGCACGCCGAAGCAGCCTGAATATGAAATGCGTGAAGTGGCTTTAGCACCGCCGTATGATGTGGAGAAAAGCCAATGAGTGACGCAATGAAAACACCGAGCGCATGGGCGCTTGAACGGGCCATGGCGTGCTTTCAGGAATTGGACGCAACCCTAGATCCGGCAACAGATCCGGCAACAGATGCTGAAGCCCTGCAATCAGCCAGTGGTGGCGTTTACAACAAACTTTATGCGTTGGTGCGTGCCGTTGGTGAGGCGGAGGCGTTTGCCGACAGCATTAAATATCGCATCGACGATCTAGCCATTCGCAAAGCGCGATACGATGCCCGCGCTCGATCGCTACGTAATGCAGTTGTCTCGATTATGGATATTTTAGGCGAGCAAAAATTGACGCAGCCAGACTTTACAGTGAGCGTGCGGGCGGGATCGCCTGGTGTAGTGATTACCGATGCCGACAATCTGCCGGATCGGTTTGTCAAGATTACCCGCGCACCAGATAAAGCGGCTTTGAAAGTCGCGCTGTCTGATGGTGAGGTGATTGATGGGGTTGAGTGGAGCAATCCGCGCCCAAGTTTAACAATCAGGACGAAGTGAAATGGTACAGATCAGAAAGGCTGAGAGACGCCGCGCTAAGTTGCGCCTAGCATTGCTAGGACCGACCGGCAGCGGCAAAACATATTCCGCGTTGCAACTGGCTTTCGGGCTAGGTGGCAAAGTTGGAATGATCGACACGGAGAACGGTTCCGGCGATTTGTATGCCAATGTTGGTGATTACGACATAATCACCTTAGAGCCGCCCTACACAGTACAGAAATACCGCGAGGCAATCCGCGCATTTGAGGAAGCGGAATACGATACCGTCATCATTGACAGCCTTACCCACGCATGGAGCGGCGAAGGCGGTTTGCTGGATAAATCAAGCCAGCTTGAAAAATCTGGACGGGTTAAAAACAGTTTTGCGGCATGGCGCGAAATCACGCCCGAACACAACAAGCTGGTCGAGGAAATGCTTGGCAGTCCATGCCACATCATCGGCACCATGCGCGTCAAAACCGAGTATGTTTTGGAAACTAATGAAAAAGGCAAGATGGTCCCGCGCAAGGTTGGTTTAGCGCCAGTGCAGCGAGATGGGTTAGAATATGAATTTACCGTTGTCATGGATGTTGACGCCAGCCACGTCGCCAGCGCCAGCAAAGACCGCACAGGCATGTTTGATGGATGGTACGACAAGATCAGCCCGGAGACCGGCAAGAAGCTAATGGCATGGCTTAACACTGGCCGAGAATCTGCGCCTGTGACGATGGAAGCCCCTAAGAAACGCTTCCGCGATACGCTGGCAGAGTGGTGCGATAAAGCGGCCACGTTAGATAACCTTGCCGCCATTGAATCCCATGAGCGCGTGCAGCACGCCATGCGGGCTGCTGGCGATGACGCCAAGGCGGAGATGCAAGCCATGATTGCGGCTGCACGCGCTCGATTGACACCAACACAAGATGAGGAAGCAGCGTAATGGCGAGCATTAACAAGGCAACAATCGTGGGCAATCTTGGGAAAGACCCCGAGGTGCGCAACACGCAAAACGGTCAGAAGATCGTTAACCTAACCATCGCCACAAGCGACGTGTGGAACGACAAAACCAGCGGTGAACGCAAGGAGCAGACCGAGTGGCATAGGGTCGTGATTATGAACGACCGCTTGGCCGATGTTGCCGAGAAGTATCTACGCAAAGGCTCGAAGGTTTATCTCGAAGGCAAGATACAGACGCGCAAGTGGACCGACAACTCCGGTGTGGAGAAATACACCACCGAGATTATGCTTGGCCGATTTGGCGGTGAGCTGGTGCTGTTGGATAAGAAAGAGGTCGCCACCGATACAGCGTACACACCACCAGCGCGGCCAACGCCGCAGCGGCCTGCGCAACATACTGCCCCTGTTAATGATTATGAATCGGACGAAATTCCCTTCTAACCCCGGCTTCTGAGCGTTGACAGCAACGCGGCGGGATCAACGCAGCCCGGTTGCAGCCAGGCGCACTATATTCCGACATTACATGATCGGATGACGTGTTTCAACCCGCCGCATTTTTGAGAAGGAGTCCGCGATATGAGCCGAATCAATGAGCCATGGGATGACGACGAGGACTTGAAGCTGGTTTCGTGGGGATGCTGTATCGGCGATGGACATGCTTTTGTGGCTGAGCATGACTTTGGCCGCTCTGAACAGGAAGGCCGAGATAGGTATGAATTTCTGAAAAAAGAACGTCCGCAATGGGTAGCTGAAATCGAGAGAAAAGCCAAATCATGAGCGAATCAGCAGAGCGCGAATACACGCGGGCAGAGATGAAAACAGCCACGCGCAATAATTATTTGGCCGCTCTAAGAAAAGCCATGTACTTAACCAAAAAGCATGGTGCATCCGACGCATACCGTCACGCACTGCAAGATTTGATTTATTTAGAGGAATCCCGGAAATGAGCCCAGAACTGAAGGCTAAACTACTGGATCGCGGGCCGCGTGGCGGTCTGTTCTTTGAAGTAGGCCCGGAGGTCGTGGACCGTATGGAGTCCCTTGAAGGCGTGCTGGCCGACATCATGCAGTACGATCTACGCGGTATTCTGCCGCCCGGCCTGCTGCTTCGCATGGAAGAATTGGAGGTGGTCATATGAGTCTGGGAAGCGACCTGAGCGACCGCGCCGAACTTATGAATCAGGGTAAGGCAGTCTTTTGTCCTGGCGTACTAACTACGGCAGCCGACCGCATCGAGGCACTTGAGGCGGCGCTGAAAGACTGCGCCGACGATTTGGAAGAATATCAAATTGAAAGGAAGTCAAAGCCGTGCACAATCAGCAGGTTTCCTATAAATTCAAATGGGCCAACTACGACTTGAGCGACCACTTAAAAAGCCGCAAGGCAGTCGCTTCCAAACTGCGGCGCGATGCCGCCACACTGGTTGCACGCGCAGACCAGATCGAAGAGGAGTTGATGGAATTAGAAAGGGCGCTTGAGAAGGTATCCGACAAATGAGTTTTTGCCGCCCCGAAAAGCAAACGCTCGGCACAACTTGTTCGTGGTGCGGTTCATGGTCCCGCGACGGCGACCCTAAATGTCCTGCGTGGATAACCCGATCAGAGCCAGATAACTCGCGGCTTCCACACATAACCACGCCCGCGCAAAACGAGGCGGCGCATGAGGCGTGGCTTCAAGAGCAATGGCCAAAAGAGAGAAAGATCAACACATGAGCCCAGGCGAAAAAGCGCGCCGACAGAGAGCAAGGGAACGGAAGGCGATAGCCTTCAATGCCATCACAGGTCCATTGATGCTGGCCGGGCATTCCTGCGCTGACTGTAAGCATTTTGCGCCGATGCCATTTCCCGATAAGCAAAAACACCAGTGTGTGATTGGTCAAGAGTCTGGCACCTATCAGGTCGCATACCCGAACGATATTTGTGCGCAATGGAGCATGAAATGAGCAAAATACTGGAATTTTTAGATTTCACCAGCTTCGAGGAAATTAAGTCTGCCGCGCTGAAATTTAGCCTTGTCGGCTCAAGAGCAACTTGCAACCCACCGCCGACCGATACGGACGAGGACTGGCTGCTCTTGCTTGGCAAAGAGAGCGTGGCTTGGGCGCTCCTTGATTCCCAGTGGGAGCATGACGGTTCCCGGATTGATGACCGGATCAACAAGAATGGCCCCGAAGGAACATTCCATTCCTATTCGAGTAACGGGGTAAACGTCATCGCCACCGCAAGCAAGGAATTTTATCGCCGGTTTATGGCCGCATCATCCATAGCCAAGCGTTTTAACCTTTTGGTCAAGAGTGACCGAGTCGTCCTGTTTCAGGCCGTGCTGTACGGGAACGAAGACGAGGCGAACTCTTTGCGAGGGAGTAAATAATATGAGCATGACCCGAAAACAATTGATCTTGGTCAAAGTTGCCGAGGAGCTTGGAGAGGCGGCGCAGCGAGCGTTAAAGGCTGCACAATTTGGATTGGACGAGGTGCAGCCGGGCCAAGATCAAGATAACCGTCAACGCCTCATGGGAGAGTTAACCGATGCTCATGCGGTCCTTCGGATGCTCGAAGATGAAGACCGTTACAACTTCACCATGCATTTTGATGATGCGGTTGAAACAAAGCGGGCGAAGGTCGAGAAATTTATACTGCTCTCTCAAAGCCTCGGAATGGTGGAGTCAGGGATATGAGCGCCATACCACAAGCACCTGAGATTCGATTGAATGACGACGGAACTCTTGACGAGATTGTAGCTAAAGATGATTTTTTTCATCTTGAGCAAATGGATGGGAATTGCTGGTGGTTAAGCGTTCAACGCGACGGGCAACAAGTGGACGTTTGGTTGAGGGCGCGAGGAAAAATTACAGCGCACTTTGAGAGGACCGAGATATGAGCATTGAGACATCTAACGCCCGAGCTATTGCGCAGCTTCTCATAGAGGCGCGGCGGGAAAGCCGAATTGCATCCTTGGTCGAGGCACATCGCATTGCCCAGGACGTTATGCGCCTGTCGGCAGATACCGGCAGCACTGGCACTGTGGTCGGTGTGAAGGTGGTGCGCGACCGCATACAGTCTCTCATTGAGGAGGCCAGCAAATGAGCCTTAAACCATCCCCAGCGCAACCGCCTGGCATCGAGTAGCGCGGCCTAACCACCCATTGCCGTATAGCTTAAAGTTAGGATTAGCGCGGTAATGCGCCTCATGCGCATATTCCAGCAGCGCGATCAGTGCTTTGGGGTCTGTGGCATTGGCGGCCTGAATCGTAATAGGGCCGACAACGCCATCTTGCGCCACGCCCAGCACAGATTGCAGGCAGCGCGCCGAATTGCTGACACCAGTGTTTGCTGCAAAATCAAATGCCATTAAATCCACTCCGGCGGCAAGCGCACCGCACCCCATGGGCTGCCAGTATGCCCGCTGATAGATTAGCTCTGCCTGATAGATCGTAAGAGACGGAATATCCAGGCCGGGATATGACGCCGCGCTGATGCCGTATTTGGTGCCCTTGCATGAGCCAAGCCCGCACGCGCCGCCGGTCCAATTGCCGGGGTCGTTAGGGTCCTTGGAATAGCCGCCTTCCTCTCCAAGCGTGAAGGCCATGCACGCGGATAAATTACCGATTGCCAAAATAAGCCTCCATCCAAGCCGCCCACATAAACCACGGCAACATCCACAGCGGTGTTAGCGCGTCATCTTCTTTCGCGTGTGCACGTTTCCAATCGTTAAGCAATATGATGACAGCCATTGCGTGACTCCTAAAGATAAATCTCCATTAACCCCAAAGCGCGGGCCGTCGCTAATTCAGCATTAGCGCCCTTGCTTTTTTCCCACCCTGGCAGCATGGCAACAGCGTCGGCATGACGGCATATATATGCCAGATCGTCAGCCAGCGCCTCACGTAGATTAAAACCATGCTGCACGGCGGCAATCGTCTCGCAGCCCTTATCGTTTCCCTGGGAAATATCCACACCAAGACGCTCGTTGTCGCGTTCGGCGGGGTTAAAGACCGAGTGACCATCGTCGCGCAACTTCTCGGCGGCAGCGTTAAAAGCCGGGAAATTAAATTCGGCGATTCCGCGCATGGGGCCAGCAATATATATTTTCATGGTCTGTCATCCAATCCTCGCGGAAGGGTTTTTAGATTCACACGTCGCTCATATTCAATCAAGAACATGACGCAGCAAGCCGCGTGCCATAAATGAGACATCCCGGTTTCCGGGTCGGTATTTTCGCCGCGCCACCATGCCCACATATGACGCATCATTGCGCCAAACACACGCCCAAAAGAAATGCCATTTTCCCAATTACGGTCAGCATATTTTTTAGCACCAAACGCCAACACTTGCGCAAGCGCATCAACGATAGACGGTGCAATTAACTCAGGGCGCGACTTTGCGCTGTCGTCTTTGCGGCCTTCACTCATCATCGCCTCCAACACTCGTAATCTCATCGTGCGCCATTTCAATGTTGCCGCGCGCCACTTCCAGCAACATAGGAACGGGGTGCCAGCCTGCTACGCCGTTTTTTGTATAAATAATTGTGAGCGTATCTGGTTGTTCTCCCAAGACGGCCCGCATCGCTGCCAAGCAGGCATCATCAAAAGATGTGTCGGGAGGAGAATCGTCAACCGTCACAACGCGGAATCGTTTCATTTGCGTTGCTCCGTCATGCCGCAACCCGAGTACGTGGCTTACCAAATCCCCATGACATACCGCGAAACATCAGCTTACCGTGGACAAACTCAGCAATTTCCGGCGGCAGCAAATTGCCCTTTTCATCGAAGGTTAGAACGGCGAAGCCAGCATGAGCGCGAGACTGCATCCCCTGGTGATATTCAAATTGCACGGCATCATTCCAGTTTAGCATCCCCGGCTCAACGCCATAGATGCGCCCCATGCGATTATTGAACGGTGTGACGCCAAGGCCATGAGTATGATTCGTTACAATGTGAATACCGGAATAAACCGCGTTATTCCACCGGGCATGAATCCCCATTCGGTAATAATGCCGTACTTCACAAGGGATAATGCCTGGTGCTTGGTTAATCATCACGGCATAGCCTAAATCCCAGCCGTGGAACCAATCAGCCAACCCAGCCGCGCAATCGTCGGCCTCTGGTGCCATATTTGCAAGGTAGTGATCGAGCCGCTGATCGTGATTACCGAGCGTGATAATGCGGTGCTTGACAATCGGAAGCCGCCCTAGCTGGCGTTTGGCTTCGTCTAGTTCATCCTTGACGCGGGGCGCTGCCTGGTTGCGTAACCGGCCATGGCGAGAGACGCGGGTGCCGTCAATTAGATCGCCGTTCATAATGATGGCTTGCGGCTTGATGTATTTTGCCACATCAACAAACGCATCATAAACTAATGACGTTTGCCCAGGCCAAAAATGGGAATCCCCACCAACCAAAACCGTGCAGGATTTTAGATCAAGGTGGATATGCTCGGGGTAAGTCCACTCATGCCGGACTGGCATTTCAACGCCATATAGCTTTGCCGCCTTAATCCAATCTCGAAAAGTGCTGCGCGGCATTTCCAATGCCTCGGCAGCCGCTCCGGCGCTGCCATATTTTTTAAGCGCATCCACCGCACGCATGTAATTTTCTGGTGATATTGGCCGAGGCATGAAATATCCTTCAATCCGTTTGTTAAAATACCGCTTAATGCTTGCCGATCAAATATGACCAAACGCCGGAAAACAGCGTGGAAAGCGACAGGATAGCGGCACCGATAACGCTGCCGATGCTGATAAATACCCGATTCCGCGTGGCGTGCTCATTCAACTTTGTTTCAATCCGCGCCATGTCGGCCCTGAGCAATGCCAGATCGCGTTTATGCTCATCCTCAAATCGGAGTAACCATTCGGAGAAATCATTCTGTTGTTTTTTCACGCCTTGCATTAACCCGCGCAATTCACCTACATCACCGTCAAGACCCATGACTTCTTCTTTCTTGATTGTGGATCTCCGGCGACGCGGGCGGTCGCCTGAAATTGTCGCGCTCATGATTTTGCCAATTCTAACCGCCACAGATTTATACCCTGCTTGGCGATAAAATCTGGTGACACGCGGCGCTCAGATGCCCATGTGGCATCGTAAAACCATCCCGCTTCCCACCATGTCAGCAACGTGGCATGGCCACCATCAACAGGCGATGGCACTGGCACCCAATCAGATTGCGTCATCTGGGCGTCATCCAACATCGCCGCAAAATAGACAAATCCATTGTCAATGATGGCCTGTTCAATCCCAGCAACATCATCCAGTGCGATGCTCTCAATGCTTTTCAGCCGGTAGCCGCCAATAGGGTTGCTTTGCCAGTAAGTAAAAAGCACGCCGGGATTGAGGCCAACATCAGCAGGCATCCCGCCAAGGGCTTCGTAAAGATCAAACGATTCCACATCATCAAATCGCGTAAAATCACCATCTCGTGCCTTGGCTGTCGCCACCGCATTAAACGCCGCCACGCAAACACAATCGCCGTGAATATCGTTTTCGCCCATGATGATCGGCGTGCTTACAATGCGCGAATATGATGCGGGATATTGTGCATCGCTCATTAGCCGTGGCCTTAATGGCGCGGCAAAGGTTGTTTGCAAAGATTTTAGAGGTACAAGATTCATTTCCACTCCACCGTGTTAAGAGCTGCTGCATAAGCATCGATCATATGCGCTGAAATAGGATCGGGGTAATCAGTGCCGATTTGTGTTGTGGGCCGGTCAATGTGGAAACCTGGCGGCACCTGCGGCACGGGATCGTTGCCGTCACGCCAGCGATATCCAGGCACGTCATGCATAAGCGCTGATATATTTTGATTAAGCGTAAAATTCGGGCAACCAAATACCGAGCATCGTATGATTTGTATGTGTGCTGCTCGCAAGAGAGCCGCCGTAAGCACAGCGACAGCCGCGCCGAGAGAATGGCCGGTCAGTACCAAGGGAGCAATTACCGCTTGCTGCACGGCCTGCGGATAGGTGGCGATTGCTGCTTGCAGAAAACCCCGATGGCACCAGCCAAGGGTTGGGTGATATTCAGGGATGGCGTCAAGATCGGAAATCCAATTTTGATAAAGTCCCGATTCGGTCCCTCGCCATGCAATCGCGGTATATGCGCTGGTTTTCGATGCCAGCGCATACGACGAAGGACCGTTCGAGAATGTCGCAGGCGCGTAATATGCCGCATTGCTTAACGAGAGCAACGCGGTTTCTATTTCGCGGTCTGCGATAGGCAGCATGTCGGTTACTGCAACGGTATCGGAATGGGGCCGGGGATATACGGAACGGCACCGTACTCCGCGCCAACCTTGGCCGGTGTCGGCTGAGGCAAAGCGCCTAGAAAAGCATCAATCAGCACCACGCCCGCACTGATCGCCAGTTGAGTATTGGCAGGCAGAGGCAACACAGCGGTGACAGCGGAAACAACATTCACCACGTTCTCGGTGACGGTAATTGCACTGGTGCCTGATGTAGTAGCCTGCAACGCCGTGTTGGCAGCATTGAGGGCGGCGACGGCGGCATTGGCGTTCAACTGCGTGGCGGGTGGCAGCGTCTTAATCAACCCAGGTGCGATGGTGTCAATCGCTTTTGTGATGGTGGCGCTTTCAGACTGCACCACGGCATACGGGACCGCTTGACCACTAGTTGAGCAAGCGGACAAAGCAAGCGCGGAACATGCGGCGATGGAGATTTTGCGTAACATGATTTTAGGCTCCGGTTGTGGGTTTCGCGGCAGGCGTTTCAGCCTGTTTAGTCAAGGCAAAAGCGTTTGCAGCCAGTCCGACAAGGCTTGCAATATCAGCTTGCGAAATGGTTTTTTCTTCCGGCATGACGATCATGACGATGCCAAAGATGATTGCGGTAATGGCCTGTTGTGCCGTCATCTGGCCTTGCAGATATGCCGCGCCGGTTGTCATGAGCGCCGCCATGCCGGTGATCGTGGTTTTCTGTTTTAGGTATGCGAGCATGTTTTTTCCTATCTGTTCTGAACGGGCACGATAATTGACCGGGCAAACTGATTGCCCTCAGTGGTAATAACTTCCGCCGTCACTGTGTATTGAGTGCCAATCGTGCCGCCTCGGTTTCGTCCAGGGCCAGGAGGGCCTTGTGTGCGGGTGAGGTTGTTTCAGACATGGTGTTAGTCCTTTGTGGGTGGGTCGTTAACGGGTGTCTCTGCGGGTTTCATTGCCTCGGCAATCTGACGGTTGATTTCCTGCGCGACTGGCGCGGAGACCTTGAAGGGCAGTTCACCAAGCCCCGCGCCGAGGATGTTAAGTTGTTCTTGGGTTAAAACGAGAGTGTAAGTTGGCATGAGAACTCCTTATGCTGGTAATACGTGAAACCACGTATTGGTTGATTGAATGTATTCAAAATATACGATAGCGCCAATAGCAACGCTTGACGGCAGTGCTGCGCCGCCAGTACCCGCCGCGCCTTGGTGTGCCCACGTTAACGCAGTAATAGCCTGAGAAAAAACAACTTTCAGCATCATTGTCGCGCCTGAAACAGATGTTGGCGCGGTTGGCAATGAAACGGTCAAAGAAGCTAACGTCCCTGCTGGGTTTACAAAAGCAATATTTGCAGTGTTCGGAAGGTTAACCGTTGTTCCGGTGGTTGGCGCATTTGTGTAGGTACTGGAATCAACGAGTACGCCGCCGAGTTGGAGGGCTGCGCCCGCTAGCATCGTTACATTGCCGCTGTTCAAATCCACCGTTAGATGTGGCGTGCCAGCATTAGCAAAGACGATTAAATCAGCGGTCGTGTTGCTAAGAGTCAGGGCTCCTGTGCCTTCAAAGGCGATGGTCTGCCCGGATTTCATGCGGATTGCGTTACCGGATATAGTCGCGTTCGCAGTATCAAGGGCCACAACGGGACTGCCGGTCACATTAATAGCAACGCTTGCCGACCCCGGAATCGTCAAGGAGGTAAACGCACCGGAGTTTGCTGTCGTATTGCCAATAGCTGGTGGTGATGAAAAATAGTTTGAAAAACCTACCCCACTCACTACGCCGGAAGCCGAGATGGTCGTGAAGCTACCTGTGCTGCCAGAAATCGGCGTGCTGACAATACCCGATGCGCCGAAAGAAACTTCCGCCACGCCTGCGATCTGATATTCAAGATTACCTGATGTTGAATTATACTGTAGTGTTCGTATATTTTGCCCAGCCAATGTTTGATTGGCAGAAAAATCAATCGGCATATTCGGTGCGAGGCGAATGGCGGCAGGGGCCGACCCACCAAACGACGCCAGAGACATATACGAAAAGTCTAAAATGGCGTTGTAAAACTCGCCATTACCCGCGATACCTGCCCCCCATTGTGAGTTTGAGCTACCAATGTCTATTGCACGCGAAACCTGCGTTGCAATCGTTGTGCCGAAACTCCAAACGACAGTGCCATCTTTGACTGGCGCGGTTGCAACAGAACCAAGAATGGTTGCTGACCCAGGATTAGACGCGAGTGGGAATGTGAACGATGTGGAGCTAACAACGGTCGCAAGGATCGGCGCGGCGGCGATAGACGATACATTATATCCAGATGGCGTGCAGCCGGTCGTTACGAAGTAGAACGTGTCGCCTGTAGCCAACGTGGACTGATAAGCACTTGTTGTATTTACTGTAACAATTCCAGAAGCCCAAGAAATCGATGCAATGCTAAAGTTCGCGTTTGCAACTGGTAATGTTGGTTGATTGGTTCCTGTTGTCCCAGCTTTGGTTGCAATATACGTGTATCCGTTGGCCGGACTCGCAGTATATGCGGTGTATAATGGGATTGCAGTAGATGCTACCCATACTGGCGGGTTATATGCATAATTGACAAGATGCAGGCCAAGACGCGAACCTGACGCAAAATTAAAATTACTGTTAGGGCCATCAGGACCATTCGTACTTAAATCAAACTCCGCAATTACACCACTTGAACCTGAATTCGGTGGCAGGCCCGTGTAATCAATTGTTTGCCCGAAATACTGCCAAGTTGCAGCAGCAGAACCGGCTTGTCTGCGAACTGAAGACGCTGTCGCAACATCTTGGTTATTGCCACCACCTGTCGCACCGCTGCTTAGAACTGTATTTACAACCCACGTATATCCTGAGCATCCTGGACTAGAGGAAGCCCCCACTTCAAAGGGAGAGAGCACCCCTCCTGCGGTAGTTTGGTTGTTAGTCATATTTAGATTAAGACAACCAAATCCATCAGTAGCAGTTTGGAGGTTTTTCCATATATTAAATCGTCCAGCGAACGTACCTATAATACTGTCGCCATCGCCGAGATTTGTTACAGGATTAGTTCCGGCAGCAGATGTGCCGTAATCTAATGTTCCTCCCAACAGATATGTTATTGTTTTCCCCGCAGTATGGGGGATCGTCGCATTTAGGTGCGCGCCGTCGGGAATAAACAATGTTCCATTATTTGGAGTAGCATTATAAGCGGCAAGCCACGCTGCGGTGTCATTTGTTGTGCCATCGAGCATAACGCCATACGATTTGATGTTGCGCCAGTCAGTTGCCGCCGACGCCAAACTGCGCGCCGTACTCGCCCCCGTCGCCAGCACCGTCTGCGCGCTTGCATTGCCGCTGGCGTCCAATTGCGCGAGACCGTTTGCGCCGCCGACATTCAGCGTTCCCGGTGCGCCGCCTAATGCAGTTGGCCCGGTGAGGACTTCGCCGGCGTTGGCGGCAATTTGGGGTTGAACTAAAACCGCACCTTGCTGGCCATTAACGGATGATACCGGATTAGCCTGCCCATCTAGTTTATCCCAGCGCGTACCATCCCAAATGATCCAATCGCCAATACCCCAAACCGAGACGCCATCAATCGTTGGCGTTCCGGCGACTGAAACCACATAGTACGAACCGATGGGCGCAGCACCGCCAGGCGCGGTTGCGCTGGTTATCGTTGGTGTATTTGTCGCCGCGTTCCATGTGCCAATATAGTGATTTGAGCCGATGACCGACGCAGGGAGATTCGCAATCGGTAGAACCCCGCTAACCCCAGTCGTCAGTGGCAATCCGGTCGCATTGGTCAAAACCGCCGCCGATGGGGTGCCGAGATTTGGCGTTACCAGGGCCGGAGAATTGGCCTGCACATTCGCGCCAGTGCCGGTGCTGGTTGTAACGCCCGTACCGCCCTGTGCCACGCTAAGCGCCGTTGTGAGGCCGGAGAGCGATGTGATGTCGGAGTTAGCACCCTTGGCGGCTTTACCGGCTTCCACACCCTCGGCGCGGGCGGTCTCTGCGGCGAGGTTTGTGGTGAGCGTGCCTTCTGCACCCTCGGCGCGGGCGGTTTCGGCCAATAGCGCCGTATGCGACGCCGTGCCGCCAGTTACGTCCAGCGTCGGCGTAACGATTTGCAGCGGCGTA
>JARLFX010000029.1 GCA_031296355.1 Acidobacteriaceae bacterium
CGATCATCTCGGGCGTCTGGCGCAGGCCGGTGTAGATCACTTCCATGCCGGCGTCGCGCAGGGCGCGGGCGATGACCTTGGCGCCACGGTCGTGACCGTCAAGCCCGGGCTTGGCAACGAGAACGCGGATGGGGGAAGCAGACATGGATGCCATATTACACGGCTATGGTGCAGGTAGAGGCTAGCCCTTTACCAGGGCTTCTTCTTCCTGGATTCTGTCAGAGACTTTCTTGTGGGTCTTGCCGGCGATGCCGCCGAGACGCCATGCCTTGGCATACTTCCAACTCACGTAGCCGCTGTGATAAAGGTGCAGCAGCATGCCTTCGCGACCGTCAAGAAATCCGAGGCGGATGAAGTAGTTCCAGAAGAACGTCCAGGTGGGGCGCAGGAAGATATTGAAGACGAAGACCGGCCACCAGCGGCTGATCTTGCCCTGGCTGACCAGTATCTCTCCGCCCAGCGTGCTGTAGTGGTTCATCTGGCGGATGTAGCCGTTGAGCGATGGGTAGGCGTGGTGCAGGATGTCGCAATCAAGATTGGTGTAAGCGCCGCTCAGCACCATGGTCTCGTGCACGGGGCGGTCTTCAAAGTATGCCGAGCCGCGTTTGAAGAGGCGCAGCTTGCGGTCAGGATAGAAGCCGCCATGCTTGATCCAGCGGCCGAGGAAGAGATTGCGGCGGGGGATGCTGTAGGCCTCGTAGTTGTGGCGGCTGGGCAGGAGGACGCGAATCTGCGACTGCAGCGCGGGGCTTAGCTCTTCATCCGCATCGAGCGAGAGAATCCAGTCGCCGGTACATTTGTCGATGGCGGAGTTCTTCTGCCGAGCGAAGCCGGCCCAGGGTTCGTAGAAGACCTGAGCACCGCAGGCGCGTGCAATTTCGACCGTGCGATCTGTGGACCCCGAATCGACGACGATCACCTCATGGGCAAAGGCAACGGACGCGAGTGTGCGTTCGATGTTTGCTTCTTCATTGAGGGTGATGATGCACACAGATAGCTTCATATACGGTCCCGTGAGCGCAGTATAACGATTGGTTGGACCAGAACAGAGGAAAAAGTGGTGCGGAATTAAATTTTCGAACCGGTGCTGATGCGTCGCGGCAAAGTGGCGGGGGCTACTGTAGCGAGATGGCTTCGTTGCCGGTCTGCTCACGTAGCAGGCGCGAGGTGAGTGTCAGAAGGTCTTCGCCGGTCTTTGGCAGGACGAAGGCACTAGCGGAGGCATCCCAATCCAGTTTGAAGCTGGTGGTGAGGGCGGAGATCCACACCTGGCGGACGGGGGCGTTGGGGGTGAAGACGAACTTGGTGCCGTGAGGGAAGAGCACGTTGAGTACGCCGTTCTGCTCCTCTGCTTCGAAGCCGCCGTCCTCTTCCGCATCCATGAGGGCGTTCTTCAGTTTCAGGAGTTGCTCGTCAGCGTGATTGCGGAATTCGAGTTCGTCGAGCATGGAATTAGTGTAGCTGGGATTGCGATTCCTGGTTGCGGATGCCGTAGCTGAGGCCAAGCCAGAGGACCCACATGGAGAAGGTAAGGGTCAGGGCCAGGTAGGGCATGCGGAAGCTGAGCGCAAGCAGCAACAGGTAGGCGAAGGGGCCGAAGGTGTAAGCACGCTGCACGGCCGCTATGCGCTCATCAGGAACATCGGCGTGCAGCAGGCGGCGGTTGGAAATAATGGTGCGCAACAACAACAGATGCGAGACAGCGACAAAGATGAAGGTGGCGCAGTAGAGCGCGACCGCGCCGGAGCGGGCGGGAGTATCCAGATACTCTGCCAGCACGGCGGTGGGAAAGGGGACGAAGGAGACGATGAGCAGCAGGAATCCATTGGCGAAGAGAAAGCATTTGTCTACGCCGCGGACCCAGTGCATGAGCTGGTGGTGGGTGTACCACATGCTGAGTACGACAAAGAAGCTGAAGACCATGGCCAGGAGCGATGGCCAAAGCTGCGCGAGCGCGAGCAGAAGCGCGTGGCCGGTGATGGGGCCGGGGAGGTGGGGTACGTGAATCTCCAGCACCAGCAGCGTGAGTGCAATGGCGAAGACGCCGTCAGAGAAGGCTTCGACGCGCGACTTGTCACTCAGCTGCGTGGCGGGGAGGTTGGCCATAATGCGGGGTTAGAAGGGAATGTCTTCGTCGGTGATGCCGGGGTCAGGGTAATTTTCCGCGGCCACGGGGGCGCGCTGATCGAAGGATGCAGTGTTGCTCTTGGTGTAGCCGCCGCCGCCCTCGCTGCCGCCGGACTTGCTGCCGAGCAGGGTGAGCTCGTTGACTAGAATCTCGGTGCGGTACTTCTTCGCGCCGGTCTCTTTGTCATCCCAGGAGCGGGTCTGAATCTTGCCTTCGATGAAGAGCTGCGTACCCTTCTTGACGTAGTCGCGAACGATCTCAGCAGTGCGCTGGAAGGCGACGAGATTGTGCCATTCGGTCTTGTCTGTCCACTGGCCATCCGTGCCTTTGGCGCGGTCTGCCGTGGCGAGTGAGAAGGTGGCGATGGTCATGCCGCCTGCGGTGGCGCGGATCTCAGGATCCTTGCCGACGTTGCCGAGAAGAAGAACTTTGTTGACACCTTTTGCCATTGCGCTTGTCTCCGTAGATGTGACGTAGGGGGAA
>JARLFX010000237.1 GCA_031296355.1 Acidobacteriaceae bacterium
ACGGAGTGTGACAGTGGGAGTAGCAGTAGACAGAGTGTGGAGTGAGGGCGATATTGTGAGGAGCGGGTAGCAATGGCTATAATATCCTCTATTACTAATGGCCTATTATTATCTAAGGAGGAAAGATGACGAGCCAACAAATGAGCTCGACGAAGCTGTTCGCGTCGGGACTGCCGGCGGAGGCGGACGAGGAGGCACTCACCAAACATATTGAGCGCATCGACAAGTCCCTGCGCGTCAAGTCCGTCATGATCCTTCGCGACTACCAAACCTTTAAGTCGAAGGGCCTGGCCATCATAGAGTTTGCGGATACTGAGGACTGTATGGCCCGGGGGAGTAACGGGAGGGAATAGGCGAAAAGGCGGTCAAGTGCGTGAACTACACCGACCTCCTGAGCGGAGAGCTGCATCTGGCCCCCTATAGGCCCGGCGGCGTGCGCGACAAGGTCACGGGAAATATCTTCGTGAAGAACCTGTCGGGCGAGACTCGGTCGATCGACGTCTTCAACTTCTTCTCCGCCTTCGGAAAAATATTCTCGTGCCGCGTCAAATACAACACAAACAATCAGTGCAAGGGCTACGGCTACGTGCAGTTCGAGAACAAGGAGGGCGCCGACAAGGCTCTCGCCGAGGGCAACGGAAAGGAGCTCAAGGGCAGCAAGGTCGAAGTCCAGCCGTTCAAGGCGCGTGAGGCCCGCAGCGCAATCCTCAGCCGCTACAACAACCTCTTCGTGAAGAGCATTCCTAAGAAATTCACGAACAAGGACATGACCGAGCTGTTCGCGCCGTACGGAGAGATCATAAGCGCAGTGGTGATCAAGGATACGCAGGACGCCAAAGAGAACCGCGGATTCGGCTTTGTCTGCTTCAAGAAGGTAGAGGACGCCCGCAACGCCGAGGAAAAGCTCCGCAACCATGTGCTCGAGGGACAGAGTCTGTACATCTGCAAAGCGCTCTCCAAGGAGGACCACAGACGCCAGATCCGCGAGGAACGTCTCAAGACCTTCAAGGACTGCAACCTCTACGTCAAGGAGCTCCCAGAAGATATTAATGACGAGAAACTGAAGAAAGGGTTCGAAGAGTTTGGCCGGGTGCTATCGGCCCGAGTGATGGTGGAAAAGCGCACCGACCTCGCCAGCGGCAAGGCCGAAATGAAGTCTCGTGGCTTCGGCTTCGTCTGTTTCAGCAACAAGGACGAGGCAAGAAACGCAATGGCCGCTGCCAGCACCAAGCAGATCCTCGGCCGCATTCTCTACGTTGCCATAGCCGAACGCAAGGAGGACAGAGTGGCACGCATCAGCAGCTACTACATGATGCCGTTCCCAGGCCCACGTCCCGGTTTCGGAATGTACGGGATGCCGCCACCCTACGGATATCCAGGAGCGTTCCCGCGACAGAGAAGGCCCGGATACGGGGGCCGCGGCCGTGGCAGAATGTACCCGCCCGCAGGCATGCCGCCCATGGTTATGCCGATGATGCCGCCGCCCCAGATGGCCGGACAGTACCAGGCCCCGCCGCCCATGGCCATGCCCGTCCCAGCCCCCGAAGCTCCTGTCAGAGAACTACCTAACGACAAGGAGCAGCTGGGAGAGTACCTATACCCGCTGGTGGAGATGAAGAATCCGGCTAACGCGGCAAAGATCACGGGAATGCTGCTGGAGATGGAGGTGGACCAGCTGCAGAACATCATAAGGAACCCGGCGCAGCTGGACAAGTGGATCGCCGAGGCCATGAAGGTCCTGGCCAAGTCCGAGCAGGCGGCTTAAGTCACCCCGTACCCGCTCAACAACTCACCACAGACACTTATGGAGGGTTGCGTGACGATATTAGCAGAGCAGCAGTGTATTGAGACACACTTTGAGTGCTGCTCACAAAATGTGCACGCCGCAAGGGGTTTTGGGGTTTTGGGGTTTTGGGGTTTTGGGGTTTTGGGG
>JARLFX010000030.1 GCA_031296355.1 Acidobacteriaceae bacterium
GATGCCCATCGTGCTATTGAGGCAAAGATGGTAGAGACGATGGTTCTGGCCGTCGCACTTGTAGTAGGTCTGGATGTAGCGCGCGCGGTCCGCATCTCTTTTTTCCAATAGTCCGCGCAGATCTTTCTCGTGCGGATGGCGAATTTTCATGCGCTCCAGCTTCTCAGTGAGCGGCGCATAGATGGCGACGTGAAGTACATGGGGATGACGGCGCAAGATGCATTGTGAGCTGCGTCCGATGATGACGCACTTGCCGGTATTCGCCGCCTGCTGGATAAAGCTGGCGGTCATTTTCTGCATGAGGTCGTAGTCAACCGGCAGTGGGGTGGTCGCGCCGAGGTCCATGGAGGGATCACCGTTGCGGAAGCCGTACATGACGCGCTCCCACCAGGCGTAGGAGCGCTCGTCGGCGCTCTCTGCCCAGGAGCGATCTACTTTTTCCTGCTGGGTGGCGTGCTCGATGATCTGCTTATCGATGCACTCCCAGCCTAGCAGGTCGGCTACCTTGCGCCCGATGTCTGCGCCACCGCTGCCATACTCTCTTGCAATGGTTACCACATTGAACATGCCCGCTCCTTTGGAGTCCGTAGCTTGCTTTGATGCAGCACTTCATGCAGCGAAGCGCTGGAGCCTGAAGTCCGCGACGAAAGCTATGCGGTCAGCTCACTGAAGAAATTATATCGCTGAGAGAGTGAGAGGGCAGTGCCGAATATCACCAATCAAGCCGCTGGATCGACGCGCAGGCGGTTTTCCGCGAGCCATACGAGATAATCGTGAATCCAACTGGCAGTGATGAGGCCGAAGAGGGTTACGAGGATGAGCAGCATCCAGAAGTGCTCTGCCATCCAGAGGCGCATGAGTGCGTAGGTGGAGATGTAGCCGACGTGGTAGGTGGCGTGGGCGACATCGTAGGAGGTGAATTTGCCGTTACGCAGGAGGCTGACGGAGTGGGAGATATCGCTGGACTGTGAGCGCTCCAGGAAGACATCGGCGAATTCATTCACAGCGTTGTCGTTGCGGAGCTCCATGAGGACGATGGAGCGACCGGCGAAGTACGGGGATTCGAGGCCTTCGATCATGAGATCGGGCGCGCCGTTGATGTTGGTGGGTTCGTCGACGGTGCGGCGGGTCCACTTGAGCCAGGTCTTGTTCAGGGTGGCGAGATAGCTGGTCTGGTCTTTGAGGTGGACACCGTCAGCGTCCATGGTGACGGGGAGGGTTGGATCCAGCGAGGCGAAGGCGGGCTGATCGGCGGCGCCACCGAGAATAAGGTAATCCTGATCGCTGCGCATGACGGCATCGGGGCCGACGACCTGTACGCGGAGAGCGGGATATCCGGTCTGCATGCCGCAGTGGCTCATCATGTAGAGCAGGAGGGCAATTTCGCTGGAGTTTGGCTGCGGAGGCATGACGATGGTGGTGTCTGCGAGGTCGGCTTTGCGGGTGAAGGGGAAGCCGGCGTTGGCGAAGAGCTCAAGGTTGGGCATGCGCGCCCAGTGGTGCAGGCCGCGGATGTCGAGCGAGGAGTTTTCCAAGATGGCGCCCTGCAGCTTCTGCGAGGCAGCCTGGCCGGGGTCATTGGGATGCAGCGGCACGAAATCAAAGTTGAAGAGTAGGGTGTTGCCGAAAGGGCGCAGGACAGCGACAGGAGTGACGACGGTGCGGTGACGGTCAGTAAAATCGTTGCCCGGCGGCAGGGGGGCTTCGTTGATCAGGCCACCATTGACGAAGGCGCGAAGGGCGGAACCCTGGGCCAACGGGGTGGCGTTGTAGCGGTAGTTCAGGCGGAGATTGAGGTTCTGAGTTTCGCCGTAGTAAAGATCGGGCGGAACGCGGAAGTAAACGGGGATGGGGGCGGAGCCGTTGGACTGCATGGCCTGCTCGGAGCTGTAGCTCCAGAGCGAAGTGAGCTTGTCTGTGGTGAGCCAGCGCGGAGCGTCGTCTGGTTTGCGGGGCGCGGGCAATGCGAAGTCAGAGAGGCGGGCGGATTCGCCGAGTGATGGACCGGGATCGCCGGGACCGGGATGGGAGATGGTCATCAAGGCGAGGCTGCGAGCGGCCAGCAGAAGCTGTGTGTCGTCGTCGCCGGCGAGAATGAGCGCGTTGCCCTGTGCGTCAGAAGGGTTGGGGCGAATGCTCAGGGAGGGGCCGCCGGCGGGGATGCCGAGCGTGGAAGCCTGGGATGCGCCCTGGTTGGTGAAGACGATGACGTTGCCTTGGGGAATCTGGCCGATGGAGACGGTGAAGTGTACGGGGCGCGTGCTGGCCTGAATGCCGAACCAGGAGGCGACGATGCCGGCGGCGCGCAGGGTCTCCGGATTGGGCGGCGCGAGAAAGACGAAGGGAATGGTGGTGGTGGTCTGCAGATCGGGATCAAAGAAGGGCAGGGGCAGCAGGCCGAGATCGGTTTTGAGCGGAACCGCATCTCCGGCGACGAGTACGCGGGATGAGGCGCCGATGACGGCAAGCACGGCGGAGTGTACGGAACCGTCAGGCTGGAGCGCGGTGCTGCCGGTGAATTCAAAAGTGATGTCGTTGTTGCGGGTCAATTGCTCCGCGGGAACAGAGAGCGCGGTGAAGCCGAATTCGCTGGGAGACTGCGCGTGCAGCGGTGGCTCGATAGTGCCGACGGGGAGGCCGTTTATAAGAACCTTGATGGAGCCGGTTTGGGCGAGGATCAGCGGGTTGAAGTGGTAGCTGATCTCGATGGCGGCGCGGCGGGGAACGCGGTTGAGAGGCAGAACGAAACGCTGCGAGTAGAAGGAGTGAGGACCGCGCATCTCAATGCCGCGCTGCGAGCCCATCTCCTTCAAGGTAATAATGTCGTTGGCGGAGGCCGCGGTGAGCTGGGGAGCGAGGGGGTCTAGCGGCGCGGCGGTGAGCGGGGTGAAGGGCGGCACCTGAATGGTGGACTGTGGGGCAACGGCACCGGGGATCTGCGCGCTGCCAACGCGATGCGAGAGCGCGAGCACAGAGAAGAGCAGGATGGAGGCGGCGCGGGCTTTGCGGGCGGGAAGCAGGCCACGAAGAACCTGGTGGAAGCCGGTGAAGGAGAGGCGAACGACGCGGGCGAGGCTGACCAGCGGGCGATCCGCTTCGATGTGTTCGCGCGAGTACATCCAAGAGTCTGCGCGGGAGTAGATGGCGCGGGTGAGGGTTTCCTGATCGGCGATGGCAGGAGCGACAAACTGCAGGCGCAGCTCATCGCCCATTCTGGCGGCAACGGTCGCGGAGACCTTTGCATCGCCCGTTTGATCGGGGAAGGCGACCTGCACGGTCGCGCCGGTGGGCACATCGACTGCATGGGAAAAGTCGATGGCGGTGCCGCCGACAGAGATATCGCGGGTCACGCCGTCGAGATGCCGACCATCGGGGAAGGAGACTTTGACATCCAGTTTGGCTGGAATGCGGACCGAACTGCGACGCTGCATCTGCTCGTTGGCGACGGCACCCGCAACGCCGAGGATGACCATGTTGAAGAAGATCCATACCAGGTTGCTGAGGACCGTTCCGTAGTGGCCGGGATCGGTGAAGTGCAGGCGGTAGGGCGTCATGCAAATGCCCAGGAAGTTGAGGGCAAGCAGCCATGTGGTGGGGGCGGCAATGTGGCGATCAAAGCGGGTCTCGGTCAGGGTGCTGTCTTTGTCTGTCACATTGAAGCTGCCGAGCTTGGGATTGATGAGAGCGAGCAGCGTGGGCAGAAGAATGTAGGGGGCGAGTACCGTCTCGTAGATCTCATTCCAGAAGGAGTGGCGATGCTTTGCCTGCACCCGTGAGTTGGTGATGCTGGAGAGGACGAGGTGGGGCATGGCATACGCAAGAATCGCGACCCAGTAGCCGGGGATGATGGTGAGGCCGAAGACCATGTAGGCGAGCGGAGCGCAGAGAAAGATGAGGCGCGGCACGGCGTACAGGAAGTGCATCATGGCATTGAAGTAGCAGAGGCGCTGGGTAAACTTCATGCCGGTATTGAGCAGCGGGTTGTCTATGCGGAAGATCTGGATCATGCCGCGCGCCCAGCGGATGCGCTGGCCGACGTGGGCAGAGAGCGTTCCGGTGGCGAGCCCGGCGGCTTGCGGAAGGTTGATGTAGGCGGTGTTCCATCCGCGATTCTGCATGCGCAGGGAGGTATGGGCATCTTCCGTGACGGTTTCGACGGCGATGCCGCCGACCTCATCCAGCGCAGTGCGGCGGATGACGGCGCAGGAGCCGCAGAAGAAGGTGGCGTTCCAGAGGTCGTTGCCATCCTGAATGACGCCGTAGAAGAGTTCGCCCTCGTTGGGGATGGTCTTGTACTGGAGCAGGTTCCGCTCGAAGGGATCAGGCGAATAGAAGAAGTGCGGCGTCTGCAGCATCGCCAGTTTCTTATCTGCAAGAAACCAGCCGACTGTAACCTGGAGAAAACTGCGCGTCGGCACATGGTCGCAATCGAAGATGGCGACGAGTGGGGACTTCATCAATGTGAGTGCGTGATTGATGTTGCCTGCCTTGGCGTGATTATGCTCGGTGCGGGTGATGTAGCCGATACCGGCTTCCTCGGCAAAGGCGCGAAAATCTTCACGGCTGCCGTCGTCGAGGATGTAGACGTGCAGCTTCTCAGGGGGATAGTCAATATTAATCGCAGCGAGCGCGGTGTAGCGGACGAGAGAGAGCAACTCGTTGTAGGTGGGAATGAGCACATCGACATGCGGCCAGAGAGAGACGTCTGCCGGAAGAGGATAGGGCTTGCGGCGGAGCGGAGCGCAGGTCTGCATATAGCCCAGCACCATGATGATGGTGGTGTAGGCCTCTGCGGAGACGAGGAGAAGCATCAGGACGGCATTGATGGTGAGGCGGTCGTTGGATTCATCGGTAAAGAATTGTGCGATGGTGCGGATGCGCCACCAGCCGTAGCGCATGGTGGCGGCGAGCGAGAGTAGCATGAGCGCAATGGTCACCAGCTGCGAGCGGCTGAGACGGTTGAGCAGAATGACGACGGTGATACTGATGACGCCGACGATGAGCTGCTTTGGCCAGCTCAGGTAGATGCTGATGAACTGGAACAACAGAAACATGCCGCAGACGGTTAAAAGCAGCCGGACGGCTCGCGTCATCAGGGGCTGCGTGCTCATAAACGATTTCACAACTCTAACCTTCTATTGATTCAGCAAGATGGTCAATACACGAATGGGGCGATGATATACCCCAAAAGCGGCATATAGACACAAACCAGCCCGCCAGAAGCTGCGAAGTTGGACGCAGATACTGACGGGCTGATTGGTTTGATGCAATCTACTGGGTGATCAACGTGACGGTTGCGGTGTGAACGGTGCCACTGACGCTGGTGGCGGTGACGGTAACGGTATTGGTTCCGGAGGGTGTAACACCGCTGCCGCAGCCGGTGAGGGCCTGCATGCCGGCGATGAGAAGAACCGCGAGCGCCAGCAGCCGCAGCGCTGAACGGCGCTTGCGGAAGGCAAACGGCGCGAGCAGCAGGGTGAAGGCAAAGGCGACAGTTTCACTACCACGGAATCCGAAGTGGGGAGCATGGTTAGCGGCGGCATTGGTGACGATGGTCAACGTGCTGGACGCGAATCCGGCAGGCGTGACCGTGGCAGGAGCGAAGACGCAGGTGGAGCTGGCAGGCAGGCCGGTGCAGGTAAAGGTGATCGGCGAAGTGAAACCGTTCACTGCCACGATGGAGATGCCGGTGCTGGCGGACTTGATGCTGCCGCCGACAATCAACTGCGTGTTGGCGAGGGTCATGGAGAAGTCTGACTGGAGGATGGTGATGGATACGGCCGTGCTGGTGGAGGCCGGGTAGATGGTGGTCCCGGTAGCGCCAGAGTAGACCGCAGTGATGCTGTGCGTGCCCAGGGCAAGCGTGCTGGTGGTGTAGGAGGCTGCACCGGCTACTAGGGTTTGTACCGCGCCAATGATGGCGGAGCCATCGTAGAACTGTACGGTGCCTCCGGGTGTGCCCAGATTGGCAGACACGTTTGCGGTGAAGGTGACGGGGTTACCCGTGCCAGCGGATGCCGGTGAGATGGTGACGAATGTGCTGGTGGAGACCGGAGCGACCACGAGCGAGAGCGTTCCAGTGGAAGTGGCGAAGGTGGAATCACCCGAGTAGACGGCGGTGATAGAGTGCGTCGCCGCTGTGAGTCCGGTGGCCGTGTAGGAGGCTGTGCTGCTACTGGTTCCGGCTGTGAGGGTGATGGCGGAGCCGAGGGTGGTTGCGCCATCCTTGAACGTGACCGTGCCAGAGGGAACCGTGGTGCCGTTGCCGGGAATGGTCGCGGTGAGCGTGACCGTCTGCCCGAAGACGGGAGCGGTGGGCGACGCGGTGACGGTGGTGGTCGTGGTGGCCAGGTTGTAAGAGGTGCCGCTGAGCGAGATGGTCTGGGTTCCGGTGACGTCGGTGTCCGTCAGGACGACGGTTCCGGTGGGTGTGCCGGCGGATGTGGGCGAGAAAGTGATGTTGATGGTGCAGGTGCCGAGAGCAGCGATGGACGCGCCGCAGTTGTTGGTCTGCGAGAATCCCGCGCTGGCTACGATGCTGGTGATGGTGATCGCCGTAGTGGTGCTTGTGTTGGTCACGACGACCGGTTTGGAGGCGCTGCTGGTGCCTACCGCCTGCGAACTAAAAGTGACGGTCGAAGAGAGCGGCGGGTTGAAGGAGAGCGCGGCGGCAAGCTGCGGCACCTGCACGGTCGCTACCAGCGCATCATGATCGCTGGTGCGGTTGGGCGTGGTGGAGGTATTGCGCGCCGTCGCGTTGAAGTCGGAATCAATGTGCACGGCCTGCAGTGTGGTGCCGATGGGCATGTTGGAGGTGACGAGGATGTGGTCCAGCGCGTCGGCCACGCCGTTCTCATTCACCGTGTAGCGGTTGGTGGAGGTGAGCGACGGAACGAGATTGGTAAGGGTGGTGGCGTAGGTGGAGGTGCTGTAAGCGACGACGGTGTTGGACGCGACCTGCGAATTGGTGAGGATGCCGAGCACATCGACATAGCCGTCAGAGAACTCGTAGGCGTTCAGATTGCCAGCGACGATGATGGGCTGGCTTGTGCCCAACGCGATGACGCTGCCGGCAAGCTGCTGTGCCTGGGCGAGACGCTTGGCGCGGACACCGGCGCCGACCGTGGAGAGGCCGCTGACGGTGTTGCTGTTGATGCCCGTGGTGGGCAGGAGCTCGGCATTGACGATGTAAATACCGTATGCGTTGCTGGGAACGCTGCCGCGAAGGGCCTTGGCATTGATGTAGAGCGGGTTGTTATCCCAGATGGCTTTGTTGGTGTTGGTAATGGGGTCGGTGTAGCAGTACGAACCGCAACCGCCCTGGGCGAGATTGCCGCTGCCGCTGACCGTGACCTTGGAGGGCTTGGTGAGGAAGGCTTCGCCGTAGCCGTTCGGGCCGATGGCGCCCATGGTGACGACGTAGGCAGGGTCGGTTTGCGAGGCGGCGACTGCATCGGTCGAGATCTGGCTGGAGAGTGTGGCGAGCTCGGCTGCGCTTTCGACCTGCTGCAGGGCGATCACATCCGGCGTACCAAGGGCATTACGGATGGCATTGGACGCCTTGGCAAGGCGCAGAGTGTAGCCGGCGCTGGTGACGGTGACGGCTCCGGTGACGGTGGTCTCAGTGTCATAGAAGCGCTGCATGTTGAGCGTAGCGACGCTGAGCTGCGTGGAGGCAGCGGAGGTTGCTGTGGTGCCGGGTGAGCCGGCGGTGACGACTGGGCGCTCGGCGGTGACGGAGGAGATGAGGAGGGCAGGCTGGCCGGTGGTGTAATCGAGCACGCCGGTGGTGGGCGCCAGGATGGCGCCGGTGGTTATGTCGAGCACGGGCGTGCCGCCGAGGGCGGAGCTATCCACGAGCAGGAGATTGGTGGGCGCGGTCCAGCGCGTCCAACTGGCAGGCGAGCCGGCGGTGGGTGCAGCGTCGCGAGAATCCGCGCCGATTGCGCGGAAGGGACGGGCGGCGCCGGTGAGGACAGCATAGAACTGGCCGGTGGTGGTGTAGGTTGCAGCGGTTTCAGTGAGGGTTCCGCCGGTGCCGGAGGTGGCGGTGAGCGAGGGCGCGGTGACGCGCATGGATTGATACTGCAGGAGCTGGGTGGCGCTGCCGGTGGGGCTCAGGTTGGTGGAGGTGAGGGTGATGGCAGTGGGCAGCGTCTGACCGGTGAGAAGGATGTTGTAGCCGGTGGGGCTGTCGAGTTCGAGAGCCTGGGCAATATAGCTTGTGGCTGAGGGCTGGGAGTAGGCAACAGTGCCAAGAAGCTGGAC
Organism: Acidobacteriaceae bacterium; assembly: GCA_031296355.1. Next base: position 8,269 of record JARLFX010000030.1, read on the forward strand.
GTTGTTGGCGACGACGGCAGCGGCTGGAAGCGTGGTGCCGGTCTTAACGAAGATGGCCTCGGAGGTGGTGAGGTCGGTATCGGCGTCAGAGTCTTTCGCCTGGAGGTAGAAGCCGTTGCTGGTGACGCCAGTAACGATGCCGCTGACGTTCACCACGGTGCCGAGGTAGGTCGCCGGGGTCTTCTGGATGGTGTGGATGGCGGTAGCGACAACGCTGGTGGTGACGGTGAGCGTGGCGGTGGTCGCGGTGACGGAGGTTCCTGATGTCACGGTTGGCGTGACGGTGTAGGGGCCGGTTGCCAGGGACGAAGATGTGGAGACGGTGAAGGAGTAGGTGCCGTCGCCAGAGGTGGCGTCGCCGTGGGTGCCGTCGTCATAGAGAGGCTGGGTGGAGCTTCCGCCAAGCGCAGAGAGATTGGCGGTGACGCTGCTGACGGTGCCTGCGTTAGCGACTGCGACCGTGAGCAGAGAGGATGAACCCTGGGTGATGGATGCGGGGGTGAAGGTGGTGGTGGCGGTGGGGGTAGCGGTGCAGGAGTGGGCCGCTGAAGATGAATTGTGGGGGAGAGGGCTACCGAGGGTTGCGACGGTGAAGTCGGCGGAGTTGACATCGGTGTCTGTGCAACCCGAACCGCCGCGAAGATCCATGGTCGTAATGCTGGGCGCGGGGGCTGCGCTGGCGTTACTGCTGGGCGAACCTTCAGCGCAGACAGGCGTGGTGCCGAAGCCGACCCAGTCAATGATGCTGGGGTCGCCACAAAGTGCAGAGCCGGACAGCGCGGTGGTTCCGTTGACGAGGTAAGCGCGACCACCTGTGGCACTCATATTCACGGTGAGATTGATCTGATCCGGTGTGGTGGGGATGGCAACGCCATTCGCACCGCCGGTTGCGAGCTCAACCAGATAGTATCCACCGGCGGGAATGGTTACCGTGTTCAGAACGGTTACGCCGCTGGCTGTACCCGTGGTAGTCGCGGAGGCGTACTGCAGAGAATAGCCGGAGAGCGAGACGGCAGAAGTACTGCGGTTAAATATCTCGACGTAGTCGTTGGTGTAGGTGGCACCTGTGTTTCCACCACCGCCATAGAGCTGGCTGATGACAAGCGAACTGGAGCCTGCCGCGTGTGCTGAAAGGGTGGAGAGCGAGACGAGCAGAAGGAAAAGGGCAGAAAGCACCTTTGCGGAAAGGTGGGAGGAAACGTGTAGTCGCGTCATTCCTGTTTATAGCTCAGAAAACGTAATTTTGATTAAGAAATATGCGTGAAAAAGCCAAATTAAAGCGGTTAGCTGGTGTGAAGGCAGCTTCAGTAGCCAGCGGCTTTCCCGAAATGGTGCCGGTGGTCGTGGCCGGCGGAGAGTTCGCCGGTGACGGGATCGATGGCGATGAGCTCGCTGTCGCCCCATAGGCCGGGATTCTTCTCATCTAATGCACCGGCGCGGACTACGTGATAGCCGGTGGCCGCGAGCGTGGCGGCAGTGGCAGCGGGGAAGTTCTTCTCGATCTGTAGTTCGTCCGGCAGGTACTGATGGTGGAAGCGGGGTGCGTCTGCTGCCTGCTGGATGTCGAGGCCGTTGTCGAGCACGCTGATGAGGTCGTTTGCCACGGTGGAGATGATGGTGGCTCCGCCGGGCGAGCCGAGCAGGAGGCGGAGCCTGCCATGCTGCAGCACGATGGTGGGCGTCATGCAGCTGAGTGGACGCTTGCCGGGATCGATGGCGTTTGCGGGGCTCTGAATGAGGCCGAACATGTTTGGGGTATTGATCTTCGCGCTGAAGTCGTCCATCTCGTCGTTCAGCAGGAAGCCGAGACCATCGACTGTGACGGCGGAGCCGAAGCTGTTGTTGAGGGTGTAGGTGCTGGAGACTGCGTTGCCGTCGGCATCGACGATGGAGAAGTGGGTGGTTTCAGTGGGCTGTTTGGAGGTGGCAGGGCGGGGTGGCTCGGGGATGAAGCCGGCGGGGCGCACGAGCGTGGCTGAGGGGGTGGGCTTGACGGGATAGATGCTGGAGCGCCAGGCGGCTGCATACTTTGGGGACGCAAGCTGCTGCAGCGGGAGCGTGGTGAAGTCCGGGTCACCGAGGTAGTCTGTGCGGTCCATGTAGGCGCGGCGGAAGGCTTCGGTAATGTAGTGGATCTGCTGCGGCGTGCGGTCGCCCATGGCGGCGAGGTTGTAGCCGGAGAGGATATTGAGGGTTTCGAGCAGAGCGATGCCGCCAGAGGAGGGCGGCGGGGCGGTGATGACCTGGTAGCCGCGATAGTTGCCGGTCAGCGGAGCGCGCTCTTTGACCTGATAGGCGGCGAGGTCGGCGGCGGTGAGGATGCCGCCATTCGCGGACATGAAGGCGGCGATCTGGCGCGCCATGGCGCCGTGGTAGAACTCCGCGGGATCGTTGGCGATGCGGGTGAGCGTGGCGGCGAGCTCGGGCTGGCGGAAGGTGTCGCCCGGTTTGTAGAAGTTGCCGTTGCGCTGGAAGATGCGTGCGGAGGCGGCGAACCTGGTGAGGCTGCGGGAGTGGAAGGCTGCGGCCTCATCCGGCGAGAGCACGTAGCCCTCGGTTGCGAGGCGGATGGCGGGGGCCATGTCTTGCTTGAGCGTCAAGCGTCCGTAGTGGGCCTGCGCATAGGCTAATCCGGCGACTGTGCCGGGTACGCCGACGGCGAGGGGACCGACGATGCTTTTGTTGGGGATGACATTGCCGGCAGCATCCAGATACATGTCTTGCGATGCGGCGGCGGGGGCTTTTTCGCGATAGTCGAGGAAGTGGGTGGCGCCGTTATGGAGGCGCACCAGCATGAAGCCGCCTCCGCCAATATTGCCAGCTGGGGGATAGACGACGGCGAGGGCAAAGCCGACGGCTACGGCTGCGTCTACGGCGTTGCCACCCTGCTTCAGGATGGCGACGCCAGCATCCGTGGCTTCGTGGTGGATGGTGACCACCATGGCATGCTTCGCGCGGACAGGGGGGATGGGCTGAGCGCGTTCCGAGAGGTTTTGAGCTTGAATCGAGCAGGGAACGGCGAGCGCCAGCAGAAGAGATAGCAAGCTGCGGCGATTGGGGTAGGGGAAAGAATTCATCTGATTGATTCGAGGCTGGTTGATTGGACAGTGAGAAAGCGGCGCGTATGTGATCCACATTCAATGCAACACACAGCCTCTTGGATGCGATTCCTCATTATATGGCCGCTGAACTCTGGTTGTAGCGGAGCGTGCGCAGAGCTCGTCGCCACCACGGCTGCTGCAAGTGGCGGCGCGCATCAAGTTCTGATTCAAGATTCGAGTTCCATCAGGCGCTCGGTCATGATCTGGAAGTGATAGCCCTTGACGGCGAGCGTCATGGCCACGCCGAGGGAGCGTGGGTAGCGCAGGGCTGTGGCCAGGAGAAACTTCCAGTAGCTGAGACGGCCTTTATCGAGCAGACCCAGGCGCACGATGGAGGTGAAAAACGCGCGCAGGTTCGCATAGGTCAGGCGGCCGCTGCGATCCTGCTGGCAGCGGTGCATCAACATTCTGACGCGATGGTAGTAGGCATCGCGGGAGTAGATGCGCTGTAGCACGGAGCGATATCCGGCGACGAGGCGGGCTGCGTCCATGCGGGGAAGAAAGTTGAGGTTGCAATCGGTGTTGTTGCCGCCGCCTGCATCGAGAATACGGCCCTCACTGCGCAAGCGGCGGAAGAGTTGTGTGCCGGGCATGGCCTGGAGCAGTCCCACCATGGCGACGGGAATCGCGCTCTTCTGGATGAACTCCACCATGCGGTCGAAGACGTCTTCGCGGTCGGTATCAAAGCCGAGGATGAAGCCGCCCATCACTTCCATGCCGTAGCTTTGGATGAACTGAATGCTCTCCAACAGGTCTCGACGGGTGTTCTGCAGCTTATGATTTGCGATCAGGCTGGCTTCATCGGGAGTTTCAATGCCGAGAAAGACGGAGGTGAAGCCGGCATCTTTCATGAGTTGGAGCAGTTCCAAATCGTCGGCAAGGTTGAGGGATGCTTCGGTGATGAAGCGGAAGGGCTGGCCACGGGTATTACGCCATTCTGCAATGGCACGCAGCAGCTCTTTGGCGTTCTTTTTGTTGCCGATGAAGTTGTCGTCGACGATGAAGACGGCATCGCGCCAGCCAGTCTGATGCAGTTGTTCAAGTTCGGCAAGAACCTGGGGCACCGACTTGGTGCGGGGCTGGCGACCGTAGATCTCAATGATGTCGCAGAACTCGCAGTTGAAGGGGCAGCCACGTGAATACTGCACGGTCATGGTGTTGTAGCGCTTCATGTTGATGAGGCTGAGATCGGGGAGGGGGCTGCGCGTCATCGCAGGCCGCTGTGCCGCTTCATAGACGGCACGGGCTGATCCGGTTTCGAGATCGTGCGCGAGCGTGTCCATGATTTCCTCGGCTTCACCGATCACAATATGGTCAGCCTGCAGCTCGGCTGCGGACATGCTGCTGGTGATGGGGCCTCCGATGACAATGCGCAGAGCGCGGGCACGGCATTGCGCGACGATGGCCAGAAGATGCTGATGCTGGACATGCATGCCACTGATGAACGCAACATCGGCCCAGTCGAGATCGGCATCGCGCAATGGATCGACATTGGTATCGACCAGACGCTTTTGCCAGGTGGCAGGAAGCAGCGCGGCGACGGTCATCAATCCGAGTGGGGGCTGGGCCGCACGTTTTCCCTGGAAGGAGATGGCGTGCTTGAAGCTCCAGAAGGTATCAGGGAAACGGGGATAGATGAGCAGCACGTTCATGGCTTGCCTCCGCGCTTACGGCGTGGTTTGCGCGCAGGGGCAATCATCTGGGGAATGGAGACGGCGCGAGAGACGTGCAAACAATGTCAGGAGGATTCTTACGCGATATGGCGGGGGATACAATGCGCGTACAAAAGAATTACAGAGCTGTGTGTAGTGAATTGGGGTGCATGCTGATGAAAAACCTACCACTCTCAAAGGTTTACCAGTTGCTGGAGCCGGGGCCGGTGGTGTTGCTGACGACAGCGCGCAATGGCCATGCGAATGTGATGACGATGTCGTGGCACATGATGGTGGAGTTCGAGCCGCCACTGGTTGCATGCGTGGTGAGCAGCGGCGATTACAGCTTTGCGGCGCTGCGTGCGACGAAAGAATGCGTGATCGCGATTCCAGCGTTAAAGCTGGCAGCTACGACGGTGAAGATAGGGAATTGCTCTGGCCGCGACGTGGATAAGTTTGCGAAATTCAAGCTGACGCAAGCGCCGGCTGCGCGGGTGAAGGCGCCGTTAGTCGCCGAGTGTTTTGCCAACCTGGAATGCAGGGTGATTGAGACGCGCCTGGTGAACCCGTACAACATTTTCATTCTGGAAGTGGTGAAGGCATGGATCGACCCGGCACAAAAGAATCCGAAGACGATTCATCACCAGGGGCACGGAAGATTTGCGGTGGACGGCGAGATGATCCGGCTGAAGTCGCGGATGGCGTAAGAGGGCGCTGAAAAGTCCATCCTCCGCGGTAACAGTCCCATAGTGGCTAAAGCCACATTGAGACGGTTGGGCTTACAGCGGGACTAAAGTCCCGCTCTTTCAAAGCAGAGACCATTTTCGCAAATCCACGACTTTTTGAGCATCTTCGTAAGCCGCGCTGGGGATTTAGTTTTCTACGACGAAGAGCCCGGGTAATGCTGCGCCTGCGTTGCCTTCAATGACGTGGGTGAAGGATGCGGAGTTGAGCGGCGGTTCGGGGCCGACGTAGATGGTGCGCGCGCCGGCGGCTCGCGCCCAGTTTACAAAATTTGCCGCGGGATAGACCGAGCCGGAGGTGCCGACGACGAGCATGACGGTGGCGCGGCTGATCTCCTGCTGAATGCGATCCATATCGAGCGGAATCTCTCCGAAGAAGACAATGTGCGGGCGCAGGCGGCCACCGCAGGGGCAATGGCCCACTTCATCGAGACTGCGGTAGATGGTGGTGTCTGGAATGGGAGGGCGGCCACACTCGCGTTCGCAGCGGGCCATGGCGAGTTCGCCGTGCATGTGCGTGAGATGGATGGAACCGGCGCGCTCGTGCAGGTCATCGACGTTCTGTGTGCAGAGAAAAAATCTTCCGGGCAGCTGCGATTCCAGTGTAGCGAGAGCGCAGTGCGCAGGGTTCGGCTGCGCATGCTGGGCGGCAGCGCGGCGCGCAGAGTAGAAATCCCACACGCGGGCAGGGTCACGCTGCCAGGCCTCTGGCGTGCACACATCTTCAATGCGATGGCCTTCCCAGAGACCGTCTGAGGCGCGGAAGGTAGGCAATCCGCTCTCGGCGCTGATGCCGGCGCCAGTCAAAACGAAGATTTTATCGGATGGGCCTATCGTGATGGTTTGCATGCAATTACTGTACCCCCGGCTGGAAATCTACGCGCTACGCACCAATGATGAGCGCGGTGCATCTACTTCTGTAAGGGTATTCTTAAACTACATGCTGGGATTCATCATCATTATTGCATTTCAATTGCTTGGAGTTGGTCTTCACCGGCTAGGTGTGCCGTTGCCGGGAGGCGTGCTGGGGTTGCTGCTGTTTACGCTGGCGCTGGCGACTGAAGTCGTGAAGCTGAAGTGGGTGGAGCGCACCGCGGATTTTCTGGTGCGGCATATGCTACTGCTCTTCATTCCACTGATGGCAGGACTGACGCAGATGTCTGCGGAGCTGCGGCGCGATGGAGTGGCGCTGCTGGCGAGCCTGGTCTTCAGTCTGCTGGCGGTGCTGTTGACCACGGGCGGGCTGGCGCATTTTCTGCTGCGTGATCCGAAGGTGGCAGAGCAGGCCGGGGCGGACAAGCCATGAGCATGATGATCGCGCCGTTGCATACACCGGTCTTCGCCGTGGCGATTACGGTGGTGTTGTACTGGATATCGCTGCGAGTGCAGGGGCGGTATCCGTGGGCTAATCCGCTGATCACAGCGTCGGTCGCGCTGGTGCTGGCGCTCTACGTGCTGCGCATTCCGTACGCGCAGTATCGTATCGGAGGGAATTATTTTTCGTACCTGCTGGGACCGGCGACGATTGCGCTGGGTGTGCCGATGTATAAGCAGGGCGTGAAACTGAAGGGTTCGCTGCGGCGGCTGATGGTGGTGGTGCTGGCGGGGTCGATCGTGGGCATGGTGGTGGCTGGCGTGGTGGCGTGGATGCTGGGTGCGTCGCACGAGGTGATTATGTCGACTCTGCCAAAGTCGGTGACGACGCCGATTGCGATACAGGTTTCAGAGGACCTGCACGGCAATCCTGCAATTACTGCGGCGATGGTATTGATCACGGGATTGCTGGGGAGCATTGTGGGGCCGTCTATTTTGCGGCTGGCGCATATTCTGCACGATCATGCGGTGGGCGCGGCGATGGGTACGTCATCGCACGCAATGGGGACTGCGACATTGATTCAGCGGTCTGAGGTGCAGGGCTCGGTCTCATCGATTGCAATGGCGATGGCGGGCGTGATTACTTCGATCCTGGCGATGCTGTTGACGTGGTACTGGCACTAGGGAGGCGTTGTGCGGGCTCAGTCCGCGACGATTTCCACCCCATCATCCTTTGCATGCCGCTTTGCCTTACGGAAGAGCAGGAGCAGCGGCATACAGGCGAGCGAGAGTATTGCGAGCAAGCGGAAGTCATCCGCATAGGAGAGCAGCATGGCCTGCTGCTGCACGCTGTTGTAGAGCGCGCGCAATGCCATCTGGTAGCTGGTTGACGGACCCGCACCACCGGCACTGAAATGAGATTGCAGGCTGTGAAGCAATGCCATCACGCTGGGCCTGCTGGAGACGATGTTCTGCACGAGATAGGTCTGGTGAGTCTGCGAGCCGCGCACCAGGCAGGTAGTAATGGTGGCAATGCCTATGCTGCCGCCTATGTTGCGCATCAAATTGTAGACGCCGGCTGCATTGCCGATCTCTTCTTTGCGCAGGCCGCTCATCGCCATCATGGTAAGCGGCACAAAGATAAAGCCGCCAGCGAAGCCATTCAGGAGATTCGGCAGGATGATGGAGGTGATGGAAACATCAAGGTTGATATGGCTGAGTAAGAAGGTGGAGTAGCCGAGGATGCCGAATCCGAACGCAAGTAACAGGCGTCCGTCGATGTAATTCACCAGCCTGCCGACCAGGAGCATGGAAACGATGGAGCCAATGCCGCGCGGACTGACGGCGAGCCCGCTGTACAGCGCCGGATATCCCATCAGGGTTTGCAGGAATAAGGGGAGCATCGCCGTCATGCCATAGAGGGCAAAGCCATAGATCGCGGTGATCAGGGTGCCGATGGCGAAGTTGCGATTGCGAAGAATGCGCAGCTGCACGATCGGGCTGGAGGTGGTTAATTCGCGGATGAGAAAGCCGATCAGGGCCAGGACTGAAATGGCTGTAAGCCAGCGTATCCACGGTGCGGAGAACCAGTCGGCCTCTTGCCCTTTGTCCAACAGCAGTTGCAGGGCGCCCAGCCAGATAGCCATGAAGCCGAAGCCGAGGTAGTCAATCGCGCTACGAAGAGCATGGCGAATATATGGTGGATCCTGAATGAACAGGTTGACCATGAACAGAGCGAGCAGGCCGACGGGGAGGTTGATGTAAAAGATCCAGCGCCAGGAATAGCTGTCAGTGATCCATCCGCCGAGGGTGGGGCCGATGACAGGCGCGACGACAATGCCAGCGCCGTAGACGGCCATCGCCGTGCCGTGCTGACGAGGGGGAAAGCTCTCCAGGAGGATCGCCTGCGCCAACGGCTGCATGCCGCCGCCGCCAACGCCCTGGAGAATGCGGGCCAGGATCAGCATGGGCATGTTGACGGCAACTCCGCAGAGCAGAGACGCACAGGTGAAGACGAGGATGGAGATCATCAGCAGGCGTTTGCGTCCGATGCGGCGTGTAATCCAGCCGGCTGTGGGAAGCATGATGGCATTGGAGACGAGGTAGCTGGTGAGCACCCAGGTGGATTCGTCGGTAGAGGCAGAGAGATTGCCGGCGATGTGCGGCAGGGCAACGTTGGCCACGGAAGAATCAAGCACCACCATAAATGTGGCAAGCATGACGGACGCGGCAATCATCCAGGGATTGGCGTCGGCCTTCCACGCAAGGGGGGCCACCGGCACGGAGCTGGTGGCGCTCATGCAGCGCTCCAGTAGCAGCGATGAACTGTTGGAGGTGGAGTGCGAAATCTAAGCGAGGATAGAGGGGCCGACTGCAGGAACATTCCTTCCCAAAGAGATACCTGCAATGGGGGAATGCCCTGCCGTGTGAGGGGATGGATTAGCGGCGGACGACGTTCAGGCAATACTCTGCGACCGTCACAAAGGGACGGAATACCTTATTTTACTGCATGGTGCGAGATGGAGAGACTTGCAGTTGAAGGCGTCAGTGAGGTGCATCACAGCGGAGATGGGCTACGATACACCATGCTGTATACAGGGACACATCGCTGCGGGGAGCAATGAATGCGTTTGAAGCCACAAAAGACCTGGGCCCAACAGCAGCTTGCCGTCAAGCTGCGGATGGAGAGCGGCGGTGACCCACGGTTATTTTCGTGGGAGCGGAGGCGGCTGCTGATCCATGCGGGGAAGACGGCGCTGGCAGCCGGGCTGTGCTGGTGGCTGGCGCAGAGCCTGGGCCTGCACGAAGGGTATTGGGGCTCCATCAGCACCATCATCGTACTGCAATCGAATGTAGGGTCCACGGTGACGGCTTCGCGAGACCGCATTCTGGGTACAGTGATCGGGGCCATTCTGGGTTTCTCGTTTTCGCTCTTTGGCGTGCTTCCGTGGAATTATGTGCTCGCGGTGCTTGCCGCAGTCATCATTTGCGGACTGTTGGGCTTACGAAATAGTTCGCGGCTGGCCGGCGTGACCATCAGTATTGTGATGCTGGTGAAGGCGGGATCGCACTGGACCATCGCGATGGACCGGGTGATCGATGTGTTTCTTGGCATCGTGGTGGCGCTGGTTGTGTCTGCATTGCTGTTTCCGGATCGTGCACGATTGCGGTTGCGGGAAGGGCTGGCGCGCGAATTTATGCTGCTGGGTACTTTCTTTGAGGCGATTTTGCACGGGTTTCGCAGCGATCCGGAGGAAAACCTGGCAGCGCTGCGCCAGGATGTGATGACCGTGGTGCGCAGCAATGCGCAGCTTGCGGAGGCGGCGCGCAACGAACCATCAGGAAGCCCGGGCATGCGCGAGGCGCTGGGCCTGCTCTCGCAGTTTGGGCGTTCGCTGCTGGATGCGCTGGTAGCGCTGGAGTTTGCTGTACAGGATAGCCATCGCGACGGTTTTGCGGCGCAGCTGGAGCCGGCTCTCGGCCACCTGGCGACCGATATTCATACTGGTTTTCACCATGTAGCGGGATGCATCCATGAGTGGAGCTTCCATGTGCCGCCGCCGAATCTGAGCCTGGAAGAAGATATTACCGCGCTGGAAGCACGCATGGACGAGGTTCGCCACATGGGCAAAGAATTTCCCCAGGCGGAGATATTGCGTGCGTATGCGGTCCAGCTTCATCTGAAGCAGATCGCAAGGCTGCTGCGGGCGTCGCGGATTGAGACCAGTCTCGCGATGGATGATCCGCGAGAGTAGCGGCTAGGGTTTGATATCGGCTGTGCCGGTCTTTCCGGAGAAGGCATCGCGCATGACGATACGGAACCTGCTGGTACCAGCGGGCTGCTCAACCGGAAGATCGAAGGTGGTAATGTCTGGCGTGGGCTGATCGGGCTTTCTCGCGGCGACCAGCTCGTGCGCGACGTGACCCAGCATCTTGCTTTTGCCAATGGTGCGATACTTGCCGGTGCTGTTGTTGCGACTGTCATCAAATGTTGCGACGATGGCTGTCACTTCGGTGGTCAGCGTGCCATCGGTGCGCGGCTTCCAGCTGAGATCCCGGGTGGGGATGGCGATATGCCAGAATTTCTTATCATCACTCTTCTGCGCGGTTACTTTGAGCCCGTTATAGGACAGGGTGCTCCAGACGGCGTCAGACAGCGCCATTTGCAGCGCGCTCTTTCGCTGGCTGGCATTCAAGGAAGTATCCAGGACCATGTTGTTCGCATTGTCAGGCTCAGGATAGTAGCCGCCGCGGGTGGTGGCGATCAGATTGGGGTCGGACAATTTGATCTTGATATTGCGGTATTTGGCAGCATCTTCATTGTGATTCGTCGGCGAGTAGGAGAGGGTGTAGTAGCTGGCGCCGTTGTCAATGGATGTCGCGATTTCATTGTTGACGTCGTTGCGAGACATGAAGATCTGGCCGCCGGTAGCAGGGGCAAACTGATCGAAATCAATGTCAGAGCCAAAGGGATCACTATCTACGAAGGTCGTGCTGTCTGCATCATCGCCGGGCACCAGCACTCCAGTGGTTGCTGAGCTGTTGCTGGTGGGGTTGATGTAGAAGACGGTGACGCGCGCTGCCAGAAGCGTCTGGGTGACGCGCCGTGCGATTGCCGTGACTTGTTGCTCGGTGTCGGGATCAATACCCATCAGGCTGATGCCGGGAGCGTTGACGCCAACCCAGACGATGTTTTTGCGTCCCGGGGTTCCACGGGAGGCTTCCGATATCTGTAGCAGGGATGACAGCGTCTGTGCAATACGCTCCGCAGCGCCGGGGCCGCTTTTGCCGCTACCTTCCAGTTTCCATGGGTATTCGGGGAAGTGGGCTTTGAGTGCGGCGAGGACATCTGCACGCTTCTGGGTGTAATCCTGCAGGAGCTGGAACTTGGTATTGCTGGCAACGAGAAGCTCTGTGGGCTGGTTCAGTATCTCGGGTTGTGCATTCAGATATTTCTGCAAGGAATAGCGCGCATAGGCCATATCAGGGAATGCGGTATTCAGTTCATCCAGAACAAGGATGGTGACGGGAGCATTGCCAATCTTGGACAGGTCAGCGGATGAAGTGACGAGGGGCTTGCCGTCTGGCGATGTGGGCATGACGTGAGCGCTTGGCGGCTCAAACGTGCGGATGTTCTGCTGCTCCTTGTCCTCATAGATGGTGAAGTCATTCTTCGAGAGATTGTTGACGACCTTGCCCTTCCTGTCCGTGACGACGACATCGAGGATGACGATGCGCGTGTTGACACGGAAGACGGGTTGCGAGGCACTCTGCGCAGCCAGGGATGCGGGAAGGAGGACGAGCATCAGAACGGCGGTGAACTGCTTGAGGCTGACGGTAACCCAGCGGACAAAACGCAATGACATGGACACTCCAAATGGCGCGGGGAGGGTAATTCGTGGAATTTGACGCTTCAAACATCCTAAACGCTGGCGAGGGGTGTTTGTTGCGGCTTTCGATGAAGAATCTATACCGCAATGTGGAATAAGGGGGGTGGGGTGCGCATCGACTCTTTGTATGGCAGGAGGTTATTGTGGATGGCGGGACATTTGCGCGTTTTCAGGCATGGATGTGGGTCCGCTAATCGAGGTAAAAACTGTGAAGAAAACCGGCGTTGCAGCAGTACTCATTCTGGCTGGGATGTTCTATACCGTGGGCGGCAAGGGCCACGCGCAACAGCAACCTGCAGCCGTGAATCATCTCGCAATGGAGCGCGCAGTCACCGGGGATGCGCCGGACGATCCGGGGCCGCTGGCTACCGGGCTTTCCGCGGAGTTGAAGCCGAAGGCTATTGAGGCGGCGATGACCAAAGTTGCCGACTGGCAGCTTACAGTGGCGCAGGAGAAGTTCAACCAGCAGTGGACGTTTGCGGCGCTGTACGACGGGCTGCTGGCTGCTTCCGCTACTACGAACAATCCAAAGTATAAAGATGCCGTGGAGAAGATGGCGGACGGCTTCAATTGGCAGCTTATCGACGGACGCTTCCCACATGCAGATGACTTTGCTATCGGGCAGGCTTACATGGACATGTATCTACAGCATCCGGTTCCGCAGCATATGGCATCCGTGAAGGCGAATGCGGATCGGCTGGTAGCGCGGCCGGATGATCCGAAGAAGCTGCTGTGGTGGTGGTGCGATGCGCTCTTTATGGCGCCACCGGTGATGGTGCGCGTGTACAAGGCGACGGGCGACCGCAAGTATCTCGACTATATGGATAAGGAATGGTGGGAGACGTCAGCGAGCCTGTATGACCCAAGCGAGAGCCTGTACTTCCGCGATGCGCGGTACTTCACGCAGAAGCAGGCGAATGGGAAGAAGATCTTCTGGGGACGCGGCAATGGCTGGGTGATGGGAGCGTTTGTGAAGGTGCTGACCCTGATGCCGAATGATTATCCGACGCGCGGGAAGTACATTGAGCAGTACAAGGCGATGGCGGCGAAGGTTGCTGCCATTCAGAGCAAGGATGGACTGTGGCGCGCCGGATTGCTTGATCCGGATGCGTATGAGCTGCCGGAAGTATCCGGCTCCGCGTTCTTCACGTACTCGCTGGCCTGGGGCATCAACGAAGGCATACTGGACCGCAAGACGTATGAGCCGGTGGTGCAGCGCGCGTGGGCCGGCATGTTGAGCCACATCTACGCGACGGGGCGGCTGGGTTGCATTCAGCCGATCGATGCACAGCCGGGAGCGTTCAAGGCTTCAGCGAGCTCTGTGTACGGCGTTGGCGGATTTCTGCTGGCGGGCTCTGAAGTGGACCGGCTGGCGCGGCACGGAAAATAAACGAGTCTAGTTTCCCAGGGCGATGATGGCGTATTCGGCTGTGTTCTCACAACCGAAACGCTTCACGCCATCGGTGTATCTTACGTCGTGGGTGTAACCCAGGGCGAAGTACAGCGCGGGGCAGACTGAATCTTCGCGGTTCTTCTCAATCTGCTCATGCGGCCAGGGATGCTGGGGGTCGTAAGGCAATAGCGCATCGACTGCGGTGAGGATGCCAGGGGCTCCGGGCCTTACGGGTTTGTAGAGGTCCATGCCGAGCGGTTGCGCGAGTGTGGCGAGTACGACGAGGGCGTGCAGATTGAGCGCGCTATAGGAGAAGGATTTGGTGCGGGCCATCTCATACTTCTGCATCCCGTGGTCGTCAATTTCAGATGGAATTCGCTGGTCACGGACGTAGATCAGGGTCTGACGCGCTTCATCGGTCTTGCCCAGATAGAGCGCAATCGCGGCGACCTGAGCCTGACACCACGAACCATGATTGTTGGGGTGCAAGGCTTCTTCTTTGCCCGCGGCTGAGGTGGTGAGCCATTTGTAGTAGGCCGCGAACCACTGCTTCATGGCCGCGTCGTCTGCCGCCGTCCAGCTCTTTGATCCGGCAAGCATGCCGATGGCATCCAGCGTCTGCGGCATCTGGCGGGCAGCGACTATGCCGGCAGGACGTCCGGTATTTTTTCCGGGGACGAACTGTGCATAGTTGAGGTTGGGATTCATGGCCGTGGCGGGATCAATGAACCATGTTCTGAGCAACAGAGTGGCGTGTTCGGCATATTTTTCATTGCCCGTCAGGTAGTAGGCCAGTGCCAGCGTCTTGGCAGACTTCACCGTGTGGTTGAAGTAAGACTCATCGGTGAAGTCGCGCTTTTCGGGATTCTTGACGCCGTCGTGGCGGATGTAGGGACCGTTGGGATTCTTCGGATCTGCCCACCAATAGCCTGCCTGACTGTACCAGTCGTGCTTGTCGCCGCTGGGCGGAGTCTGTTTTTTCTCCACGATGCTGTGCGGCTCTGCATGCAACGCTTTGTCGCCATCGCGAATCGCAAGCGCGAGGATTGCCTTGTCATGTCCGGCTTTGACCCTGGCAAGGGTGGCGGCGTTCATCTCAAAGACGCGCGGGAGGGCGGGCTGTTGAGCGAGGAGCGAGGAGGCGGCGAAGAGGGCAGGGAGGCAGAAGCAAATAGTGCGGAGAACGGACTTGCTCGCGAACATTACGATCCTCTGGCGGTTCTGTGGTGATGCCACGGCATTTGATCCGGGTTGCTGCATGATATTACCCATCATGCAGGATGAAGTTGTGTGGCGACAGGGGGTAATGTCGCGATGTTAACGGGCGTCTGGGGCATAACCGATGTTGGTCAAGGCCTGGGGGCCAAGGCGCTCATAGAGTTGCTGCAGGTAGAGGCTATTGGGACGGACATGCTTGCCGGAGAATTCGATCTGACCAAGAGGCAGGTTTGGGCCGTTCTTGCCTGCGCTGGCGGGCATGGGATGTTGCTGCTGCTGACCAATGTCGCCGATAGACCAGTTCAGTGTCATGGGCGGCTGCTGGATGGTGAAGCCAGCGGCAGTGTTGTTCCAGGAGATCGACCAGGCGATCGTCCAGCCGTGCCCGGTGCCCATGGTGCCGCGGTTGCTCAGGTTGATTTCGCTTTCGGGCACGGAATTGCTATCCACCAGCAGGCCGGTAGACCAGCGCTGGTGGGGCTCAATGTGACCGTTGCCGTGAAAGACGCTGTGCAACAGAACCACCGGACCTTGTTGACGCGCCTGCGTCGCAAAGTAAAAGACGAGGTCGCCGGTGCCGCTGCAACGGTCCACCAGAATCTGTGAGCCGTTGATGGAAAAGTCGAACGGCTTGGCCGGACTGGTGACGAACTTGTGCTGAGTCACATCCACCTGCAGCAGGGTGATGCGCTCGGTGCCGCCGTTGAGGGTGACGCCTTCGGTGGTGTCAACAAAGTTGACGGAGCGTACCCAGGAGTCTGCCGCATCGTTCAGGTTGAGTCCTTCGGAGTGTAGGGCATCCAACGGGGCGCTGCGGGCAGGGGCTTCCACACGAAGATTTTCCACGCCGACGTTGGTGATCTGGCCGGAGACGTTGACGCGCTCCATCTTTACGGGGCCGGTGTACTTTGCATCGTAGGAATCCATCAGTGCGAGCTCGAAGATGATGGTGTTGCCGGCGACGGAAGCGATGCGGCGGCGCACGGAGAGATCGCCGGAGACCCAATGTTCGTTGCGGCCAGGACGCTCGAGCTGATCCATGCCCATTGCCTTTACCCAGGCAGGTGTGGCCTGTTTGGTGATGCGCACAATATCGCCGGGGTGAAAGCCGAAGCCACTGTTGACGTGGACGGAGAGCGCGCCGAAGGGAACGTACGGGTCTGTAAGGTAAGTAGACGCGCCGGAAGCAGAGACGTTGAGTTTGCCGCTGATGACGATGGCGACGCGCGGATCGCCGGTTTCCTGCAGTGTGGTGCCTTTGCTGTCGGCACCAGCGCCACGCAGTACGACGCCGGACGCGGTGATGTTCAGCGTGCCGGAGCAATGAAAGACGCCGGGAGCGAGTTCCACCGCGCCGCGCAGACCGTCGACCAGTGGCAGCCTGGCGGCGTGATCGATAGCCTTCTGGATGGCAGCAGTGTCATCCGTGCCGGAGGGGGTGATGGTGATCTTTGTGGGTACGGTGGGCAGGGCGACGCCTCCGGCCATGTAGCCGGCGAAGGAGAAGTCGGGGATGCGGTCGCCTGTAGTCAGATGCGCGTAGACGAGATTGCCATCGGGGCCGAGGTGGACCCAGCGGCTCTGCGCCAGCGAGGCGGGAGACGCAAGTAGCGGAAGAACCGCCGCAGCGAGAAGAGCGCGGAGCGAGCGAGGGAGCGTGGCGAGCAATGAACCAAGTAACACGATGGAAGCAGCCTTTCGAAGCATTAGCGTTGAATATCGGCGCCATGCTCATAGGGCAGGGCGACCACTTGCTACGGCTTGCTGAAGTAATCGGCAAGAGCGTAGCGGTTGCGATTGAGGGCGGACATGGCATCCAGCAGCGGAATGTAGGGCGCGTAGTTGCGGTCGACGATGCCTTTGTTTCCATCGACATTTGAAGGCTCAGCATTGACCTGAGTGGGGTCGTTGTCCTGATATTTAAACCAGTGCCAGCCGATACAGCCACCAGACTGCAGCAGGCCGAGTGCGAAGTTCTGATAGAAGAGACCGCGATCCCGCTGCGTGTGGACGATCCAGCCAGCGCCGCTCTGATTGCCAAGCCCGGAGTCTTCTCCTTTGACGTAAAACTCGCTGGCGAGGAATGGGCGGCCTGACCAGTCTACCCAGTTCGCCATCTCCGCTGGGTCCGGCGTCCAGCGGTTGTAGTAGTTGAAGGAGACAACGTCAAGATAACGGCCGGCGGAGCGGATCAGCTCTTCGTAGAACCTTGCCGGACCGTAGAACCGGCAGCCGAGGATCATGTGGTGTGGATCGTGACGCCGGATGACCGCAGTCACGATGGAGAAGTAGGTGTCAGCTTCATAGGCGAGGAATTGTTTGCGTAGATCGTCTGTGGTGCCGGTCGCGTGGTGCTCGTCCATCCACTTCTTCGCAGCGATGTAGCCGGGCTCATCGGGGGGTAGCTTGAGGTAGTTATCCAGGTTCAGGCGACCGAAGGGAAGCTCATTATCAGTGAAGTAACCGAAGAGGTTTGGATCATTACGATAGATTTCGAGCTCAGTGGCGCGCTTTTCGACGAATTCTGCAAAGCCGGGGTCGAAGGTAAAGATGACATCGTGAGGATATCCCGCATGACCGAGCGCGGTGTGTGTGCCGTGGCGTGAGCGGCCATAGGCTGCCATGAGGTCAAGATTGATGGTGTAGGCGAGCGGA
>JARLFX010000238.1 GCA_031296355.1 Acidobacteriaceae bacterium
CATTCCCACAGTGATAAATCCTGCGCTATCCGCTATTCAGAACCGCCCCCCTCCGGCTGTCTGACCCTTCGCATCTCCCCACATAGATCACTGATCCTCTTTCCGTTCCATTACCGCCGTGCAAATCCGGCGCAAAGGTCGTGTATGAAGCGAATCTTCTTCTACCTGTCGATTCTGGCAGCGGTAGCGCTATTTTTTATGGCGTCTACCCTGCTTTCCGCGCAACAAAGCCTGACTTGGGAGCAGGTCAAGGCCAGATTTGAAGCCGCCAACCCTGCCCTTAAGGCCGACGCTCTCGAAGTAAACGAGGTGAAAGCGGATGAAAAGACAGCTTTTCTGCGTCCTAATCCGCAGCTCACGGTCTCTTCTGATGGAACGCAAATCGCGCGCCACGATGGGGTATGGCAGCCGCTCTCCGGCAACGTGGTGCAAACCAATTTCAGCTACTTGCATGAGCGCGAGCGCAAGCGTGAGTTGCGGCTGGAGAGCGCCAGGCAAGGCACGCAAATCTCCGCATCTGAGCACGATGACCTCGAGCGCAACCTCCTCTTCGATCTGCGTTCGCAATTCGTCCAGACGCTCGAAGCCAAGGCAGTACTGGATTTGTCCAAGAAAGATCTGGAGTATTACGACAAGATCATCGAGATCAGCCGCAGCCGTTTCAAGGCCGGAGATCTGGCCCAGATCGACCTCGACCGCATCGAATTGCTGCGCGTGCAATACGAGGTGGAGTTTCAGACAGCCCAGGTAAGCCTCCGCACCGCGAAAATTCATCTTCTCGAACTGCTCAACGACCGCACCCCAATTGAGCAATTTGATGTGACAGGTCCCTTCGACATTAACGATGAGCTCAAACCGCTCGAAGAGTTTCGTAAAGTAGCATTGGATTCTCGGCCCGACCTGCGCGCTGCGCTCGAGACCATTCAACAGGCTAAGACCGACCACAAGTTGGCCGTTGCCAATGGTTCGACCGACCCGACCCTCAGCGCCTGGTACACCTGGAATCCCTCCTTCAACAACCCCAACGATCAGCAGACGCTGGGATTGAGCGTAATGGTTCCACTCCGCATCTTCGACCGCAACCAGGGCGAAAAGCAGCGCACACAGATCGATATCGAAAAAAAACAGCAACTCACCGAGGCCACCCGTGCCCAGGTCTTCAGCGATGTCGACTCGGCTTACGCGCAGGTGGAAAGCAATCTAACCCTGCTCAAGCCTTACAAAACTCAATACAGGGAACAGGCAGTGCGCGTGCGCGACACTGTGACTTATGCCTATGAGCACGGCGGCGCATCGCTGATGGATTTTTTGAACGCGCAGAGCGACTACCGGGCCGTGCAACTGGCCTATCTACAACTGATCGGCTCAACTATGACCGCGGCCGGGCAACTGAATCTGGCCGTGGGAGGCGAGGTAATTCAATGACTATTTCTTCCATACAAATGCAGCGCCTTGTTGCTTTGCTGAGCCTTGTTTTGACTGCTACCTTGAGTATCCTCGCCCTCGAGGGTTGCAAAAAGAAGGACGAGGGCAACGGCGCGCCGCCGGCAGCTCAAGTCATCCAGGTGACCGATATGAATTTGATCACTATCGATCCCCAAGACGTAGCGAAGTTTCCTCTCACGGCGGCCACGCAAATTGAATCCGCAGCGGAATTAACTGCGACAGGATCGGTCTTTCCCGACATCAGCCGGGAGGTACCGGTGATTTCGCTGGCCAATGGCCGAGTGGTCGACATCAAGACCCGCCTCGATGACAGTGTCAAGAAAGGTCAACTGCTGCTCAAGATACAAAGTCCGGATATCACGAATGCGTTCAACGCTTATCTCAAAGCTGCAAACGACGAACAACTCGCGCACAAGGCATTCGTCCGTGCAGACGATCTGTTGAAACATGGCGTCATTTCGCAAGCCCAATTCGAACAGGCCGAAGATACGGATAAAGACGCCAAGGCTGATCTGGCCGCGGCCGAGGAACAGTTGACCACGCTGGGCGTGGACAAGTCCCGGCCCAGCAGCGTGGTCAACGTTTACGCGCCCATTTCCGGCGTTATCGTGGCTCAGAATGTGACCAACGCCGCCGCTGCGGGCGTCAGCCTCTCCGGTTCAGCTACGGCTTTTACCATCGCCGATCTATCTAGGGTTTGGGTTGTCTGCGACGTTTACGAAAACGATATTTCCAAGTTGCAACTCGGTCAGCAAGCAAAGATAAAATTCAATGCTTTCCCCGATCACTCGCTCACGGGCCGCATCGGTGACATTGGACCTATTCTTGATCCCGCTATGCGAACCGCCAAGATCCGCATAGAAGTTGCCAATCCCGGCTTTCTCAAGCTGGGCATGTTTGCCAGCGCAACATTTACCAACAAGACCAAGGAAACGCACGCCCTGCTTCCTGCCGAAGCCGTGCTGCATCTGCATGATCGCGACTGGGTCTTTGTGCCCGTAGGCGGAAACCAGTTCAAGCGCACCGAGGTCCACGCCGGTCAGATGATCGGTGGCAATCAGCAGGTGATTCTTTCCGGCATCCAGCCCGGTCAGCAGGTTGTTGCCAATGCATTGTTGCTTGAAACAGCGGGGAACCAGTGATGATTCGAGCTCTTGTCGATTTCTCGCTGAAAAATCGCTGGATGGTCCTTGGCGGCGCCGTCCTGTTAACCGCATGGGGCGTCATCAGCTTCCGCAACCTACCCATTGAGGCCTATCCCGACGTGGCCAATAACTACGTCCAGATCATCACCCAATGGCCGGGCCGCTCGGCCGAAGAGATCGAGCGCCAAGTCACCGTACCGGTCGAGATCCAAATGGCGGGTATTCCTCACCTCGCCCATCTGCGCTCAACAACGCTAGCCGGTCTATCCAGCCTGATGCTGGTCTTCGACGACGACTCCACAGGGGATGTCAATCGCGAACACGTACTGGAACGGCTCAATCAGGTCAGCCTGCCCGCAAACCTGGTCCCACAAATGGGCACCGACTGGAGCCCGGTCGGACAAATCTATTGGTACACGCTGGAAAGCACCAATCCCGCCTACGACGTGATGGAGAAGAAGTCGCTCGAAGACTGGACGCTCGAAAAATCTTTCAAGAGCGTAACTGGAGTTGTCGATGTTTCGAGTTTCGGCGGACCCACCAAGGAATATCAGATCAAGATCGATCCGGAGATGTTGGTCTCTTATGGATTGAGCATCGG
>JARLFX010000239.1 GCA_031296355.1 Acidobacteriaceae bacterium
AAACTCTCAACCGAGTCATTCTGAGCGCAGCCGAAGAATCCAGACGCTCTCCGCGCCACCCATACCGCCAGAGAGCTTCCGCTACACCGCTTTGTTTGTCATTCCGAAGCGCAGCGCGCGGAATCTGCTTCTGCCTTTGCCTTTGCTTCTGCCTTTGCCTTTGCCTTTGCCTTTGCCTTTGCTTCTGCCTTTGCTTTTGCCTTTGCTTCTGCTTTTGTCGTTGCCGGATTAAGCCCCCGGCTTCAGCCGGGGGAGTGCGGACTTTAGTCCGCACGGAAAAGCCCGCGCCATCAGGCGCGCTCCTTGCTGCCGCAGGCTAAAGCGGAGCCGCAGGCGCAGCGAGCCTTTCCCCTCCGGGGCCCCCATGGACCCATAGCGTCCATAGAGCAGTCATGCACTACCCATGCAACTACCGGGCGTCATCCATGACCCACCCACAAACCGTCCATGAAAAAAACACGAAAACCAAACTTTCTTCGGAAAGTTTGGCGTAGTTTCCATCCAAAATCGCTACAATTAATACAGGAAGTAAATTCCATCCGCACCGGGCTACTCCCCTAACCCCTTGCGAATGAAATATTTACCCGTAAATATCCTGTTTCCAAATATTTAGCCTCAGCCGCATAGGCTAAGTACCTGCAAACAAGATATTTAGCTTTTCAGGGGGGGGAGGGGTAGGGTCGGCAATGACCATCGAAATCACGAAACCCGCAAAAGCAGATGCGATCGCTTCGCTCAAACGCTACTTCGACGAGAATATGCCCGAGCCGCTCGGTGATCTGCCCGCTGGCCTCCTGCTCAATTTCATCTTGGAAGAGATTGGCCCTGCGATCTACAACCACGCCATTGCAGACGCGCAGGCCCGCATGCAGCAGCACATCGTAGATCTCAACGGCGAGCTCTACGCCGATGAATTTCAGTACTGGCCCAAAATCGACGCACAGCGCAAACGTCGCTAAAAATGCCGCACTCCGCTACCCTTCTCCGGCTCCGGCTTCGCCCCGCGCTCATCCTGGTCCAGCGATTGCAAGATGAAATCCGGCTTGCTGAATCCGATGGATAGCGCCAGCGTCAGCACGATGCCGCCAAACAAAATGCCGAACGCCAGGTCCACGATTAGCCCGCCGATATTCAGATGGTCCAGCATCATCGCGATCGTCAGCACCATGATCATCCACTTCACGCCCTGGCTCAGCAGCCGCGCGTAATGCAGCTTCAGGTTCACCGCACCGATCAGCACAGTCCGCGCTAGAAACCGCGCCGCCAGCGTGCCGATCAGGAAGATCAGCGCCGCGCCCACGCTGTGGCCCACGTAAGGAATCATCAACGCCGCCAGATGGCCATTATCGTTGTACGCCGCAGCAAACGCCGAGATGCCGATCACCGCGCCCACGATCATGCACGCCCAGAACGCGATCTGCGAGAGTAGCAGCGTCAGGCTGCGGATTGAAGACCACTCCAGCAGATCGCTCGTCGTACCCGCGCGCATCCGCTCGTCAAACCGCATCGCGCCCAGTATGCGCCGGATCATGTAACTGAGCAGGAGTCCGATCAGCGCGCTGATGATCAGCGCCAGTGCCAGCGCAAAGATCGCCGGCAGCAGCATCGCCACCTTCTCCAGCACCCGCAGTAGTGATGCATGTAGTTCCGCTCCAACCTGCTTGAACATAGACTCCTCCTTGCGCAACTGTTCCGTGCCGTCCTGGGATTACGGAGAGAACCGGTCTGGCCAGCGCCAGCGCGACATCAGATACGACTTCTGCGTCTCGAATGCAGCCGTCAGAGCCACGGTCTGCGCCTCTGCCTGATCGTCCGTCAGGCCCGCCATCCGCTTTACATGGGATGCCGCCCAGCCAAGATACAGCGGCACAAACGCACCGATAAGGTGCTGCCGGCTCACCGAGCGCACGTGGTACGCCACCAGGAAGTCGTACACAATGCTCACCCACAGCCCGTCCGCCATGGCGAACTCATCCGCTGGCATCTCCGTCAGCCGCTGCAGCCGCAACTGCGTTCCCGGCGCCATCGCGCGCGACCACACATCCTGCAGATGCTCAGCAGCCAGGTGGAACGCCTCATACATCCCCGCCGCGTCCGGCGGCTGGCCGCTATCCTCCTGCGGCGTCTCCGTCATCGTCACCAACCGCACCGTCCGCAGCGGCAGCAGCGGCGTGCTCTTCTGCCATTGCCCTGCACACCTCTCGGCATCGGCAAAGAGCGCCCCCAGTATCTGCGTCAGCAGTTGGGTCAGGTCCGCCGTGTTCAGTGGGCCGAAGTGCCGCGACCACCCGCCCACCTGCACCATCTTGAACCCCCGCCCCACCGCCTCCGTCACCGGCCACAGCAGGTTCTCATCCTGAGCCATCGCATCGTAGCGCGCAGCCGAGCTCGCCAGCTGCTCGCAGAACCTGGCTGACAGCGCCATATCCGCCGCTAACGGGAAGCGGATGTCCGCGCCATACAGCGCGCGCGTCAGCGGATGCAGTACACCGGTGTTGAACAGCGCCTCGTACCGCCCCGCCTGGTACAGCGGCACCGCCAGGTCGAATCCATCCGTCAGGATCGACTTGGAGAGCGCCGCCACCGCAACCGGATTCAGAGAGCCTGCATCCTGGCCAAACACCATCACCGCCGTAGCGTCATACTCCTTGGCCAGACGGCCCAGCTCGGCATAGGTTCGGGCCGGGTGCGGCCAGCGCTGCGGCAGCGCTGTGGCGGATTGCTCATACGGCGCCAGCGTCACCCCGCCGCCGGACGCCATCTGCCCCTCTACCTCATCGCCCCCATTGGCCAGCGGCCTCGGATACGCCACCGTGATGTGCAGAGCTGGGTTCTTCTGCGCCAGTTGCTCCATCATCGCCGCCATCCGGTGCACATCCCCCATGCCCCCTGGCGCAAGGTGCAGCACCAAATTACTCCCCCTCCCGGTATGCACCGCCGCCGCCCCTATCCCCTCCTCCACCTGAGCCGAAGCCGCCTGTTGTGCGTCTGCTGCGGGGGTCAGTTGTTCGGCCTGCGCCGCGGTTTTGCTATCTACCACCACCTGTTCTTCTGCCGCATACACATGCTGCAGCTCGAACCAGAGGTATGCATACGGCGAGAGCGTCATGCTGTAGGGCTGTTCCGTAATCTTCGAGAAGGCAGTGTAGCCAAACAGCTCCACCGGGGTTCGTCCTGCGAACTCGTCCAGCGCCAGCGTAACCGGCTGCGCAAAGCGTGAGAGATTCGCTACGCACAGCACGGTCTCTCCATCCAGCTGGCGCAGGTACGCAAGAACCTTGCGGTTCACGGGATCAAGAAACCGCTGCGTACCGCGGCCAAAGACCGGGAACAGTTTGCGCAGACCGATCATGTTCCGCGTCCACTGCAGGATCGACGACGGATTCTCAACCTGCTCTTCCACGTTCACCGCAGCATAGCCGTAAACCGGGTTTTTGATGACGGGACTGAACAGCTTCTCCTCCGGCGCGGTGGAGAAGCCACCATTCGGCTGCGCGTTCCACTGCATCGGCGTGCGTACGCCATTGCGGTCGCCCAGGTCGATGTTGTCGCCCATGCCGATCTCATCGCCGTAGTACAGAATCGGTGTGCCCGGAAACGAGAACAGCAGGCTGTTCAGCAGCTCGATGCGCTGGCGGTTGTTATCCAGCAGCGGAGCCAGCCGCCGCCGGATACCGAGGTTGATACGCGTCCGCGGATCAGAGCTGTAGGCCAGGTACATGTAATCGCGCTCGTCCTTGGTCACCATCTCCAGCGTGAGCTCGTCGTGATTGCGCAGGAACAATCCCCACTGGCACGACGCCGGAAGCTCCGGCGTCTGCGCCATGATGTCGAGAATCGGCTGTGTATCTTCCTGACGAATGGCGACGTAGATGCGCGGCATCAGAGGAAAGTGAAATGCCATCTGGCACTCATCACCATCGCCGAAATAGGGCCGCACGTCGGCGGGCCACTGGTTCGCCTCCGCCAGCACAAAGCGGTTGGTGTACTCCGCGTCCATTACAGCGCGGAAGTGCTTGATGATGGCATGCGTCTCCGGCAGTCCGGCGCAGTCCGTGCCGTCGCGCTCCACCAAGTACGGAATCGCATCCATACGCAGCGCGTCTACGCCCATATCCAGCCAAAAGCGCATCGCCTTCAACATCTCTTCCAGCACCAGCGGATTGTCGAAGTTCAAGTCCGGCTGATGCGAGAAGAAGCGGTGCCAGTAGTACGACTGCGCCACCGGATCCCATGCCCAGTTCGACGTCTCTGTATCCGAAAAAATGATCGGCACCATCGGAAAGCGGTCATTGGTATCGTTCCACACGTAGAAGTTGCGCTCCGGCGACCCCGGCGGCGCTTTGCGCGCACGCTGAAACCACGGATGTTGATCCGAGGTATGGTTCATCACCAGCTCGATCAGTATCTGTATGCCGCGAGCATGGGCCTTCTCCAGAAACTCCTGGAAGTCCGCCAGCGTTCCGTAGCTGGGGTGCACATCGGTGTAGTTGGCAATATCGTAGCCGTCGTCGCGTAGCGGCGATGGAAAGAACGGCAGCAGCCACAGGCAGGTCACGCCCAGTTCCTGCAGATAATCCAGCTTGCCGATCAGCCCCTGAAAATCCCCGATACCATCGCCATTGGAATCGGCAAACGCGCGCACGTGCAGCTCATAGATGACAGCATCTTTGTACCAGAGAGGATCAGTTGCGCTTCCAGCTCTCTTCACGTTGCCGCCTATAGTTCCCCGTACTTTGAAACCAGCACTGCTGTAATGGGGCCGCTTAGTACGATGCGTTTTCTTCACCTTGCGGTTGCGCGCCGCCATGCCCGACAACCTATGGCGGAAATTTCGCCTCATACTGTGAGGCTCCTGCCCATACTGCGTTTTATTCCATGGCCATGAAAACGATGAGTTTTGCCCCACCCAGTTCGACCTATCGCCTCCAGCTGAATCCAAAATTCACGCTCGACGACGCTGCTGCGCTCACAGACTACCTCTGCAGCCTGGGCATCTCGCATCTGTATGCCTCCCCTTATCTACAGGCAGCCCCCGGTAGTACCCATGGTTACGACGTGGTCGATCCCCGCGCAGTCAGCGCTGAACTGGGCGGCGCTGAGGCGCATGAGCGGCTCCACCAGAAGCTACAGGAGTGCGGTATGGGTCAGGTGCTGGACATCGTGCCCAACCACATGTCGCTGGCCCGCACCAACCTGTACTGGTGGGATGTGCTGGAGAATGGCCCCTGCAGCCGCTATGCCCGCTACTTCGATGTGGCATGGGAAGAGGCCGAGCCGCATCTCCGCAACAAGATTCTGGTGCCAATCCTTGCCAGCCAGTATGGGCGCATGCTCAATGACGGCAAGATCAAGCTGGTCCGCGAAGATTTTCGCTTTGAGATCCACTACGAAGACCACCGCCTGCCCATCTCTCCACACTCTCTGGGCAAGCTATTGGCATCTGCTGCAGACGTTGCCAACTCCGACGAGCTGCGCTTTCTGTCGCACGCTCTCGCTGCATTGCCCTGCCCGCTGATGTGCGATATTCCCGGCATCGAAGCGCGCCATCACGACAAGACCGTGCTCCATGAGCTACTACAGCGGCTCTGCAGAGAACATGCAACAGCGTGTTCCGGAATTGACCGCGTCGTCGAACGAATTAACGCTACGCCCGATTCGCTGGACGAATTTCTAGAGATGCAAAACTATCGCCTCTCCTGGTGGCATACCGGCCAACAGAATCTCGGCTATCGCCGTTTCTTTGATGTGAACACTCTCGTCGGCGTTCGCGTGGGCGACGAGCGCGTCTTCCATGAGACGCACGAGCTCTACTTCAACTGGATTCGCCAGGGCATACTCAGCGGCGTTCGCGTCGATCATCCAGATGGCCTGCGCGACCCCAAACTTTACTTTGAACGCCTGCGCGCCAATGCGCCGGATGCGTGGATCGTGGTGGAGAAGATTCTCGCCAGCCATGAAGCGCTCCCATCGAGCTGGCCGGTAGACGGCACCACTGGCTACGAATTCATCAACCAGGTAAACGGCCTGATGATTGCTCCGCAAGGCCTCAGCGCTCTGGATCGCTTCTACACCAGCTTCACCGGTCAAACGGCGAGCTACGCGCAACTCTGCCACGACAGTAAGATTCAGATCACGCAGACCACGCTCGGCAGCGATGTGAACTATCTCACCAGCCTCTTCGCTAGCATCTGCGAGAGCAACCGCGAGTACCGCGACTACACCCGCGTCGAGGTCCGCCGCGCCATTCGTGAGATCGCCGCATCGTTCTCCGTGTACC
The DNA here is from genome assembly GCA_031296355.1 of Acidobacteriaceae bacterium. The sequence goes on from JARLFX010000239.1 coordinate 6,281, forward strand.
GCACCTACGTCTGCCCGGAGCGCGACGAGGTGTCGGCCGACGATGCTGCCTCCATCGAGCGCGCCATCGAATCCGCGAAGTCTATCCGCGTCGACGTGGAGGGCAACCTCTTCAACTTCATTCGCGATGTACTCTTGCTTCGCGTGAAAGGCGAGCGCGAATCCGAATTCGTCTACCGCTTTCAGGAGTTCACCGGCGCAGTGATGGCGAAGGGAGTGGAAGATACCGCCTTCTACTGCTACAACCGCCTCGTCTCATTGAATGAAGTCGGCGGCAACCCCGGCGATCCGCTCATCACGCTGGCTGAGTTCCACGGCAACAACCAGCGCGCGCAGAGCCTGCAACCCTACCGGATGGTCTCGCTCACCACGCACGACACGAAACGCAGCGAAGACGTACGCGCTCGGCTGAACGTGTTGAGCGAGGCACCTCAGCTCTTTGCAGACGCAGTGCAGCGTTGGTCAGAGCTCATGCGTCCCATGCGCTCCGCGGTGCTCGACCGCAACACGGAATACTTCTACTACCAGACGCTGATCGGTGCATGGCCCATCAGCGTGGAGCGCGCAACCGCCTACATGGAGAAGGCTACGCGCGAAGCCAAGCAGCAAACCAGTTGGACGAATCCTAATCCCGAGTTCGACGAGGCGCTGCGCCACTATATCCGCGACACTCTGGAACACGCACCCTTCGTGCAGAAAATAGAGAACTTCGTCGCTTCGATCCGCGAGGCCGGCTACATCAATTCGCTCGCGCAGACACTGCTCAAATGCACCGTGCCGGGCCTGCCCGATACCTACCAGGGTTCCGAACTATGGGACCTTCGCTTGGTTGATCCCGACAATCGCACCCCTGTTGATTTCGATCAGCGCCGCACGCTTCTTCGTGAACTGCCATCGCTGAAGCCCGCCGCGATCATGCAGCGCATGGCAGACGGAATGCCGAAACTCTGGATTATCCAGCGCGCACTTGCTCTGCGCAAGCAACGCCCTGAGGCCTTTGGCAAGGAAGGCACCTACGCGCCGCTGCTCGCCATCGGCAATCGCGCCGAGCACTGCATCGCATTCCTGCGCGGACAAGACATCATCACCATCGTGCCGCGGCTTCCATACACGCTCGCCGGGCAGTGGCAGCAGACGACGCTGGATCTGCCACCCGGCAACTGGCACAATATACTCACCGGTGAAGCTCATACCGGAGGCATACAGCAGCTCGATACACTCCTGTCCATCTTCCCCGTTGCGCTTCTCGCGCGGGAGAATACCGATGCATGAATTCAACATCTGGGCGCCAAACGCCCAACGCCTTCAAGTCTCAGTCGACGGCACATCCCACCCGATGCAGTCGCAGCGCGACGACTACTGGAGCGCAATCGTGCCCGAAGCGGGACACGGCAGCGATTATGCATTCCTGATCAACGACGATCCTCACCCCTATCCCGATCCGCGTTCACTGTGGCAGCCGCACGGCGTGCACGCCGCATCGCGCGTCTACGATCACAGTCTCTTTCAATGGAGCACGCCCGCTGCGTGGAGCGCGACGCCGCTGGCCGATGCGGTGGTCTACGAACTGCACATCGGCACCTTCACACCAGAAGGAACGTTTGATGCAGCCATCGCGCACCTTCCTTATCTAAAGGAGCTCGGCATCACGCATGTGGAGATTATGCCGGTCGCATCCTTCCCCGGCCGCTGGGGTTGGGGCTACGATGGCGTCGCGCTCTATGCGCCGCAGGAGTCCTACGGTGGCCCCGACGGTCTGAAGCGCCTGGTAGATGCGTGCCACGGCGCCGGCCTCGCCGCGGTGCTGGATGTGGTCTACAACCACTTCGGTCCCGTCGGAAATTACTCTGGGGTCTTCGGCAACTACATCCTGCATGAGTATGCGACGCCGTGGGGTGGCGTGGTCAATCTCGATAGCGAGGGCAGCGCGCAGGTTCGCCGCTTCTTCATCGACAATGCGCTGATGTGGCTCCGCGACTACCGCTTCGATGCTCTTCGGCTTGATGCTATCCATGCCCTGCATGACAAATCGCCCATACACTTCCTTGCGGATCTCTCTGCCGAAGTTGCCGCACTTGCGCAGCAAACTGGGCGGCCACTGCATCTGATTGCCGAGAGCGACCTGAATGATCCCATCGTGATTACGCAGCGTGAATCCGGCGGGTATGGCATGGATGCGCAATGGAGCGACGACTTCCATCATGCTCTGCACGCCGTGCTGACCGGCGAGCGGCGCGGCTACTATGCGGACTTTGGGTCGCTGCAGCAACTTGCTAAATCGCTGCGCACGGCCTACGTCTACGATGGCCAGCACTCGCCCTCACGCAATCACTCCCATGGCCGTTCCATCGGAAACAATCCCGGCAGCCGCTTCCTCGGCTACATCCAGAACCACGATCAGGTCGGCAATCGCGCACTTGGCGATCGCATCCATCGCATCGCGGGCAGTGCCGCCGCACGCGTCGCCGCAGCGCTGGTCCTTACATCGCCATTCGTCCCGCTCATCTTTCAGGGTGAGGAGTTTGCCGCGTCCACGCCATTCCTGTACTTCGCCGATCACGAAGAGGAATCGATGCGCACCGCCGTCTCCGAGGGCCGTCGCCGGGAGTTTGCCGGGTTCGAATGGCCCAGCGAAATTCCTGACCCCGAAGATCCGCAGACATTCACCAACTCCAAACTCAACTGGCAGGAGCTTCAGTCAGGCGAGCATCGCGCCATGCTCGATTGGTACCGGCACTTGCTTGCGTTGCGCCATGAACATCCCGCACTACACCCTACGGACCTCAGCCGGGTGCAGACGAGCTTTGATGAAGAGCGCCGCTGGCTGGTAATAACGCGCGAGAACATTCAGGTAGTGTGCAACTTCGCCAGCGAGTCCCAAACCATTCCCATCGCCGGAGAGCCGTTGATACTCGCTGCTTCTGAAACCGGCGTGAAGGTTCAAGCGGGCAGCGTCCACCTGCCGCAGATGACTGTAGCCATCCTTGCAACTCGATGCCACAGCCTGTCAGGGCCGATCCTGAACAGAAGTACGGACAGCAATACTCCCTGAACTCCCGGGTCTTTATCATTCATGCGAACATGGATGGCGGTGCTGTTTGCGCGCACCGCAGTCCATCAAAACAGGGAGTACAGATGAAAAAGCTAATTATTTTCCTCGTGATGAGCGGTGCGCTTGCTCATGCAGCAACGACCGCAAAACAAGCAACCTGGACCGGATCGTGGGCTGCAGCCCCCCTGGCCCTCCACGTTACGGCTCCTGCCGCGGCTACCGCGCCCAGCGGAGCCCCCGCCGCTACGCCCTCTCCCGCACCCGCTACCCCGGCTACCGCACCCGCTGCGCCAAACGCCACCGGCGACACCTATCGCAACATCGTGCATCTCACGCTCGGCGGCAATGCACTCCGCCTGCGCATCTCTAACGAGCTCGGCACCAAATCGCTTACCCTGGGCGGTGTCCACGTGGCTCTCAGCAACGGCGGCGGAGCCATCCAGCCCGCCACGGATCATGCCGTCACCTTCAACGGCGCGGAGACGGTCACCATCCCCGTTGGCGCAGTTGTAGTGAGTGACGCTGTAGCCATGCCGGTCGCACCGCTTGCCAACCTTGCCGTCAGCATCTTCGTCCCCTATCAGCCGGATGCCACACTCACCTATCACGCGCTCGGCGTCTCCAATAATTTCATCGTGCATGGTAATGCCCTTACGGCTACAGCGCTCGACACCCCGAAGAAGACCGGCTCCTGGTATCTGCTGACCGGCGTGGATGTAGATGCCGGCGCTGACGCATTCGATATCGTGACCCTGGGAGATTCCATTACCGACGGCGCCAGGTCAACCTTTGACCAAAACGCCCGCTGGCCCGATGTGCTGGCGGCCCGGCTGCTGGCCAACAAGAAGACCGCGAAGATTGGTGTGCTCAATGAAGGCATCAGCGGCAACCGCCTTCTGCATGATGGCGCCGGACCCAATGCTCTCGCCCGTTTTGACCGCGATGTGCTGGCCCAGGGCCGGGCGAAGTACCTCATCATCCTGCTCGGCATCAACGATATCGGTCGCACGACGAAGCCGCGCGAACCTGAGGATGCCGTCACCGCGGACCAGCTCATCTGGAGCCTACAGCAGCTTGCCATTCGCGCCCATGCCCGCGGCATCAAGGTCTACGCCGCCACGCTGACGCCCTATGGCGGCGCCGGATATCAGGATTCTGTGGGATCAAAGATGCGCGATGCCGAAAACACCTTCATCCGCACCAGCGGCGTCTTTGACGCGGTGATCGACTTCGATAAAGTGACGCAGGACCCAGCGCATCCAGAAACTTTTCTACCCCTGTATGACTCTGGCGACCACCTCCACCCCGGCGATGTAGGCTACAAAGCCATGGGCGAATCCATCGATCTGAAGCTCTTCCAATAACGACGCAGCCCTTCGAGGTCACGCGATGACTTCGAAGGGCCGCATCATATCGTTCGCTTCATGCTCCAGGATGTGGCAGTGGTACAGGTAGTTACCCGTGTACCCCTCAAAGCGCACTATGATGCGCGTCACCACGCCGGGCTCGCACTGCACTACGTCTTTCCATCCCATCTCATTGGCAGGTGGCGTCACGGCGGGCCCCGTATAGATCATCTCGCGGCGCATCATGAACGCAAACGGATCGAACGGCCTCCGGTCCAACACTTGAAACCGCACCAGGTGAAGATGCATCGGATGCGTGTCCTGCGTCTGATTCACAAACTCCCATATCTCTGTTGTATTCAACCGTGGCCGCTCCGTCACCGGCTCATGCCAGTGCTGGCGGTTCAGCAGCATCACCATGGAGCGGCCATGGTCATCCTGGTATTCATTCAGCGTGATGCGTCGCGTTGCAATGGCTGCGCTCTCCGGCATGCGCTCAACCGGGCGCAGCGTCTTCGGAATCCTCGCTGCTATGGTGGAGTGCTTCGCAGGTCCAGCCACGCGGAATTCCAGAATGTCCAGCGCGCCATTGCGCAGATGAACGCGCTCACCTGCCAATGCTGAAAGATCCAGCAGAATATCAGCCCGCTCCCCCGGGGCAAGCGTCAGCCGGTTCACGGCGACAGGCACTGCCAGCAATCCCTGGTCGCTGCCAATCTGCAGCAACGGGCCCGCCGTGCTCGACAGGCCAAAGAAGCGGCTGTTCGCGCTGTTCAATATACGAAGCCGGTAGAGCCGCGGCTCCACCTCCACATACGGCCTGATTTTGCCATTAATGATGATCGCGTCACCAGTGAACTCCGGCACCCAGGGCTTCGCCGGATCGTCGGACACCGGATAGTAAAGCTGACCCTCCGCGGTCAGCTCGCGGTCATACAAGATCAGAGGCAGTTCGTACCGTCCGCGCGGCAGATGCAGTGCGTCCTCCGCTGCATCGCGCACCAGGAACATTCCAAACAGGCCTGCATAAATGTTGAGCCGGTTGATGCCCATCGCATGATCGTGGATCCATAGCGCTGCCGCCTCCTGCTGCATCGGATAGCGGCACACCCGCGACCGTCCGGGCACGTACCAGTCGTCAGGATAACCATCGTCTGCTGAGGGTGTGCGACCGCCATGCAGATGAACGCACGCACGCACCTCCGGCAGGTCAGTCCCGCAGCCATGCAGAGTATGGTCGATTGGCAGAAAATGCTTCTCTGGCAAATGATTGACCCATTCCACCTCAACCGGTATACCGCTGCGCGCTTCGATCACAGGGGCCAGCGCCGTTGGGCCATAGCTCCACATCCGCGCTGGCGGCAGATTGCGATGCAAAGGCGCATGGATCTCGCGCATGGCAACCTGGATGCGCTGGCCGGCGCGCGCCTGGATGATTTGCGGTAGCGGCAGTGCATCCAGAAACGGCGGTAGATTGAAGATATCCAGCTCACGCGGCGGTGGTGCCGGCATTGGCATCTGCATCTGCGCAAAGGGCTGTGCATATGCGGACGCAACGCCGGCAGCGGTTAGCAGATGCAGAAAGCTGCGGCGTGTATAAGGCAAGGCTGTACTCCGCGGCGTCTAGTTGCCGCTTGTCACCACGCCCGTATTCGGATTCAGAATCACGACATTCGGGTTGGGTGCCACACTACTTGAGAAGTTAAACAGGTTGTTGAGCGAGCCGGCAATGCTGTCATAGGACCCGCCGCCGATGCGCTGACCATTAAGGAATGTGTCTTCAATAAACCGCGTAATTGACGTCTGGTCCACGGTGGTGGAATCGATATAGTTCTTGTTCGCCCAGGGTGAGATGACCAGCAGCGGTAGGCGTGGCCCGTATCCACAGCGTCCCTGCGCATGCAGCGTAGTGGGCAGCACGCCGGGCAGCGCATTCGCCGATGTCGCGGATCCGTTAGAGCAAACGCCCGTGCTGGTGAAGCCGTCCTGCGCGGTAGCAGAGCCGTTCACCACGTTCGTCATGTGGTCATACCAGCCGTCCGAATCGTCGTACGCCACAATGATGGCGGTGTCCTGCCAGAAAGGCGACGACTCAATTGCATTGATCATCGTCACCAGCCACTGCTGCTCGTCAATCGGGTCAGACGTGCTCGCGTGCGAATCCTGCGTCTGCGTTGCCTTCAGGAAGCTGACAGCAGGCATATTGCCTGCAGCCAGCGCGCTCAGAAAGTCATTGCTGTCGTACTGGTGATTGGCTGCGTCGGAGTTCTTGCCGATGCTCGCCACAGACGTTGGCCGCGTGTGATTCAGGTTCGCAGTGCTGGCATAGAACTGGAAGGGTTCGTGCCGCGGCACATAATCATCTTCGGTCAGCTGCGTCACGGCAGAGAGCGTCTTCCGCTTACAGCCAGTGCTTCCATTCGGGTTGATATGGGTCAGATCGAATCCGCCCTGGAACCATCCCCAGCTCACGCCCGCTGCGGTCAGCAAATCGCCCACGTTCTTGCCCGTCATATGCACACTGGCGCTCGCGCTGGAGCACACATCGCCCGTCGGATCAGAATCATCCGTCAGCGTATAGCCGCCATATCCATCGCCAATTACGTCTGCCGCAGAACCAATATCGTTCACCACGCCGTTCGTCTGGCCGGAGATCAAATTAATCGCACCCAGGGTAGATCCGCCGAACGTTGTTCCGAAGTAGTGATCGCTCAATGAATAGTGCTGCGCATAGTTCCACAGGGCGGTTACCGTGTTGCCATCGAAGTATCCCATGGTCAGGCCAGTGCTCTGCACCACAGCGGCGTTCGCATTACTGCCTGCCTGCGCCGGACTGTCAGCGGCTCCCACGGAGTACGGGAAGAGGTCCATCTTGCCGTTGTCAAACGCAATCTGCTCCGGCGCATAACTATGGCTCTGCGTGTTGGCAAATGCCTGCGTGTAATCCAGCCGAAAGGGATTTGTTTTGCCCGCGCCATTCTGTGCGTTCGTCGAATTTGGATTCGCCGTCAGCAGCGCATTGGTCAGCCCCATGGGCACAGGGGTGCCCGGCGCGGCGGTGAATGGCGTTTCCCCTGAGGGATTCAGAGCATTCGGATACGTCCCGAAATAATGATCGAATGATTCGTTCTCGTCGAAGATGACAACGACGTGTTTGATCGCCTGTGAACTCGAAACAGGCGCAGCCGAACCACTCAAGTTAGAGCTCGTAGAGCATCCAGTCAGAACAAGGCTCACGCTGAGAGCCGCTGCGCAAAACAGACGGAGAGGTGCCAGGACCATGGGGAAGGGCCTCCAGAAACAGTAGGACAGTAGATTCACCCTAAAATTGGCTGGAATGAATGTCAATTCAAATATTTCGTGAATAGACGCTGGCGGCATAATCCATGTGTTCGCCAGAGTACAGTCCATGGCACTTTACCTTGCCCTTGAGCAGCCAATGACAGAGAATTGAATCGTCAGCCTATTCTGGCGAATCGAAAGGCTTTATGGCACCCGCTGGCCAAAATCCGCGCAGTTTCGAAAATACCCTGGCCAGTGCGCGCAGCACCATGCTCTTCAGTGAGATTGTGCAACTCGCCATTGATAGCTTCAAGGCCAGCAAAGTCCGCTTTCTGCTCACCATGCTGGGCATGGTCATCGGCTCCGCCTCCATCATCCTGGTCGTCACCATTGGCCTGACCGGCAAGCAGTATGCGCTAAATATGATCCAGAGCATCGGGCCAAACATGGTGGAAGTGATGTACCAGGGCGGCACCGTAGCCGGCCCCAACAATACCTCTACCCCCGATTACCTGACCAACGAAGATATGACGGCCGTCAACGCCCAGGTTCCCGGCATCGTTGCTTCCTCACCCATGCTTGAGATTCGCGACCACGTGAACATGGGCAACGGCATCCAGAAGGAAGCCCTCGTCCTCGGCGTCTCTCCGCAATATAAGGATGTTCGCAATCTCGTCCTGCTCGGTGGCCGCTTCTTTGACGATCAGGACACCGTCACCCACGCCAAAGTCGCAGTGGTGAACGAGCCCTTTGCCAAGGCGCTCTACGGCAACGATGATTCAGCCGTGGGCAACACCTTCAGCCTGAGCGGAATTCCCTTCGTCATCATCGGCGTCTTCAAAGAGAGCGTGGATACCTTCGGCCAATCCGAAATTGAAGAGCAGACCATCCTGATTCCCTATCCGGTAGCGCGCTACTTCACCGGTACGGATACCGTGAAGCAGATCTTCTTCTCCATGGCCGATGCCAGCATGGTTATTCCAGCCTCGGCGGAGATTGACCGCGTCATCCAGTCTCGCCATCGCCCCACCTCGGTTTACAAGGCGTTCAACCTGACCCAGGTGCTCACCGTGATGGGCAAGATCGCAAACATGCTCACCATCATGCTCACCCTGGCTGCCGCCATCACCCTGATCGTCTCCGGCGTCGGCATCATGAACAGCATGCTCGCCACGGTGCAGGCGCGTCTGCGCGAGATCGGCATCCGCAAAGCGCTCGGCGCAACCTCGAAAGAGATCCGCCTCCAATTCCTTGTCGAAGCGGTCTTCATCTCGCTCAGCGGCGGAATCGTAGGCACGCTCCTCGGCCTGGCAGTCCCTTTCACCGTGGACATTCTCACGCCCTTTAAGATTCCCATCTCCATCTGGTCCATCGTGATCGCACTCGCAACCTCCGTGCTGGTAGGCGTCGGATTCGGTACGCTGCCCGCCAACCGCGCCGCGCACCTGAATCCCGTAGAGACCCTGAAGTACGAATAAGCTCCACAGCGCAGAAAAATGCCGGCCCATGGGCCAGCATTTTTCTTGCTTCGAATCTCTGTTACATCACCAGAGCCAGCTTTTCCAGCTCCTGCTGCATATGTCCCAGCGGACATCCAGCCTGTTCCAGCCGCGATGCCGCATGTCGCGCATCATGGCTGGAAACCCCATAGCCACGCCCCGCCAGAAAAGTGCTCAGCAGGTCCGCCGCCTGCCACGAATCCAGCCCAGACTGCAGCAAATCGCTGCGTAGAGCGGATAAATCTGTTGTCGAAAATTTTTCTACCCGTATCATCCGCTCCTCCTAACCTCAAATCATGCGAGCAAACCGCATATAAGATTAGACGCATTTTTTCGGAAAGCGATGCATTCTTCCCCCTTCTGCTTTTCATGCCATCATCCTCCATCCATTACCATGGGAGACGGAGATTCGTGCCATGAACATGTCACACACGCCTGGTCCACTCTTGCTGGATGGTGTCGCCATCGCCGCCGCAATCAAAGCAGAAGTCGCCACGGATGTTGCTACCCTCAGCAAATCCGGACTGCACCCCGGCCTGGCCGTCGTTCTCGTCGGCGCAGTACCCGCATCGCAGATCTACGTTCGCAGCAAAGTAAAGGCATGCAGCGAGCTCGGCATCGCCAGCGACCTGCTCACCCCGCCAGAGGACGTAACCACCGAAGAACTGCTCGCCATCGTCGCCGGCCTCAACGCACGCGACGATATTGACGGCATCCTCATCCAGCTTCCATTGCCGAAGCACGTCGACGCAAAGCGTGTGCTCGATGCCGTCGATCCCGCGAAAGACGTCGACGGCCTGCATCCCATGAACGCTGGACTGCTGCAATCAGGACGCCCTGCACTTGCGCCCTGTACTCCCGCCGGCATCATTGAGATGTTGAAGCGCATGAAGATTCCCATGGCAGGGCAGAACGCCGTTGTCGTGGGCCGCAGCGATCTCGCCGGCAAACCAGCCGCCATGCTCCTGCTCACAGAGAATGCCACCGTCACCATCTGCCACAGCCGCACCCGCGATCTCGCCAGCTTCACTCGCAACGCAGATATTCTCGTCGCCGCCATCGGCATTCCCGGCTACATCACGCCCGAAATGGTGAAGCCCGGCGCCGTCCTGATCGACGTTGGCATCAACCGCATCAGCGACCGTGCTGACTTTGACCGCTTCTTCACCGGTGACGTTCTCCGCGAAGCAAGCTTCGCCAAGCGCGGCTACACCATCGTCGGAGATATCGACCCCGCCGCCTTCGCCCTCAGCAGTGCCTACACGCCCGTACCCGGCGGCGTGGGCGCGCTCACCATCGCCATGCTCATGGTCAACACAGTTCACGCTGCCCGCGCACGCCGCGGGGCGAGGTAGCGAGATGCTGCGCGTTGGACTCACCGGCGGGTTGGGCAGCGGCAAGAGCACCGCTGGAGACATCTTTCGCTCTCTCGGCGTGCACATCTCTGACTCAGACGCCGTCGGGCGTGAGCTCATGCAGCCCGGCCAGGTCGTCTATGACGAGATCGTCCGTCACTTCGGCCCTGAAGTCCTGCTTCCCGCAGATGCGCAGGGCCTGCGCCAGCTTGATCGCACCGCTCTCGCACGCATCGCATTTACCGATGGCCGCGTGGAAGAGCTGAACGGCATCGTGCACCCCGCCGTTATCGCAGCCCAGGCAAAGTGGGTCGATGACATCGGCGCGCAAGACCCCAATGCCATCGCCATGGTCGAATCCGCCCTGCTCTTCGAAACAAAGTACGGCGGCGGCCCCATCCCAGAACCGCATGGCGATGCAGAAGACCGCGAGATCGCCGCCGCCATCTCTACCACCTGCTGGCAGACGCGCTTTGACCGCATGGTGCTGATTACCGCGCGCGACGACATCAAAATTCACCGCTACGTCAGCCGCATCGCCGCAGGCCGCACCCTCACCCCCGCCGAACGCAATCAACTGCAGGACGATGCCCGCCGCCGCCTCGCCGCCCAGATCCCTGATGAAGTGAAATCCCCCCTCAGCGACTACGTGATTGAAAATAATGGCGACATCGAGACACTCACCCTCTCCATTCGGCGCGTTCACGCCGCCCTGCGCAGCTCCGTGGCCGCACTGGCGCGCCACGCACCCATCGCCTGACAGCAACAAGACGCGATAACCCTTGCGCCGCTACAATCGTCTTAATGGATATGCCCTGTTCCCAGGCGCCCGTTCTTCCTTGTTGAGGTTGTTCTCCTGATGCGATTTCGCCGTATTGTCCTCGTTCTCGTACTCGTCGGCGGTTTTTACTTCATCACGACCCACGCCGCACCCTCCGGCGCGCTGGCCGCGTGGCTGCAGCGCCTTACACCTGAGAACAAGTCCATTCTCCACGGCCCCCTTGGCACCTTTGAGCTGACCCAGGCCAACGCCCAGCCCGCCTTCGACTCCGAAGAGCAGAACAACATCGCCGTCTACAAGAAAGCGCTCCCATCGGTCGTAAACATCACCTCCACCGCGGTCGCATTCAACTTCTTCTACGGCCCGGTGCCGCAGCAGGGCCAGGGCTCCGGCTTCATCATCGACAAGCAGGGCCACATCCTCACCAACAATCACGTGATCAACAACGCCCAGCGCGTTGAAGTCACCCTGAGCGACCAGCACAAGTACAAAGCACAGGTGGTTGGCGTGGATAAGACCCACGATCTCGCCCTCCTGCTCATCAACGCACCCAATCTGGTCCCCGCCACGCTGGCTGATTCCTCCGGCCTGATCGTCGGCCAGAAGGTCTACGCCATTGGCAATCCCTTCGGCCTGAGCGGCACCATGACGCGCGGCATTATCAGCTCCATCCGTTCCATCAACGGCGCTGAAGGCTCGCCCATCGACAACGCCATCCAGACCGACGCCGCCATCAATCCCGGCAACTCCGGCGGCCCGCTGCTGAACTCGCGCGGCGATGTCATCGGCGTCACCACGCTCATCGCCTCCAACGGCGCGGAACAAAGCTCCGGCGTCGGCTTCGCCATCCCCATCAACACCGCCAAAGCCGTTCTCGACGACTTCGCCAAATATGGCCGCGTCCGCCGACCCACCCTGGACATCGTGACCCTGCCCATCGGCCCCGACCTCGCGGACCAGCTCGGCCTTCCGTCAGACTATGGCGTCCTCATCCAGCGTACCCTGCCCGGCGGAGCCGCCGAACGCGCAGGCCTGCACGGCGGCAACCAGCGCGCCTACATGGGCAACACCCCCGTCAACCTCGGCGGCGATCTCATCATCGCCATCGACGGCCGCCAGATCATCTCGGCGCAGGATGTCTCCAACGCAATGAACTCGCACCACTCCGGAGACACCGTCAAGGTGACCATCTACCGTGGCCGCAAGCGTATGGATGTAAATGTGACGCTGGGTGAAGCGAAGGGACAGGAAGTCTAAATAACTCTGGTTATCTACCAACCACTAACTCTGGACATATCCCCAACCACTGTCATTCTGAGCGCAGCGAAGAATCTGCTTCTCGCCTTTGTTTTTGCTTGTCATCCCGAGCGAAGCCGAGGGACCTGCTTCTCACTCATACCAGCGCCAATCGCCACCCTCACCACAAACTTCAGAAGTGTCATTCTGAGCCGAAGGCGAAGAATCTCGAGGGTGCCTGCGTACCCCATGCCGCCTGAAAGTTCCTCGCCGGAAAGCTCCGGGCATTCCCATCCACGCATACACAGCAAACGCAGCGCTAGAAGCGCGCCTAGCTCCGCAGGTCCCGGGGAATCCGCGCATTATCATCAGAGCCTTCGCGCTTCACATAGAAGCCGGCGCGGCATTCATACTGCGCGCTCAGCACCCGCGCAATCGCCTCTGGATACGCGCCGTGCTCCTGCTCCAGCACGCGCGCGGCCAGCGTCTCTTCCGTATCGCCCGGCAGCACCGGCACGCTGCGCTGCAAGATGATCGCGCCGTCATCTACCCGCTCATTTACGAAATGCACCGTGCAGCCGCTCTCCTTCACACCTGCGGCCAGTGCATCGTGATGCGCATGCATGCCGGGGAAATCCGGCAGCAGCGAAGGGTGGATATTCAGAATGCGCTCAGGAAACTCTGCGATGAACCGCGGCGACAAAATCCGCATGTACCCGGCCAGGATCACCAGGTCAGCCTTGTGCTGATGCAGCCGCGCAATCACTTCCATGTCGTGTTCATCGCGCGAACGCCCACGGGATTCAACCACCGCAGTCTTCAAACCCATCTTCTGCGCCGCTCGCACACCGGGCGCATCAGCCACATTGCTCAGTACGATGCAAATTTCAGCGCCAAGCAGACGATGACTCTTGATCGCTTCGGCAATGGCCACAAAATTTGAGCCACGGCCAGACAGCAGAATCCCAAGACGTTTCATGAAGCTATTTCCCTCGGTCTACCTGTTGGATGCGTATACCGCTCGCGAAGTTTCATCACGCCGCGGCGTCAGGCGTAGTTCACTTTGCGCTCGCCCTTCACAATGCGACCGATCAGATGGTGCTTCTCACCCGCGCGATCCAGCATCGCCTTCGCGCGTTTGTAGCGCTCCGCCGGCAGTACCAGGATCATACCGATGCCCATGTTGAACGTGCGGTACATCTCATCGCGCTCCACATTGCCAAGCTGCTGCAGATGTTCAAACAGCGGTGGCACCTGCCACGATGCAGTCTCCACCAGCGCACCGCAACCCTTCGACAGAATACGCGGCAGATTCTCCGTGATGCCGCCGCCGGTGATGTGTGCCATGCCCTTAACAATGCCCTCTGCCGTCAGCTTCTTGATGATGGCGAGATAGCTGCGGTGCGTCTTCATCAGCGCCGCGCCCGCCTTGTCCTTGATCTCGTTCACATAATGATCCGGCCCATACTTCGCCACTTCGAAGAACAGCTTGCGCGCCAGCGAATATCCATTCGTATGCAGCCCCGTTGATGGCAGCCCCACCAGCAGATCGCCCGGCTCAATGGTTGCACCGGTAATCAGCTTCTCGCGGCTCACCACGCCCACGATAAATCCTGCCAGATCGTACTCACCCTCGGCATAGAACCCCGGCATCTGCGCCGTCTCGCCGCCAATCAGCGCGCAGCCGTTCGCGCGGCACGCCTCTGAAAGTCCGGTCACAACCTTCTCCACCACCGAGCCTTCCAGCTTACCTGTCGCCAGATAATCCAGAAAGAACAGCGGCACCGCGCCCTGCACGGCGATGTCGTTCACACAATGGTTCACCAGGTCCGCGCCCACCGTGTGGTGGATGCCGAGCTCGAACGCCACCTTCAGCTTTGTACCCACGCCGTCTGCGCTGGAGACCAGCACCGGGTCAGGATACTTTTGTAGATCCAGCCCAAACAGGCCGCCGAATCCGCCAATGTCGCTCAACACCTGCTTGTTGAACGTCTTCTTCGCCAGGTACTTGATGCGCTGTTTGGTCCTGTCCCCTGCGCTGATGTTCACGCCAGCGTCAGAATATGTGACCGGTTTGCGCTTAGCGGATGGTTTTGCAACTCCGCTCGTCTCAGACACGCCAGGCTCCTTCGGGTAGTTGGTGATTGATGTTGGATTAAGCCCGGGTTGAAAACACGGGAGAAGCTACAGTCTAACAAACACCGCAGTGGATGCGTTTCT
>JARLFX010000240.1 GCA_031296355.1 Acidobacteriaceae bacterium
CTCTGGCCCGACTCTACAAGCCGAACCGCCTCTTGCTTGAACTCAAGCGTGTAACGTCCCCGCGTTGCCTTCGTCATCTTCGCTACCCTTTCGCATTAGAACAGTTTGCTAAGGGATACGTTTTGCGGGGGCAAGGTCACTCAGTACGCAATCACCATCTGCGAGGGCCTGGTCATAGTCAGTGTGCGGTCCGATATAAATGGGATCATCTCATAGAGACGATTGACTTTCAGAATTGTCTGGGGCTGAGTATTGAATCTTCTAACTGGATCGCCTTGAAGATTTTGCCAAGAACCAACAGGGTCAGTGAAATGAGCTTGGCAACCCCGAGGTTGGTATTTGTCAGGAGATTTCCAATAAACTCCGTCACAGTATCTGCGTCAGCCTCGAGCGGGAAGTAGCCTGTCGGATTTTCTGATTGTCGTGAGTCAGGCAAAAGAAATGCCATCCCAACACCGTCTGAGCCGGATCGTACCACCCGCGCTGTCAGCCTAATCGCTCGATAGGGATCCGCCTCTGTCTTGTCCGTTCTCGTCAGCGTCATCGATAGCAGCGTATTCGGGTACCATCTCTGGTCCGTCAGAAGATACATCCCCTCAGGACTGATGTTTCGCACCGGATGTGATTTCGGCTCCGCTCCATCCCAGTAGTACGCCAGCAACGGGAGTGAGGCGCGCCGCTCGGCCTGCCGACGTTCTTCCGACCATAAACGCTCAAACCAGCTTTTCGTTGGCGTCATATTACCCCCTCCCAGCAATCAGGTCAGCAACTCCGCTTGTTCGAGAAGCGGAGCGGTTCAGGTATCGGTCCATCTCCTCGGCAGCGCAGATCAGGAGTTGATCTCCCACTTGAGTCTGCGACGAATAAATTGTGTGGGCACCAAGTTCCAAAACACTTTCTGATAGGACTCTCAAGGGCGCGACCCAAAATCCAGAAAAATGTTCCACGAGATGAATTACCCGATGGTTCTCATCCAGATAGATCAGATCGTGTGGCACAAATACGCCCGACGGATGAACTTCGCTAGATGGCACAAGCCATAGGCTCTCATCGGACTTGAGACTGAATTTTCCGATCAACCCTCTAAGGCGCGCTAAGGTGGAATCCGCTGCGGTGGCACCTAAGCTGAGGAAGCATTCACGTGTTTGGTTGTATACGCAGTACTTCCGTCGTTTCATATCTCCCCCAATCCTCTGGGTGGGTTCGATGTCCCGTCGAGATCCAACAACCTCTAAAGTTTGGTCGATCAAGCGATGCCTTTCACTGATTCAATGGCCATCTTCAGCAACCATCCAAACACTGCTTTTTGTGCAAAACGGCTTTCACCACGCTCTGCTCCTTCCAACAGTTACGCCTTGTTCCTAAACCTTGGTGCGACGACATTGGATGAGCAATAGCGACACGACCACAAACAGGCACCGGCAACAATCCAAATAATCGTAATCTTGTCCACGTGGAATCCCTTTTCTCTCTAGTGGGAAAATAAAGTGCCAGAAAAGTCCTCCATGATAATCGCCAAGGGTCCCAGAAGCACTACGAAGATCGAGGGGAAGATGAATAGGACAAGAGGGAAAACCAGCTTGACACTAGTCTTCGCCGCTTGTTCTTCCACATGCTGGCGGCGTTTGGTCCTCATGGTAACGGATTGAACCCGCAATGTTTTTGCCACGCTTGTCCCGAGTTGCTCTGCCTGTACGAGGATCGTAGCCAGAACACGAACCGAATCCACGTCTGTGCGATCTCCAAACTGTTTCCAGGCATCCGAGTGAAGTCTTCCTGAACGATGATCCAAGACCACCAAGTCCAATTCGTCGCTAATGGCCGGTCGAGCCATGCGCAACTCTTCAGCAGTTCGAGCCGTCGCCTGATCCATACTCAGCCCGGATTCGATGCAGATAACCATGAAATCCAAGGCATCTGGCAGCCCGAACCGGATGTCTTTTTGCCGCTTGGCAATCTGTCTTTTAAGCCAGAAATTTGGCGCAATAAACCCTAGCCCCAAGGACAGCGTGTAGGCAAACAAAGGGGTATAACTTGAAAAACCCGAAACAATAGCCAGAATACAAAACAGCAAAGGCACCAAAATCTTTGCGCCATAGAAGATCTTCACGGCAGAGTCACTCCTGTAGCCGGCGCGAACCAGACGCGTCTTTACAAGCGAGACTTCATTTTGGCTTCTGGGTAGTACGCGATTCAATTGCTCCACAAAGCCGCTCAGGAAGGAGCCTGCCTGCTGAATACTGCTAATCAGGGCTGGCTTCTTCGTACGCGGGTTCACCGCCTCCGAGAGGCGCTGGAGCATCGCCTGACGATAAAACAGCAGCAGGCCAACGCTTAATACCAGAAAGAAAACGGCTGCGAAACTAATAGCTGCGAGTCCCATAACTCACCTTTACACTTCCATATTGACAATCTTCCGAATGATCAAAGCACCCACTGCCGTCATGGCACCGGCTGCATATAAGAGGTGAAGACCAGCTTCACGCTTCCACAAAACACTCATCATGTCTGGGTTGATCAGGTACAGTAGAAAGCCAAGAACCACTGGCAGGATCGAGAGAATCCACCCCGTGAGTCGCCCTTGCGCGGTGTAAACCATGACCTCCCGCTTCAACTTGAATCGCTCGCGGATCAGATTTGAAGCCTCATCCAGTACCTCGGCGAGGTTTCCGCCACTTTCCTTCTGAATCAGTATGGCTGCAGCAACAATTCTGAGATCCTGCAACGGAACACGGGCCACCAGATTCTCCATTGCCATTCTTAGATCAAGCCCGTAGTTCTGTTCATCGAAGCAAATACGGAATTCGCCGCCGACGGGATCAGGCGATTCGTTCGCCACAAGACGCAGCGCGGCGACGAGACTATGACCTGCGCGCAGTGCGCTCACCATCAAATCCAAAGCCTCAGGCAGATCTTGGTTAAACTGATTGAATCGATCAGTGCGCTTATGGAGTACGAAAAAAATAGGGATGGCACCTGCAATAGCCCCTATCACCAAGCAAACGACGACAGCCCCGGTCCGCTGATAAACCAGATCTCCACAGACCGCGAAGGCGGTGACCGACATCAGAATCAGAGCCCCGGCCGTCCACTTCAGATTGGCCTGATACAGCAGGATGCGCAAGCGCGGCGCCAATTCCAGTTTCAGCAGCAAGCGATTAAGCAGGGGAACCGCACTCAGGAGTTCTTTCTTGCGAATATCAACCATCACGTTCCGCAAAGTTGGCGTATTCTCAACAAGCGCCAACCTCAAACGTGCAAGGGCCTGCTTCGCCCGCTGAGAAGCGCCTTCTCCGCTCGCAAACATCAGCAGAGCCAGCACTACGAATACGCCCAAAAACACTAGAACCATAAGTAATGCCATATCGCCTACCTCTGAACCTCTTAGTTCACGTCCATACTTCGCTCGAACAAGTCATGGGGCAAAACAATACCAGAGATCCGCAACCGTTCGAGGAACTTCGGACGAATTTGGGTCGGCTCGAAAACGCCGACTACCTTGCCGTCGGGTCCTACACCTTTTTTGGTGAACTTGAATATCTCCTGCATACTGACCACATCCTCGTCCATTCCTGTAATCTCGGAGACGTTCACCACTTTGCGGCTCCCGTCGCTCAATCTGGAGACTTGAACGACGATGGCAATAGCCGACGCAATTTGCTGACGCACAGTCTTTTCCGGAAGATTCAGGTTGCACATCGCAACCATCGATTCGAGCCTGCTCAGAGCGTCTCGCGGAGAGTTCGCGTGAATCGTAGTCATCGACCCCTCATGTCCAGTGTTCATCGCCTGAAGCATGTCAAACGCTTCTTCTCCACGTACCTCGCCGATGATAATGCGGTCTGGGCGCATCCGAAGGCTGTTGATGAGAAGTTGACGCTGGCGAATTGCCCCCTGCCCTTCGATATTCGGCGGGCGGGTTTCGCAGCGCACGATGTTCTCCATCGAGAGTTGCAGTTCGGCGGCATCTTCGATCGTCACCATCCGCTCGCTCTTGGGAATGAACTGCGAGAGGATATTCAGCATCGTTGTCTTTCCGGCGCCGGTTCCCCCTGAGATTAGAATGCTGATGCGGGCGCGCACGGCTGCGGCCAGAGTTTCCATCATCTCCGGCGAGATGCTTTTTAGTTCGACCAGTTGATCCGGGGCCAGCGGACCCGTCCCGAAGCGGCGGATCGACAATGCCGGCCCGTCGAGCGCTAGCGGCGGGATGATGGCATTTACACGGGAGCCGTCCGGCAGACGCGCATCCACCATGGGCGTGGATTCGTCGACTCGGCGACCCACGCGCGAAACGATGCGGTCGATAATCTGTAGCAGATGGCGGTCGTCCCGGAAGGATACATTGACCCGGTGAAGTATCCCCTTGCGTTCAACGAATACGTGATCCTTATCGTTCACCAGAATGTCCGAGATTGTCGGATCGTTGAGCAGTGGCTCAAGCGGGCCGAGACCGAACACTTCATCCAGCAGATCATCCTGTACCTTCTCCTGTTGCTCGAAGCTCAAAGGCACTTTTTGGCTTACGATGATCTCATTGATCATCTCGGCCACCGCCTGCTTTGCCTGAATGGAGTTGACGCGCGACAACTTCTCCAGATCCAGCTTGGAGATCAGGATCCGATGTAACTCCGTTTTTAGCGTCTCGAGATCTGGTTGCTCCATGTTTTACCATCCCTGTAAATTGGGTTCTTGCCCACTACTTGAATAGAGTGAACCCCTTCTTCTTTTCCGGAGTATCGACGGAACCGCATGCTGCCTTGGTCATCTGCCGGATTACTCTTGAAATCGGCGAATCTTCCAGCACGAGCGGAGTTGCGGTGTTCTGGGCAGTCTGCGCGGCGGGATAATCTCCTGGAATCCTCCAGACTGGAGGAACGGTCAACGCCTCCGCGATGCTCGCCTCATCAAGACTAAGAGCGCGAGACATATACCGATTGAGAACAATTTCGAGCTTGACGTTCCCCGGCTTGAAAAACTCTGAGATGAGGCGATTTGCATTGCGGAGTTCGGAAATACCGACCTGCAAGACCAGATACACCGTGGATCCTGGCTCGAAGAGGGACTTACTTATCGCATCAAATCTTGATCCTGCATCAACGATTACGTAGTCAAAGTCTTGTCGGGTGACGGACAGAAGCTTTTCTACGGCTTCATCCGTGGGCTGCACCGTCGCGTACTTATCCGGTGCCGCAAGCACAGACAACCCTGATCTATGTTTAACCAGCAGTGTGGACAGATAGTTGGAATCAAGGCGACTGAAATTCATCAGCGCGGTTGCTGTCGAGTACTGAGGCGTCAATCCCAGATCAAGAGCCGCATTTCCAAGTGGGAGATTGAGATCAATCAGGACTGCGCTACGGCCAGACTCCTGGGCCAGAGACACCGCAAAATTGCTGGCGATCGTCGTAACTCCGGAACCGCCTTTGGCTCCGACAAATACCAGCAACTTCCCGGTGGGCCTCTTGATGGGGCGACCCGCTGACCGCCGAACGGATGCACGAGCCATCGCTTCAGCGATCGTAGTGGCGGTGATGGGCTGAGTAAGAAACTCCCGAGCGCCCGCCCTCATACAGCGAACCAGAATCTCCGGAAACATCTGTTCCGAATAAACCATCACCGTAACGGAGCTACTGCTGCAGATGTTTTCCACCAACTTCAGTGAATATTCCGGGTTACTGTCCAACTCAACAATAATGACGTCGTACTCCGCCTCCAACAAGCGCGATACATCATCCATCTCAGGATAGGAAGGGAACTCACGAGTCATGCTGCCATGCAGGGATGCGAGAGCGGAGACGATGGACTTTCTGCTCACTTCGCTGGGTCCGATTAGCGCCACCGATAATAGGTTGCTGCCGAGTTCGTCAGGGGGCTTGGGTGTGGTCGAATTCATGGACGGCCAACTCTCCGAGGTTTGCGTATTCTCAAGCGATTTGAAGGAGCCGGACATATGGGTTGCCTCACAACATGCGGACTCCAGAGTTTAGCGAGAAACGAAAGAGACAAGGGTTTCAATCGCAATAGCTGAAACAGGTATCCACTGAAGGGATTGCAATTCTCTATCCAAATGGGAAACTCCCATAAATCAATGATTCAAAGAGGTTATTCCATTTGCTTTTGGGCTGGTGTTCACGGCTGTTTACAGCGCGGATTCGGGAGTGAAGCGGAGGATATACACCCCGCTACATGGGCTACGGCCCGCTGGCGGGAAGCCGGGGGCAGAGATGCCATTGGGTTCAGGCACTCTAGCGAAGCCATTTCCCCCAAGAAACCAATTACCACTCGCAATGCAAATTATTTCATTTTGGGCTGCAAACTATAGACACAATCCGCTGAATATAGGTAACTTATAGATAATTTACTTGTGGTGGCCAGATTGCTATATTGTGATCCATACAGTGAGTGGTTCTATCTTTTCCGGAGTCTGCATTAAGTTTTGCAAAGGAGCGTGCTCCTTCCGCCTTAGACGCTTAACCAACCTGTAACCTGTCCGAGAAAAATACGACGCAGGAAAGCAAAATGAAGAGTAAGTTATGAGCAGTTCGTTCGACGTTGCAAGTTTGATCTACCCTTGTTCCACTTTCCACCGGGCCACAGGCTGCATCGGCCCCTGCTCGTATCTATGCCGAACACCGCTTTTCACCTTGCCAGCGAAGCGGTGTTGAGCTTTAGGTAAAATTGATCTCCGCCTGAGCATAGTTGGGCGGTTTACCTCGGAAGCATTAGTGGGGACCAATTGACGATTCGAATCGGCCTATACTCAGAAGATCGCTCACTGCAACCTGTTCTTTCATCCGCTTTAGGAAAAGAGTTTGAGGTTCTTTTGTCTCCAGACGAGGCCGGCATCAACCGGATGCTCGATTCCAGGGGTTGCGATGTCGCCGTTTTGGACCTCGACGCCAAACAAAAGCCTCTCGAACAGCTAGTGGAATCCTGTCGGCTCATCGTTGCAGCCCAGGATTCTCCGGTAATAGTGATTCTGGCAGATGACAATCTGCGTTCGACCGCAGACGAACTGGTTAGACTGGGCGCGTACGGCTATCTTCGCAGGCCCCCCTGCATTCGCGATCTGAAGGTGATGCTGCTCCGAGCGCATGAGAGTTCCTCGCTTAGGCGGGAACTCCGAACGGTGCAACAGCGTCTGGAGGCAGTCAGTTGCTGTGATCGAATGACGGGGTCCAGCGCGCAGATGCAGCAGGTCTACGATCTCATTCATCGCGTCGCAGACATCAACGCGTCCGTGTTGGTCACCGGCGAAAGCGGTACTGGCAAAGAACTGATAGCCAACGCCATCCATCATCTGGGCAAACGCGTTGGCCACCCATTCATCGCTGTCTCCTGCGGTGCCATCCCTGACACGCTGATAGAGGCTGAACTATTTGGCCACGAAAAAGGAGCCTTCACCGGCACGGTCGGTTCCAGAGTCGGGTTCCTCGAACAAGCAGCCGATGGAACTCTGTTTCTTGATGAAATTGGAGACCTTAGCCTGTCGACACAGGTCAAGCTGCTGCGTGTTCTGCAAGAACGCGAATTCAGCCGTCTGGGCAGTACGCGTCTGCTTCCACTACAAGCCCGTCTGATCTTTGCCACCCATCGGAATCTGGGGGAAATGGTGGCTCAGGGCACGTTTCGAGAGGATCTTTACTACCGCATCAACGTCATGCGTATCCATGCACCGGCTCTCCACGAACATCGCGAGGATCTGCCGGAGATTGCAACACATTTTCTGCGGCATTACGCCGAGTTGTATCAGAAGCCGATGACCTGTATTGAGCCGGAGGCATTGGCCATGCTGGAGGGATACTCCTGGCCTGGAAACGTGCGGGAGTTGGAGAATGTGATTCAGCGCGCCATCATCGTTGCGCACGACGCCAGCATCAGGGCGGAGGACTTGCCGCAACACATACAGGACGAAGGGGTCATCAGCATCGACGAGTACGAGCCGGCAGGCTCCTTCGAGCGGCAGATTCGCGACTACAAAATCAAGTTGGCTGTGGCGGCCGTGCACGAACACAACGGCAATAAGACGCTCGCGGCGCGAAGCC
>JARLFX010000241.1 GCA_031296355.1 Acidobacteriaceae bacterium
AATACGCGGCTTCATCTTCCACGCTGTGAACATCAGCACGCCGGCGAGGCTAAGGAACGAAATCTTCGGTAGCCCGGGAATCAGTGCAAGAGCTGCCAACACTCCACCGGCGATCCACAAGAGCCGCGGACTATTGAACAATTGATTGCGAACATTGATTCCCAGCGATTCCTTCGATGCTGCGCGTGTGACTACGATGCCGCCCGCAACCGATACCAGCAGAGATGGCAGAATTGTCACGAGTCCGTCGCCAACCGTCAGAATGGTGTACGTCTTCAGCGCATCCGTAAAGGGCATGCCCTGCTGAAACACGCCGATCAGGAATCCGGCGATGATATTGATCGCCATAATCAATATCGTGGCGAGTGAATCTCTCTGGCTAAAGCGAGCTGCACCATCCATCGCACCGCAGAACTCCGCTTCGCGTGCAACACGCTCTCGCCGCGCCCGCGCCTGTTGTTCGCTGATGAGGCCTGCGTTCAGATCAGCATCAATCGCCATCTGCTTGCCCGGCATCGCATCCAGATTGAAGCGTGCGGTGACCTCCGCCGTGCGTACTGCACCATGACTGATAACCAGAAACTGAATTGCAATCAGTGCCAGAAAGAGTACGAATCCAACAATGTAATTTCCGCCCACTACAAACTGGCCGAACGCCTCGATTACCTTGCCTGCTGCCGCTGTGCCCTCATTACCGTGCAGCAGGATGCGTCGTGTACTTGCCAGGTCAAGCGAAAGTCTCAGCAATGTAAGCAGCAGCAGCAGACTGGGAAAGACTGAGAACTGTACCGGTCGCAGAATCTGTATAGCCGTCAGCAGCACCAGTATGGATGCAGTGATACTAATTGTGAGTAGTAGATCGAGCACAAAGCTGGGCAGCGGTACCAGCATCACAAAGACCATAGACACTGCGGCGATTGGTGCAATCCATTCGCCCGAAAGTCTCAGCACATCCTGTATCCGCTTCATCATGGCGTCACCGCCCGTTGTAGACCAGATTCCTCATTGGCCTTTCCAGCTTTCTGCCCAGAGGCGTTGCGCGACCGCCGCTCGGCATCGCTTTGCCGCACATCCGCCTGGGCACGAAAAACCATCACAAGAATTTCTGCCACCGCCTGGTAGAGCTTTGCCGGAATGGAATCGCCTACTTCAACACTCTTGTAGAGCGCCTGTGCCAGTGGCCTGTTTTCGATCAGCATGATTCCAGCATCCCGCGCGATCTGCTTTATCTTCTCCGCCAGTAGATCGCGGCCCTTCGCCACCACCTCGGGTGCCGTCATATCCGTCTCATACCGCAGTGCGATGGCATAGTGCGTAGGATTCGTTACCACTACCGTGGCCGTCGCCGCCGCCTTCAGCGAGCGCGTTCGCCGCATAGCTCGTTGCAACTGCCGCACTCGCGAGCGGATCACAGGATTGCCGTCAGTCTCTTTCGACTCTTCGCGCAACTCCTGCTTGCTCATCTTCATGTCGCCTTCCATCTTTTTCCAGGTCAGCGCATAATCCACCGCCGCCCACGCCATCAGAACCAGACCCGACTTCCACACCACCTCAAACACCATCGAACCGACGAATCCCGCAAAGTCTCGTAATACAAGGCTGGATGCATTGACGATCATCACCCAGTGCGTCTGCATCGCTTTCACAACGACCCATGCGATAGCGGCAAACGGTAACAGCGATTTCAAAAGTTGGCTCAGCCCCATCGGAGAAAATATCTGCCCCAGCCGGGCAGCCGGATTCAACCTTTCAAATTTGAATGCCAGTGCTTCCGGTGCGATATTGATTCCACCCTGCATCAATCCGGCAAAGAGTGACACCACCATGGCCGCCAGCAGAATAGGTCCCAGCCAGCGCATCGTCTCAATCGCTGGCCAGAAAAGAATCGGTCCATTGCCGTCCAGATCACCTGTCGCCGCCAGATCGAGCGTATTGCGATACAGCGTCGTCCAATGTGTGAGTGCAGCAGGCGCAATCAGCATCAGCGCACCAAGCACCGCGGCCAGCGCAAGTACGCCGGGCAACTCGCGCGACCGAGCCACCTGTCCCTGTTTACGGGCCTTTTCCCTGCGCTTCGGAGTAGCCTGTTCCGTCTTGTTTGCGTCCGCCATCGTCCCTAACCTGCCAGGTGCAGAAGATGGTCCGCCTGCACCATCGACCTGGAAAACAAACGTTCAAAAAGCGCCGGCCAATACCGTAAAGCCGCTAACATAACCAAAATCCCCAGCAGGCTCTTCACCGCAGGCCCCAGCAGCATCAGTGGCAGTTGCGGCGAGGCTTTGCCAAGCAGCCCAAGTGCCACATCGGCCAACAGCGTGGCAGAAAGTACTGGCGCTGCGATCTGGATGCCGATTGAGAATGCACTTGCCGCAACATGCAGTGCGGCGACTGTGAATGCCGTGCCAAAGTGGCCGGCAGATGGAGGCAGGTAGTCAAAGCTGCGTACGATGGCACGCAGTATCCAAAAGTGAACACCAAGCCGAAGAAAGATCAGCATCGCCATCGTCTGATGAAAGAGTGCAACCACCGTCGAATCGACCTGCGTCTGTGGGTCCAGAATGTTGACCAGCGAATAGCCCATCTGGATGCTCAATATCTGTCCAGCCATCTGCACGCCATCAAAGACCACGTTCGTCGCAACTCCGAGCGCGATCCCAATCAGCAACTCTCCCAGCACCACGGTGGGCCATTGGCTGATGCTGATAGCAGGCATCCGGGCAGACAGCATGGGATAGAGCAATACCGTCAGCGCGAGTACAAAGATTGCCTTCACCCTCACAGGAATCGCCACGCTGCCAAACATCGGGGCAAACAACATCAGACCCGACAGTCTGACACTGATCGTCAGCAGCGCGCCCATGATTGGAACCAGCGAGAGCTGCATTACTGCAGCACCTCGTGAAAGTCAGACATCACGCTGAGCGTGTAATGCGCCAAGTGCCGCCACATCCACGGCATCAGGCAGAAGAGAGCCACACCCGTCGCGAGCAACCGGGGTATCGCAGATAATGTCTGGTCCTGCAGTGATGTAAGTACCTGCAGAATATTCACCAGCAGACTCACAACCACCACCGCCAGCAGAATAGGCCCTGCCAGCAGCACCACCTCCTGCAGCATCGATCTCCCCAGCGCAACGACGGCATCCACGCCCATCAGCTAAAGCTCCTCATCAGTGCGCCAATTAGCAGGTGCCAGCCATCCACCATCAGAAAGAGCAGCAATTTCAATGGAGTCGAGATTACGACTGGCGGCAGTTGCATCATGCCGATTGATGTTGTGATGGATGCAACAACCATATCCACAACCAGAAACGGCAGAAACAGCACCGCCCCGATCTGGAATCCAGCCTTGAGTTCGGAAAGAATGTATGCAGGCAGTAGCACGCGGAATGAAACATCGCCTACAGTTGCCGGACGAGGCTCTTTGGCCATCTCCACAAAAAGCGCAATATCTTTCTCACGCACGTAATGCGACATAAACTGTCGCATCGGCGTTGCCCCGCGGTCCAACGCTTCCGATGCAGTAATATTGCCTGCCTGTAGCGGAACAATCGCATCATGGTAGATTGCGTTGCCCACTGGCTGCATCAGAAAGAACGTCATAATCAGCGACAGCCCAACCAGTGTCTGGTTCGATGGTGTGGTTTGCAAGCCGAGTGCCTGCCGCAGAAAGTGGAAAACCACCAGCAGCCGCGCGAACGGCGTCATGCAAATCAGAATCGAAGGAATCAGCGTAAGGAATGTGAGCAGGATGACAATGGTCCACTGCGCTGATCCTCCGCCCAATCCGGTTATCGTCAATTCATTTGGATTAGATTGCGATGCTCGTACTTGTATGGGTGCGGCCGTGATAGCCCCATGCCCGTGCGCCTGAGCATATGCAGGCAAGGCGCCCAGCAAGAACAGCGCTGCAATCACTATGATGAGTGGCTGCTTCACGCAGTACCGCCCTTCTGCACTGCCACCGGATAGCACGGCCTTGACTGTGTATTTGTGCGAGCAAATGGCGCTCCTGCGCTGATCTCTGCCAACAGGTTTACATTGGAAGCGCCGCCCCCAACCAGGAAGCGGAGACCGTCTACCTGAACAACAGCAACAAATCGTCTTTCTCCAAGCGAAATACTTTCCACGAGACGCAACTGCTTTGGGTCAGGCTGCGCCTTTGCCTTCGTCTGGATAAATTGCCATCCCCGCCCAAACATCACCCAAACTTTCCGCAACACACCGCACGGTGTTGGTGATGGCAGAAGAGAGAACTCATGATTTGAAGTTTTATTCATCATGAGAGATCCGTAAGCCGCACGGCCAGACGTTCGCCTACGACTTCAAACTCTGTCCATCCCACCAGCTGTCCATTCACGCGGAGCGGCAGATCACTGCTCTGGTGATATGCCGTCTCGACAATAGACCCTTTAGATAGGCCTAAGAGATCGCCAACCGTAAACCTCATGACGGGTATGTCCAGCGCCAGCGTGCACGGAAGCCAGGGCAGCAATTCGTACCGGCCCATATCCAGCGCCTTCTCTACTAAATGTGGCCCTCCCGAAGGCTTCTCCTTCTGCGCGATCATGGGTGGCTGTAGCGCTGTGTTCATCGTTCCATTACCTCGACCCTCGCCGGCCACTCTCGTAAGCGTGGGTGCGATGTTCAACTTGGTAGAAGCAATTCAGGGGCCATTGCGCAGGAACGGCATGCTCCTGCGCTGCACGTTGTCCAACCGCGACGCCTTGCCTGCATTAATCCGTATTAACGCATTGTCCGCATCTTGCACTCCTGGTCGCCGTTGTGCTCTTTCTGAGCCTCGAATGAGAGCGTCCCAGCCCGCCGCCCTGCACAGAGGGGCACAGTCGGCGAGCATTAATCCAGCATTAAGAATCGCGACTACTGCATCATGGCGAGTGTGGCCTGGGAAACCTGATTGAAGGTTGTGATGGACTTCGCATTCGCCGAATACGCCTGTTGGGCAACAATCAGTTTGGCAAACTCAGTTGCAATGTCCACGTTGGATTGTTCCACGGAACCGCCCACAATTGTGGCGCGCCCATCGGTTCCTGCCGTTCCAATCGCAGCTGTGCCAGAAGCAAATGTTGCCTGATAGTTGTTATTGCCCACATTCAGCAGCCCCTGCATATTGGCGAAAGACGCTACCGCCACCTGCCCCAGCTCAAGCGTCTTCCCGCTGGAGAACGTCCCTTCGATCGTTCCATCGGGTTGCACGGCATACGTACTCAGCGTCCCGGCAGCATAGCCGTCCTGCGTGGTGCCGCTGGTAGCGCTGGCGGCTGCCGTCTGCGTTATGGTCGCATTTCCGGAATCGTCTACCAGGTCCCAGTTGAGCGTGAGTGGCAGCGCACCGCTTGCGAAGGTCGTCGCCGGCGTTGTGACTGGAGGAATAGCCACACTGATGCTGGTCGTAGCTGGAGTTCCCATGATCAACTTGCCGGAACTATCAAAGCTAAGCGTGCCCGATGCCACCTGCGTCGTGCCCGTTCCGCCCGTACTCAGGTCGGCAGACGGCACTGTGATGGTGTAATCCCAACTGTTCGTCGCCGTTTTGGTGTATGCCACTGAGAGGGTATGCGGTGCGCCGAGTGAATCGTACACTGCAAACGTGCTGGGTGACCCGGCATCACCCACCGCTGCTCCCGCGTTGAGATTCGCAGCAATATTAAATGTCGTCGTAGCAACTGCTGGACTGGTCAAGCCTCCTACCTGTAGCGGCTGCAACTCAGCTGATGCTTTGTTGACCACACCACCAGACGCCGGATACCCAAGCAACAATTCGCCGTTGGGCGTGATGAGCTGCCCGTTGCTGTTCGTCTTGAAATCCCCTGCGCGGGTATAGTCCAGCAGTCCGCTCGCACTCTGGGTTACGAAGAATCCGTTGCCGGAAAGCGCCATGTTCGATGACGTTCCGGTGGCATTCAGATTGCCTTCCGTAAAGTTTGAATCCGTAGACGCCGTACGCACGCCTGAGCCCGTCTGCAGCGGATCGCCGCTACCATTGGTCGACCCCGCCTGCGAAAATACATCGCTGAAACTCACCGTCTGATCCTTGTAGCCATCGGTATTCATGTTGGCCAGGTTGTTGGAGACGGACTGCAGTTGCGCCTGTGCAGCCGTAAGTCCTGAGAGTGGAATTGAGAACGAAGCCATTACCTGCCTCCTGAAATGTTCTGGTTAAGATTGGAAATACCTGCCCACGAAGCATTGAGTGGAAGGTTAAACATTGCGGCTGTGCTCAGTGCATTCGCACCTGTCCCCACAGGCATCATCGTGTTGGGATCAAACGGCAGCTGGCTTGTCGCAGCTTGTGATTGCGTATTCGTAGCGCCGCTTGCTGCTGTCACAGCAGCCTTCGCTGTCGCACCGGAGGCTTTCGCAGCAGTTGATGTTGATGTGGTTGCTCCGCCCAGCGCTTCATTGATGCTGATGAGTTGATCCAGCTGGTTCAGTGAAATCATCTGCCCCACCATTGCAGTTGAATCCATGGGCGCTGTCGGGTCCTGGTTTTGCAGTTCCTTCACCAGCAGATTCAAAAATGTGGTCTGCACGTCGCTGCTGTTCGAGCTGCTAGAGTCCGCCTTTGCAGTGCTCGTCTTTGCAGTTGTGCTGGCTGGCCTGAGCGTGCCGAGCACTGCCGGCAATGTGAAATTCGCTGCAACATTCTGTGACATATTTCCTCCTGTGTACCTTTTGCTGAAATCTAGGCTCTGATGTCTAGCCGCGCAGCATAGCCACCATCAATCACCTGTCCATCGCTACCTGCTATCTGCATCACTTCCACTGCATCATTCTTTGCATAGTGCGTACTGCGCCCTTCCTGTTGCTGGTTTCCCCTGGCGCCGCTGCCTGATTCTTCGCTCCCGCCTGTCATAGCCCCATTCTGTCCGCTGTCGTGGATGCGTACATCCATCGTCTGATTAGCACCCAGTCGCGCCTGCATCTCCGGCAGATGTGCTGTAATTGCCTTGGCCAGATCAGCGTGGTCGAGTGAAATTTGCGCCGAAAGCTCATCCCTCGTTGCCAACGTGTGAATCGATATCGCGCCGAACTCAGCCGAGCGCATGCCGACCCGCATCTCGCTCTGTCCAATACTTTGGATGAGCTTTGCGGCATTGATGACCGGCGTCTGCTGAACAACCGCTGCCTGCGGCATCGCAATGCTTGCATTACTCGTGTTTTCAGGAGCTTTGCGAGCTGAATCCGTTGCTGAAGTGGCCGGCACTGCCAGTTGCACGATGGCAGATTCAGGAACTCCCCTTACCGGCTCTGCGGCATGGGGAAGCAGAAGAGCCAGTTCCGGCGGTGCTCCTGCATCACTTTGCCCTTGCGATTTGTCATGTGTCGTCGGCTCCGGTTTCTGCACAGCTTGCGCAGAAACATCTTGATCTACGTTGTCGTACATATCATGTTGCGTTTCTGCAATGCCCTTACCTCGATCTGCGACACAGGCTTTCCCCATGATGACGGATCTCGTTGCCTGCCCTCGTACAACCCCACTGGAACAGATATTTTTCGCGAGTTCCGGAGCAATAACGCTTACGCCTGCATGAGAAGCTTCGCCATCCTGCGGATTAGCTTGAGTTCGGTTGGCTGAGCTATCCGCAGACGTTGAAATTGTTTCAGTATCCTGCTCTGGCAGAGCTTCGTGTGCTGCAGAAACTTGCATCGGAGCGGCATTGTCTAGCTCCGCTTTACGCACCGTAGCGACATCCTGCATAAAAGTTGTAACTATTGCATTTGCTGGAATCGCCTGCGCCGTCGTTGCGTCATCTTGCGTCGCAGCTTCGCCTTCCCCTTGTATTGGAAGAGTGTTCGCACCCGTGGAATCATTTTTTACTGCAACCAATATTGGGACTTCATCAGTGGGCTCTTGCGATGATTTGTCTATGAAACCTGCACGTACGGCAGTCCTGTCAAACGTTGGTAGCGCGGCAAGATTCTTCAGACTCGTAGTGGCGCCCTCTTGCTTCGGTTCCTCCGAGATCGCATTGCAGCAAACAGACGATGATGAAGCCACAGCTCCTTCCACGTCCCCGATCATCGCCTGCGCATCAAGCGCCGGCGGCACAAGGCTGTTGCCAGCCTCGAGCATCGTGGTCATGGTCAGCAAGGATGCAACAGGTGGCACGGAAAGCTTCGCCGTCTGCACAGGTTCTGCATTGGCGTCAGAATCAGCATTCACAGTCTTGCTCTTGCGAGCAATAGTAGGCGCCACAGCCGTGCCATTTGCCGTAGAACCTCCAGCAGGCGTTTGCGCTGCAAGAGCAAATGATTCGCCGAACGATACCGCAAGATTCTCGCTACCTGCTGGCTTCCCTGCTCCTGCCGCATTGAGTCCGGCAGTCAGAGCTGAAGCGGAATGGGCTATTGCGATCACGCCATACTGAGTGCATTTAGCATGCCACGCCAAATAACGAGATCAACATCTTTTCCAGCCAGCAGAATCAATCCTTTAGCAATCTGCTGCGCTCGCGTAATCGCATGCCCGGCAGAAATTACCTCTCCCTGCTCGGCAATCCTTGCCGTGTTGCTATGCATGCAGATGCCGGCTGCGGGCGATATAGTTGTCATCCAGCATCATCTGTTCACGCCGTATCAAGTCCAGCGCATACACTTCACGCTGCTGATTGTGCATCTCCGTCAACATCTCTCGATCTCGCCGCGCCGCTGCATACACTTCGAGTTGTTTATCCTTGAGCTGCTCCAGCGCTTCCAGTTGCTCTTCCAGTTCCTTGCGACCCTGCTGCAGCCCGCTCACCTCAGCGTAAACCGCCTGCACCCGCTTTCCGGTGACAGGTTTACTGAGCTCTTCCGCCCGTGTCGCATGTAACCGTATGATCTCGGCGTCGATCTCCGCGATGGTCTGAAGTGTTTGCGTGATCTTTTGCAGTATCTGTTGCAGCATGCGCTCCTCCCGCTCTTCGCGGATCAGTCGAAAACGCAAGACAGTAGCGAGTGAAAATCTGTAGGCCATATCAGCTTGGGACCTCCATCAGGGATTGGACAACCGTGGGAAAAGCGAACACTTCTTCAGGCCGTTGATGCAGAAAGACATTCAACTGCGGCAATATCTCCACCGCGCGATCCAGCGTCAGGTCAGCGCCTTTCTGGTACGCGCCAATGCGAATCAGGTCTTCCGAGCGGCGGTACGATGAAAGCAGCATGCGCAGCGCCTTCGCCTTCTGCATATGCTGCTCAGACGCAACGTTGGGCATCAGTCGGCTCAGGCTCTCCAGTATCGAGATAGGCGGATAGTGATTTTGCATCGCCAGCGCCCTGTCCAGAATGATGTGCCCATCCAGCAGCGACCTTACCGTATCCGCAACTGGATCCTGCTGGTCGTCGCCCTCCATCAGCACCGTGTAGAACGCGGTGATACTACCGCTGTTGAAACATCCCGCCCGCTCTACCAGCCGAGCCAGCATATTCAGAACCGAAGGCGTATACCCTTTCGCCGTCGGCGGTTCGCCTGCGGACAAACCAATCTCTCGCTGCGCCATGGCAAAGCGCGTCAGCGAATCCACTACCAGCAGCACGTTCTTTCCTGTGCCAGCAAAACATTCTGCAATCGCGGTGGCAGAGAGCGCTGCACGCAGTCGCAGCAGCGGCGACTGGTCCGAGGTTGACACCACCACCACCGAACGTCTGCGCCCCTCTTCCCCAATCACTTCCAGAAATTCGCCCACCTCGCGCCCGCGCTCTCCCACCAGCGCCAACACCGTCATGTCCGCGCTTGTCCCACGCGCCATCATCCCGAGCGTCGTGCTCTTGCCCACCCCGCTGCCGCCAAAGATGCCCAGGCGCTGCCCACGCCCGCACGTCACAAACGCATCCAGCGCCCGAATACCACAGCCGAGCGGCTCACGGATCGGCACACGCTCCAGCGGCAGCGGCGCGGAGCCGTCCACCAGCACCGTACGCTCGCCGCGATACTCCCCTTTCAAATCCAGCGGCACGCCTGTCGCATCAATCACCCGGCCCAGCAAATCGCTGCCTACTCGGATAGATGGGCGCATACCGCTCGCCTCAATGCGGTCGCCAAAACGAATTCCCTGTGGAGGCTCAACTGCCATCGAGAGCATGGTCGATCCGCGAAATCCAATCACCTCGCCGGAATATTTTCGATTCCTCGCGCCACGAATCTCACAGGATTCGCCGATGGAGCAAAATGGCCCCTCTGACTCAATCAGATTGCCCACCACCTGCAATACGCGCCCCCTCCAGCGCGGGGTGGACCCGCGCTTCAAGCGGTCAAAATATGGCGCAAGCAGGTGCGAGTCACTCATCTGACGCGTGGCCTCTGCGCAAGCAGGTCAAAGAATCCCTGCTCTACTTCTTTCAGCTGCGCATCCATACTAAAATTCGCAACACCAAGATCGGTCTGCAATCTGCAGTCCCCTGCATTGAGATGTGCATCCTCCACCACCTCAACGCTGCACCCATTCATCGGATTCAGCAGCGCCTCCCGCCAACGCTCTGCCTCTCCAACAGGCACGCGCACGCTCACACTCGATCCATCGTGCAATTTTCCAACGGCCATCCGCACCAGCGCAGCAATCAGCATTGGATCCACCTGGGCTTCGCGATGCAATATCTTTGCAGCAATAGCAAGTGCCAGGTGGACCACCTCCAGCTCTACGCGCGCGAAGTATTCTTGCCGTTCCTCTTGAAACAGTGCAACGGCCTGTCCAATCTTCGCAGCTTGCTCTGCCCGTTCCTTCTCCATCTCATCGCGAAGCCGCTTCTCGGTCTCTGCAATCGCATTAGCCGTAGCGCATCCCAGTAAATCCTCCAGCTCCCTGCCGGAAACGCCTTCCCGCCGTTCAGCATCACCGTGTGTACTCCCCACTGTTGCCGGCTCCAAGCCACCTGCAGCAGCAACATCGCGATACATCAGCACACTGACCGGCATCAACGATGCGTATCCTGCTTGATCACTAGACGACATACTCATCGCTTCCCTCGCCCTTCAATACGATCTTTCCTTCAGCTTCCAGTTTTCGCGCTAGCGCCACGATCTCCGCCTGCGCCTTCACGACTTCCTTACTGCGAATTGGCCCCAGCGATTCCACATCTTCCTTCAGCATCTCCACTGCTCGCGAAGACATGGTACGAAAGAAATGATTCTTCAGGTCGTCACTCGTCCCCTTCAGCGCAGTTGCCAGCACACGCTTGTCGACCAGCGCCATTAGTTCCCGTATCTGCGCCTCGTCCACTTCGATCAGGTCGGCAAAGGTAAACATCAGGTCACGAATACTGATGGCAAGCGACGGTTCTTCGCTCTCAATCCGCTCCAGAATCTCCTGCGCCACACTGCCATCCACGCAATTCATAATGTCTGCAACACTTTGAAATCCTGAATAAGCTCGCTTGCCTTGTTCGCCGACAGCCTTCAGCCGTCGGCTCAGCACCATCGATACCCGCTCCGCCATCTCCGGCGAGAACCGCTGCAGCGCAGCCAGCCGTTGCACTGCCTCAGAACGCAGCTCTTTCGGAAGATTCATCAGCAATGCAGATGCCTGCCGGTCGCTCAGCTGCCCGAGTATCAACGCAACCGCCTGCGGATGTTCGCTCTCCAGAAATCGCGCCAGCTTCTGCGGATCGGCACGCTGCAAAGCCTCCAGCGGATGCTCTTCCCGCGCCTTCACCAGCCGCTGCAGGCGAGCCACCGCGTCCTGCTCGCCAAACGCTTTGATCATCATGCGACGCGCCATATCCTGCCCCCCTTGCATCTGGAATCCTTCGCCCTGCGTCATGCCCTGGTACTCTTCAAATATTTGCAGCGAGAGCTCTGCTGGCACCTGTCCCAGCCGCGCCACTTCATCGGCCACGCACTGCAGTTCATCATCATGCAGATTGCGCAGGACGATCGCCGCGGATTCATCCCCCAGCATCGTCAATAGGATGGCCGCCTTGCGCGCTCCGCTCACGCTCGATTTCGCCATGGCCATCACTTCGCCCCCTCCTGCAGCCATGCGCGCACCGCGGTCGTACTGTTTTCCGGTTCCGCTTTTACAAATTCAGCAAGTTGCTTCTTCAGCATCAGTGAGCGCTGCGCCGTGGACTCGGGCAAAGCAGCAGACTCAAGCTCCAGATCTCGCCCCCTCAGTGCAAGCTGCGCAGCATCCGATATCGCAAAAGCGCGCTTCTGAATAGGGCGGAACATCAGCACATAGACCAGCAAAAACA
>JARLFX010000242.1 GCA_031296355.1 Acidobacteriaceae bacterium
CCTTGCGTCCTGCCAACTCGTCGAGAGTGACACCGAGGATGTCCGCGAGCTTGACAACAGTGCCAAAAAGCGGCGTAGCGCCGCCGCTCTCCCATCGGGTGTAAACGCGGGGGCTGATGCCCAGCAGTTCGGCCACGCGAGCCTGAGTGAGCTTGCGGGCCGTGCGCAGTTCTCTGAGCCGTTCGTGAATGTCTGCCATATTCCAATCCGGTGGAAAAAGCTGAACTTGGCTCATAGTAAGACCTCCTTGAAAATATCTCGCCTTAAAGTGACTATATCATCATCGTGCATGATGACACTGTTGTCACTTGACATGGTATTTACGAAAGGCGGTTGAAATGGCGAGAATCCCGGAGTCGGAAGTCGAGCGGCTAAAGAAAGAAAGAAATCTCGGTGCAGCGGCTGGCCGAGTCGCGGGGCGTGAAGCTGACGCGGCAGGGCGCGGACCTCGTGGGCAAGTGCCCGTTCCATGACGACCGGACGCCTTCTCTGGTCATCTCTCCGGCGAAGAATCTCTGGCACTGCCTGGGCGCGTGCAATGAAGGCGGCGACGTAATCCAGTGGGTGATGCGGGCCGAAGGGGTGAGCTTCCGCCATGCCGTGGAGTTGCTGAGGGCAGATTATCTTCCCTTAGCCGCTGAACCGATCCAGCCGGTAAAAACCTGCACGGTTCGGAAGCTGCCCGCGCCGGTAACGGCGGAGGCGGGAGACCGTGAACTGTTGCTTGAGATCGTGGGTTTTTATCAGGAGACGCTGCACGAATCGCCGGAGGCGATGCGGTATCTGGAGTCGCGGGGCTTGCACTCTGCGGAGATGGTCGAGCGGTTCCGGTTGGGCTTCGCCAACCGGACACTGGGGTATCGGCTGGAGGCGAAGAACCGCGCCGGCGGCGCGGCTGTTCGTGGGCGGTTGCAGCGGCTTGGCATCTACCGGGAGAGCGGTCACGAGCACTTCAATGGTTCGCTGGTTATCCCGGTGGTGACGCCAGCCGGTGACGTAGCGGAGATGTACGGGCGGAAGATCACGCCGAACCTGCGCGAGGGAACGCCGCTGCATCTGTACCTGAAAGGCGAGCACCGCGGGGTGTGGAACGAAGAGGCGTTGATCGCTTCCAAAGAAATCATCCTGTGCGAAGCGTTGATCGACGCGCTCACGTTCTGGTCGGCGGGCTACCGGAATGTCACGGCCAGCTATGGCGTGAACGGCTTCACGGCGGACCATCGGGCCGCGTTCGAGAAGCACGGAACGGAGCGGGTTCGCATCCGCGCCGCTCTCCACCGTGATCGCTGCACGGCCTGGAAACTCGATATGAATCGCGCCGGATGCGCCTGCCGGCTCCGCTGCTTCACCGCACTCCCGGCTCTGTTGACCGTTCGCTCGAACGACCACCGGCAGCAAAGATGCGGTATCCGTCGCGGCATCGACCAATGTGCCTTGCCGGTGCGCACGCCGCCACTGGAATACCTGGTGGGCGTTCACCCCTTCGGCCTGCGCTACCCGCGCCACACTCATCCCGGGCTGCAACGTCAGCTCAACTATCCGCCGCTTCTCCGCCGCCGTGCGCCATACCCGCAACTTCTCCGTCCCCATACTCAGATCGTCTGCGTCATGCGTGCACCTGTACAGATGCAATCACCAAACGCTTACTCTGCAACTCGGCTACCCTCGAGGAGATGGATCGGATCTGGGGGATCGCTGCTGGTTCCTGAGAACAACACATTCTTAGAGATCAGGAATTGGCCCGATTCGTCCTATGATCGCGATGTCTCGTTGGGACACCACAGGCAATATTTCCCTCCACTTGGCACACCTCTCGCACACGGGTTGCAATACTATATAGCGAAACTTGCGACCACGGAACTCACGGCAGGCCAATGGCAGATCAGCAAACCTAGGCTATAACTAACACTGACGTCATTTCGTATGCGCTCTCGTGGAGCGATCTCAAGGCGGCTTTTGGATGGCGCGCCACCGCATGGACATTCCGTACGGTTCGGCCTCGAAGACCTGCCCGGTACGCCCGCTGACACGGTGGCTCGCCGAGGGACAGCACAGAAGACCCGGCCTTTCGCGCTGTTCGCCAGAATGGGAGAACTCGAGTGGAGCACTTGTTTTCGATTCCGTGGCTTGGCCCAATAGACAGACTACGCGGAGTGGCGGCTCAAGGAAGAAGCCTCCGCTGGCCAAGCTTGAAGTCGGGCACGCCACGCAGGCCTCGCTCAACAAGGTGAATCCCCAGGCGATCGTTTGCCAGCCAGGGTACCGTAGTTCGAGGCCGCATCGCGGTTACGTGCGCGTGCTCGGGATATTAGATGAGAACGCGGCCGCCGGACTGGTCTTCACCGGAGAAGCACTTCTGAATATTTCTTTTTTGAAGCACTTCGGTCGCCGCTCCGCTTGGCATTTTCATCAAATAGACGGATGGCCTTCAGCACCTCCCTTGAACATCCTCAAGATCAGCTTGCGTCCGAGTTCTGACGCACAGGCCTGCGCGCCGGAAGCAACAGATGCCTAACCCCGGGAACCGGCCTCTCCACTTAAGTAATGACAAAAGCTATTCCGAACAGCAGGGCCTGTTCCTGTAGGCCTTTTTTCTATGCCCATTTACGTTTATCGTGATTCGACTGGAGAGAAAAGAAATGACTGGAGCCGGTAATGCTGAGGCCTATGGCCCCCATCTTGCCCATTTGGGCAAGACAGGAAACCAACTGCTCTCCGACCATTTGAGCGGAGTAGCTGCGCAGTGTTCGAAATTGGCGGAAAAGCTAGGGCTAGGAAAAGCTGGCGAGTTGATTGGCCTGCTGCACGACCTGGGCAAGGCCACGAATACATTTCAGGACTACCTGCTCAGTTTTTCAAGCGATGGCGAGGGGCACGATGACCTGCGCGGGAAAATCGATCATTCGACCGCAGGCGCGCAGTGTCTTCTAGCAAACATCCAAGATGCGCAACAGGAGGATAGTCTTCAGGGCGTTGTTGCGCGATTGATGGCTATCTGCATCGCCTCCCACCACTCGGGCCTGATTGATTGTCTTGAACCGGATGGCAGTGACAAACTCACCCAAAGACTTGAAAAGCAGGACAACCGCACTCGATTGTCAGAGGCCTGGACGAACGTCGATTCCTCGGTGAAAGATCGCGCGGCGGCATTGATGCGGGACCCGGGTCTTGTTGCGGAGGTCCGCAACGCAATGGCCCGTCTTACGGCTTCGTTCGATAAAGGCGAAGGAGACAAAGACGTACAGATGGGCCTTCTGCTGCGCCTGCTCTTCAGTTGCCTGATCGACGCGGACCGAACGAACACAGCGAATTTTGAAAAGCCCGCAGCAGCTTTACACCGCCAGAATCTGGAGTATGAAACATGGGAGAAATTGGTTGAGCGCCTCGATCGACACCTTTCACTGATGAATACGCATGGGTCTGTGAACGTCATCCGGCGTCAGATTTCCGATGAGTGCTTTCGGGCCGCGGATCGATTAGGTGGGATCTATTCGCTGTTGGTTCCCACGGGGGGCGGCAAAACGCTCTCCGCGCTCCGTTTTGCTCTCGAACATGCGCGACGCCGTGCGCTCGACCGAATCATCTTTGTCAGTCCTTACATATCTATTGTGGACCAGAATGCCGCAGTTGCCCGTTCCATTCTTGAGCCCGAGGGCATTCCTTACGCAAGTGTTGTTCTCGAACATCATTCGAACGTGCAGGACGATCCGAATGACGAGGTGGGCCGGCCAGACCTGTGGAGACGGCGAGTACTGGCTGAAAACTGGGACGCTCCGGTTGTTTTCACGACAAGTGTTCAGGTCCTCGAAGCGCTCTTCGGTTCGGGGACACGCGCCGTGCGCAGGCTTCATGCCATGGCTCGCGCTGTCATTGTCTTTGACGAAGTACAGACCTTGCCGATCAAAATGGTGCATCTGTTTAACAATGCGATCAACCTGCTTGCATCCCATTGCGGATCGACGGTTGTATTATGCACAGCCACGCAACCACTGCTTGACACGGTTTCCCGGGCAAAAGGGGCCCTGCGACTGGGTAATCCGCCCGGGCTTATATCCAATCCGCTTCAACTTTTCGAGCGACTGAAGCGGTATGAGGTGTTCGATCATACGGATCGGCCGGAAGGGTGGCAGATTGCCCATGTTGCGGAATTGGCCCTCACGGAAGCGCAGAGATATGGAAGCTGCCTGGCAATCGTGAATACGAAAAAGGATGCACGTGAGATCTTTCAGAACCTGCGTGAGCAGGCAGGTGCAAATGCACTGGTCGTGCATCTCAGCACAGGCATGTGCCCGGCGCATCGCGTCGAGAAACTTGAAGAGTTGTGCGCCCAATTACCAAATGCGACCGGGGACCAGCCAGTCATTTGTGTCAGCACGCAGTTGATCGAGGCTGGCGTCGATATTGATTTTGCATCTGTCATTCGCGATCTTGCGGGGCTCGATTCGATCGCGCAGGCGGCGGGCCGCTGTAACAGGCATGGAGCGCGTCCCACCTTGGGTAGGGTCCATATCGTCGAGTTGCCTGAGCCGCCGGTACAGCTTGATGAGATTCGACAGGGGCGCACTGTCGCTCGGGAATTGCTAGGCCAGTGGCGTCGAGCGAATCCCGGAAAACTGTATCCGCTCGACGACCCGCAACAAATGACGGAGTATTACGACCGCACTTTTTACCGCCGCAGGGATGAAATGTCATATCGTGTTGGCCCGGAGGGCATTGGCCGAAGAACGTCGTTGCTCGAACTGCTCGGCGCAAATGGTCAGGCAAAACAGGATGCTATGAAGCCGAGTCATAAGTTACATCGCTCATTGCTGCTTCAGAGCTTCCAGACCGCGAACAATGCCTTTGCGCTGATCGCGAACACGCAGGGTATCATCGTTCCCTACAACGATGAAGGCCGGGGAATTGTCAACCAACTTGCCGCGTCCTTCGATCTTGAATCGGACTGGAACCTACTCCGCAAAGCGCAGCGATTCACGCTCTCGGTCTATGCCTCGCAATTCACAAAACTATCGAATAAAGATGCGGTTTATGAGATCCATCGGGGCTCGGGAGTATACTGCCTCCGTTCCGAATTTTACGATTCTGCATTCGGGCTACGGGAGCAAGCCGGGCCCTTGGAGGATCTCATTGCCTAAGACGTTTGCCACACCAAAAAATGGTCTTGAGTTTCGCGTCTGGGGGCGCTATGCGCTCTTCACCGATCCGCTCACACGTGTAGGCGGCGAGAAGTCTTCTTATCATCTTCCGACTTATGAGGCACTGAAGGGAATCTGCAAGTCAATTTACTGGAAGCCGACCTTAATTTGGTATGTCGATAAGGTCCGCATCCTGCGCCGGATTCGCACACAAACGCGGGGCATGAAGCCGCTGGATTACATCTCCGGGGGCAACACGCTGGCCATCTACACTTACCTGACAGGAGATGCGCGCTCCGAAAATCCAGCCGACATTACCGACGGTCCAGGCGTCGAATATCAGGTCTGCGCGCACTTCGAATGGAACACGCATCACGCTTCGCTTGCCGGCGATCGAGTAGACGGCAAGCACTATGCAATCGCCAAGCGCAGCCTTGAGCGCGGCGGCCGCCAGGATATTTTTCTGGGTACGCGGGACTGCCAGGGCTATGTCGCGCCATGTGCCTTTGGGGAAGGACCGGGAGATTACGACAACGATGGCTCGCTCGATTACGGCCTGAGCTTCCATAGCTTCGACTATCCGGACGAAACCGGCTCGGGCCGACTCGGAGCCAATTTCTGGCGGCCAAAGCTCGTCAACGGCGTGCTGACATTCCCCCGCCCGGATGACGCCACCCAGATTGTGAAGAAAGACATACGGGCGATGCAGGCGCGCACCTTTGGAGCCGATCAAGTGCGCTCTGTTGAGGCGGAAGTCTTGGAACTGACCGCGGCCACTGGGGCGCTCGATCAGGAGGCGGCATCGTGAGCTGGATTCAGAAGCTTGTGGAGACCTACGATGCCTGCTTTGGGCAGCCGCAGTTTGCGGACCGGTCTCTGACTCCCATTGACCATGTTGAGCAGAACGCACATATCGAGATCGCAATCGATGAAAATGGAAACTTTCTGCGAGCGGCCGTTGTGCAGAAGGAACCTACGCTGATTCCGGTAACAGAGAAGTCCGCAGGAAGAACATCGGGCGCGTGCGCGCATCCTTTGTCGGACAAGATTCGTTATGTCGCCAAGGACTTCAGTTCTGACGATCATCAGCTTTATCTCAAGCAGATTGGAGACTGGTCGGAGAGTTCGAACAATGCAACGCTGCGAGCGATCGAGAGATATGTCAAGCGTGGATCGGTCGCAAACGATCTGGTCAATGCCGGTGTCATGACGAAGGTCGATGACGGCTCATGGAAGAAGTCATGGAGTAAAGAAGAAATCAAGGATGCGCCACTCGCAAAGCTGCTCGTATCGGATGCAAAGACAAAAGAGCGCGATCAGGGCGATGCTTTCGTGCGCTGGCGCGTGGAGATTCCAGGAAAGCTTGAAAGCGCAGTCTGGAAAGACCTCGAGTTGCAGAGGGATTGGGCTGACTTCAACGCGAAGAGTCAGACCGAGCTAGGCCTTTGTTTGAGTTCAGGCTGCCCGGCACCGCTTGCGGAGAACCATCCAAGGCGCCTGCGCCACGGCGGCGACGGCGCGAAGCTGATTTCCTCGAACGACACCAAAGGTTTCACGTTTCGCGGCAGATTCAAAGCGGCGTCAGAAGCCTACGGGTTGAGTTCAGCGGCCACACAGAAGGCTCATAACGCTTTGCGCTGGCTCATCGCCCGCCAGGGTGCAAAGAACGGCGATCAGGTTGTCGTCGCCTGGTCCGTAAAGTCCGCGGACGCCCCTCCTGTACTGGTTGATAGCTGGCAGTTCTTCCGCGATGCAGAAGATAATCCCGAAGAAGCGCAGGAGGGCAGCTATGAAGGCGATGCCGGACAGCACTTTGCTCTGCGGTTGAAGAAAGCCATCGGCGGCTACAAGCAGAAGCTCGATGACTCAGCCGACATCGTCGTCATGGGGCTTGATTCCGCCACGCCGGGCCGCATGGCGATTCTTTTTTACCGCGAACTCAAAGAAGCGGAGTTTCTTATACGCCTCGAGCGCTGGCATACATCGCTGGCCTGGCAGCAGAACATTGGTAAAGACCGGCGATTCATTGGCGCTCCCGCACCGCGCGACATTGAGGAGGTCTGCTACGGGCAGCGTGTGGATGAGAAGCTCCGCAAAGCGACACAGGAGCGATTGTTGCCCTGCATCGTCGATGGACGCCCGCTTCCGCGCGACCTGGTACTGTCGGCGGTTAGGCGTGCGGCGAATCGCGCGGCTGTCGAACATTGGGAATTCGAACGCAATCTCGGCGTGGCCTGCTCGCTCTATCGAGGCGCACACCCAAAGGAGAACTATTCCATGAGCCTCGACGAATCGCGCACCTCGCGCGATTATCTCTATGGCCGCCTGCTGGCGCTTGCCGACAGCATTGAAGGTCTGGCCTTGCATGTTGCGAAAGTGCAGCGCGACACCACTGCCGCGCGCCTGATGCAGCGCTTTGCCGACCACCCCTACAGTACATGGCGCACGATCGAACTCCAGTTGACGCCGTACATCGCGCAACTGCGTTCGAGCCGGGCTGCTGCCCTGCAGCGCCGGCAGAGCCTCATCGACGGTGTTTACAGCCTGTTTGAAGCCAGCGGCGACGAGAGCACTTTTCTGGACAATCGCCCGCTCTCAGGTGAGTTTTTGCTCGGCTTTCATAGCCAGCGCGAAGCCCTGAGGCTGCGCAAGGACAACTCTAGCGATGCGGAACCGGAAGCTACTCCGGAAGAAGGAGACAAACAGTGAGCAGCCTGTCCCAGAAGATTGATTTTGCAGTCATCCTCCGGGTGAACCACGCCAACCCGAATGGCGATCCGCTCAACGGCAATCGTCCTCGCACCGACTACAACGGCCTCGGCGAGATTTCGGACGTCTGCCTCAAGCGCAAGCTACGCGACCGCCTGCAGGAAAGCGGCGCAGCGATCTTCGTCCAGTCCGATGATCGCAAGAACGACGAATATACCAGTCTGAAGGACCGTGCCCAGAAAGTACTTGGTAAAGCATTTGGTGGTTCAGAGATGGCGGCAAAGGCTTGCGAAATCTGGTTCGACGTTCGTGCATTCGGTCAGTTATTTCCATACAAGAACGAATCAAAGGGAAAAGGTAAGAAGCAGGACGGCGACGAGGAATCCGAGGGGCAGGGTGGATCCGTATCCATCCCCGTACGCGGCCCCGTCACGGTGCAGTCTGCCTTCAGCGTTGCTCCGGTCGATGTCACGAGCACGCAGATCACGAAGAGTGTTTCGGGCGAGGGCGACGGCACAAAACGTGGTTCGGACACCATGGGTATGAAGCACCGCGTGGACAACGCCGTCTACGTCTTCTTCGGCAGCATGAACCCGCAACTGGCCGAGCGTACGGGCTTCAGCGATGCCGATGCCGAGGCGATCAAGGCCCAACTTCCGAGACTCTTTGAAAACGACGCATCCTCTGCGCGCCCCGAGGGTACCATGCGCGTGCTCAAGGTTTTCTGGTGGAAGCACTCGAGCAAGCCCGGCCAATACTCTTCAGCACGGGTTCACGGAACGCTCAAAGTGAGCCCGGACGGAACCTATGTCATCGAGAATCTCCATGGACTCACTCCAGAAGAAATCGACGGCTTCTGATCTCTCAACTGAGCAGGAGTCCGAGAAGGCTCTGCCGCTGAGCGGATTGCAGCATCTTGCCTTCTGCCCGCGTCAGTGGGCGCTGATCCACCTTGAGCAGGCATGGACGGAGAATCGCCTCACAGCGGAAGGCCGGCTTCTCCATGAAAAGGCCGACCTTCCGGGGCAGTCACGGCGGCACGATCTCCACACTGTCCGTGGTCTGTCGCTTGGCAGCCGTCGTCTCGGTCTCAGCGGCCGCGCGGATGTCGTCGAGTTTCGCCCTGAGCCCTTTCCTGTCGAATACAAACGGGGCCGGCGTAAACCGGATGATTGCGACCTGGTCCAGCTTTGCGCGCAGGCGCTGTGTCTTGAAGAAATGCTCGGCCAACCTGTACCACGAGGGGCCATGTTTTATGGCGATCCGCGCCGTCGACTCGAAGTAGAATTTTCGGCCCAACTCCGTGCGAGGACTGAAACACTTGCGGCCGAAATGCACCGTCTCTACCAGACCCGTGAAACTCCGCCTGCCAGGCCAGGCAAGCACTGCCAAAACTGTTCGCTCCTCGACATCTGCCTCCCCAATGCCACTGCCGAACCCACCATTCAAGCATGGTGGAATGGACTCCAGCGCAAGGCACTTCAACTTCCCGAGTGAAAGACCATGCGAAAACTCCTCAACACGTTGCACATCACCACTCAGGGAGCGTATCTCCACCGTGATGGAGAAACGAT
The DNA here is from genome assembly GCA_031296355.1 of Acidobacteriaceae bacterium. The sequence goes on from JARLFX010000242.1 coordinate 9,419, forward strand.
TGCGATCAAAATTGAAGACGAAACCCGCCTGCGTCTCCCCGTCCACACCATCGAGGGCCTGGTCTGCTGGGGGCGTGTCTCCTGCTCGCCGCCTGTGCTTGCTCTCTGCTGCGAACATGGCGTCGGCATCTCCTACCTAACCGAGCAGGGCCGATTTCTGGCGCGCGTCCAGGGGCCGGTCTCCGGCAATGTTCTTCTTCGCCGACAACAGTACCGCGCAGCCGATAGAGAGGAGATCGCGCTCTCAATCGTTCGGTCCATCGTCACGGCCAAGATTGCCAACAGCCGCATGGTGCTGTTACGCGCCGCACGCGAATCCTCTATTCCCGACGATCAGGAGGCACTTAGAAGCGTGGCGGGCAGGTTGACCTGGGAAGGAACAGAATCCATGAGGGCCCCTTCCATCGACGAAGCTCGCGGGCACGAAGGCATGGCCGGGCAACTCTACTTCTCCGTCTTCGATCGTATGGTCGTCAGTGACAAGGAAGCCTTCAGCTTCTCAGGCCGCACCAGACGCCCACCTAGAGACCGCGTGAACGCTCTTCTGTCATTTATCTATGCGCTGCTGCGCCACGATGTAGAGTCTGCGCTTGAGAGCGTTGGCCTCGATCCCGCGGTTGGGTTCCTCCATACCGACCGGCCTGGCCGTCCCAGTCTCGCGCTTGACCTGATGGAAGAGTTGCGCGCGCCGATTGCCGACCGTCTCGCTCTCACGCTTATCAACCGACGCCAGTTGCAGTACGAGGATTTTGTCGAGCAGGAAGGCGGTGGAATCCTCCTTGAAGAAAAGGCCCGCAAAGCGATCATCGCGGCTTGGCAGGCGCGGAAGCAGGAAGAGATCGAACATCCATTCATTGAGGAGCGAATCCCACTTGGCCTCATCCCATACGTGCAATCACTGATCCTCGCGCGCCATCTGCGCGGAGGGCTCGATGCTTACCCTGCCTTTCTCTGGAAATGAACGATCAGGAGCGATAGAAAATGCTTGTCCTGGTTAGTTACGATGTGAGTACGCGAACAGAGGCAGGAAAGCGCCGTCTGCGCCGCGTTGCACGGCTCTGCCAGGACCGCGGACAACGCGTGCAGAACTCGGTCTTCGAGTGTCTGGTCGATGCCGCCCAGTGGGTGACATTCCGCGCAGCGCTCGTTGCCGTGGCGGATGCGGAGGAAGACAGCCTGCGCTTTTATTTCCTCGGCAACAATTGGAAAGGCCGCGTTGAACACGTAGGCGCCAAACCGGCCTACGATCCCGAGAGTCCGCTGATCCTCTGACGATCCTCCAAGATAGAATTCCTCCCAAACAGCGCCAGCTCTTCACGCGGATCTGAAGCGATCGCGCAATCCCCGGCAGGTTCGCGCGGAAGCTAAGCCTATTTTTTAGAAGCATTTCGCATCGGTCCTGGTCTTTTATGTCTCGCCGTGCCCTCTTTCTTGCCTAGGGTTCGCGCATCTGCGACATTAACTGCCAGAGCCACAGAGGTTTAGACTGTCTGCAGTCGCGCCCCACACGGGGCGCGTGGATTGAAACCGCCGGAGTCGGAGGATTCGACACGGACCAGAAAGTCGCGCCCCACACGGGGCGCGTGGATTGAAACACGGATAACCAGGTTGTGCAGTTCTTCCCCTCTGGTCGCGCCCCACACGGGGCGCGTGGATTGAAACACTGAGGGCGCCAGTGACGATCACGTCGTAGCCGTCGCGCCCCACACGGGGCGCGTGGATTGAAACCCTTGAGGTCGGTGGCGAGGCCGTGTACCCAGCCGTCGCGCCCCACACGGGGCGCGTGGATTGAAACATCGCGCGCACCGCTTGACGAGGTACTCCGCGTGTCGCGCCCCACACGGGGCGCGTGGATTGAAACATTGAAAAAAACCCGGTTGTTAGCACTCCCCCCAGTCGCGCCCCACACGGGGCGCGTGGATTGAAACGTTCTGACCGCCCGCCGTGGTGTACTGCTGCACCCGTCGCGCTCCACACGGGGCGCGTGGATTGAAACGCACGGCCTCGCACGCATCCCATGCTCTGTGCGGTCGCGCCCCACACGCGGCGCGTGGATTGAAACTGTTGAAGTTGGTGATGGTGGCGGTCTGCGCGGGTGTCGCGCCCCACACGGGGCGCGTGGATTGAAACCGTCTCGATGATGAGCGTTGCCCCGCCTGTCTCCGTCGCGCCCCACACGGGGCGCGTGGATTGAAACGTTGATGCCGTGCGTGCGTCCGGCGGCGAAGGCGACGTCGCGCCCCACACGGGGCGCGTGGATTGAAACACTGAGGGCGCCAGTGACGATCACGTCGTAGCCGTCGCGCCCCACACGGGGCGCGTGGATTGAAACAACACGAGTTCGGCGGTTGCCGTGACGCTGAACTGTCGCGCCCCACACGGGGCGCGTGGATTGAAACAGGTGGAGATCCCCGTGCCGACAGACGCGGCCCGGTCGCGCCCCACACGGGGCGCGTGGATTGAAACGCCGATGTACCAGTCCTTTGTCAGCACCATGTCGATGTCGCGCCCCACACGGGGCGCGTGGATTGAAACGTCAACTCGAATTGAATGAACGCTAGCTGCTCTGTCGCGCCCCACACGGGGCGCGTGGATTGAAACAAACATTTCTTTCAGCAAGGGCTCAGCTTGCAGCCGTCGCGCCCCACACGGGGCGCGTGGATTGAAACCTTTATTCCTACGCTATTCCGCAAGAGCTTAACCGTCGCGCCCCACACGGGGCGCGTGGATTGAAACGTGATTTTGACCATGGCAATGCCGGCATGATTCGTCGCGCCCCACACGGGGCGCGTGGATTGAAACGACAGCAGCAAGCCTGTCATCTGGACCTGCGGCAGTCGCGCCCCACACGGGGCGCGTGGATTGAAACATGTTATCAGCGCGAACACTGACGGCTTTGTAAGTCGCGCCCCACACGGGGCGCGTGGATTGAAACAGCGTCCCGTTGACGCAGGAGATCGTCTCGCCGGGTCGCGCCCCACACGGGGCGCGTGGATTGAAACTCAAAAGCACCTTGGCATATATCGCCAAATGTTTGTCGCGCCCCACACGGGGCGCGTGGATTGAAACGTTTGCCATTGGTTCCCCCGGTTAAAGAATGTCGGTCGCGCCCCACACGGGGCGCGTGGATTGAAACGCTCCGGCTCGGCCACGACGGCGCAAATCATCATGTCGCGCCCCACACGGGGCGCGTGGATTGAAACACTGTTCCTACTGCTGACAAGGGTGGTGCATGGCGTCGCGCCCCACACGGGGCGCGTGGATTGAAACGATGAATTGGTGTTGCTTGAACATACAGGCGGTATGTCGCGCCCCACACGGGGCGCGTGGATTGAAACGCCTATCAATCGTTGCAGTGCCGAGCTAACTAAGTCGCGCCCCACACGGGGCGCGTGGATTGAAACATTACCGAGCGGCAGTTCGACAAGCTGCGCGAGCGTCGCGCCCCACACGGGGCGCGTGGATTGAAACAATGAAAAAGCGGACTTCCCGCAATTCCGAAGCGTCGCGCCCCACACGGGGCGCGTGGATTGAAACACAGCAGTAATCTCGCTAGCCCGGCGCAAGGGCGTCGCGCCCCACACGGGGCGCGTGGATTGAAACGTCGATCCAAAATCCAGCAAATCGAACTGCTCTCGTCGCGCCCCACACGGGGCGCGTGGATTGAAACACCGCAGGAAACGTGAAGTTGGCGCTCTTATCCGTCGCGCCCCACACGGGGCGCGTGGATTGAAACCACGCTGACGCCGCGCGAGAGTGATGAAACATGGTCGCGCCCCACACGGGGCGCGTGGATTGAAACAGGTTTTGACCAAGCGACCGAAACAAATGCTGACGTCGCGCCCCACACGGGGCGCGTGGATTGAAACAAGGTCGGCCAGTGGATCGAGGCTAAAACGAAGGTCGCGCCCCACACGGGGCGCGTGGATTGAAACAGCCAGCCTGTCGGCACTGACCTGTTCTCGATCGTCGCGCCCCACACGGGGCGCGTGGATTGAAACCAGTCGGCGGAGTTGGGCGCGCCGCTCGATGCGGGTCGCGCCCCACACGGGGCGCGTGGATTGAAACAACAAAACCACCCCCGCCGCTCCGGTCGGTTACCGTCGCGCCCCACACGGGGCGCGTGGATTGAAACAGCTTCACGCTCGTGATTGACAGCTCGTATGTCGTCGCGCCCCACACGGGGCGCGTGGATTGAAACGATGCCGCGGTGAAGGGCTCCGCCGGCAGCGTCGTCGCGCCCCACACGGGGCGCGTGGATTGAAACTCCGAGACCTGCCAGTGGCGCTGGGGATCGCTGCGTCGCGCCCCACACGGGGCGCGTGGATTGAAACACAGTGGCGCTCGACTACGCCGAGGCGCGGGGCTTGTCGCGCCCCACACGGGGCGCGTGGATTGAAACGCTGCGGGTGACTATATGGCGTGCGGCGGCACTGTCGCGCCCCACACGGGGCGCGTGGATTGAAACGTTCCGTCGTAGCACATCAACAGCGGCTTGTTCGCGTCGCGCCCCACACGGGGCGCGTGGATTGAAACTTCTCCCGCGACTTCGCGTTTACATCCATCACTTCGTCGCGCCCCACACGGGGCGCGTGGATTGAAACCGCGCGTGGTGGCGGATGTGCCGGCGCGGAAGGTGTCGCGCCCCACACGGGGCG
>JARLFX010000243.1 GCA_031296355.1 Acidobacteriaceae bacterium
AAGAGCAGGAACATGACGCCAATGGCCGCGGCGTAGAACGACACCATGTCCTTGTTCTTGCCGACGACGGCGCGTTCCTTCACCGGGACGAGGCTACTCATACCCGAGCTGCTGCCAGTGCCGCCGTTGGCCTCCTGCTTCGCCAGCCGGTCGCGCAGGTTGGCCTGATTTTCGTCGATCAGCTTGCGCTGTTCCGCGGTCAGTCCGCCGGAGTATTGATCGAAATACTTCATGCCCTGCTGCATCATCACATCGGGCATCGACATCATGCCGACCTTTTGGAGCAGGCCTATGACTATTTGTGGTGCGATGGCGTCGCTGTTGTCGCGGAGCATTTCAATCTGCGGGCTGTTTTCATCTTTGGTAAAGGAGATGGGATTGGCGCCGTAGCCTGCGGGAATGATGAGGGCAACAGGCGCGGTGCCGTTCTTGACGGCGGTCTCAGCGGTCTGCGGGGTATAGAGCGGCTGCTCAACGCCCTTCTTCGCGTCAGGTCGCAGCTTTACCTTGAGCGAACCTTCGCGGACAAGGCCTTGCACGAGACGCTGGGAGACGGCGGTGTTATCCGCATCGACCACAACGACGGAGACGCGGGCCGTGCCGTCGCGCTGGCCGCCAAAGATGACGGCGAAGATGCTGAAGAAGACGATCGGCAGCACAAAGCTGAGCGCAAGCGCTCCGCCGTCGCGGCGCAGACCGGCCCATGCGGTTCGGACGATGGGAAATATCATTCGCGCAGATCCCTTCCGGTGAGGTGCAGGAAGACCGATTCAAGATTGGGGCGCTGCAGGCGCACATCCGTTAGGTCCAGGCCTGCCTGCACAGCAGAGTCCAGGATGCCGCCGATTTCAGTGGGGTGCTCAACGGAGAAGATGGCGGTCTCGCCTGCGACTTTGCCGCCGCGCGAACCGGCCCAGGCGGCGACCTCTTCTGCCGGGCTGGAGAAGCACGCCTCCACTTGATTGCGCGATGCGAAGGAGGCTTGCACTAATTCTTCTGCTGTGCCGAGGGCGATGATCTTGCCATGGTCCACGATGGCGATGCGGTCGCAGAGGCGCTCAGCCTCTTCCATATAATGCGTGGTGTAGATCAGCGAGATGCCTTCGCCGTGCAGCGTCTCGATCATTTCGAAGATGCGATTGCGCGACTGCGGATCGACGCCGACGGTGGGCTCGTCCATCAGCACGAGACGGGGGTGGTGGATCATGCCGGCGGCCATGTTCAGGCGGCGCTTCATGCCGCCGGAGAGATTCTTGACGCGCTCATCTTTGCGGTCTTCGAGGGATGCCCAGTTGAGCCCCCATTTGACGGCTTCATACAGGGTGGAGCCGGAGAGACCGTGATAGCGGCCAAAGGCGAGCAGGTTTTCCTGGCAGGTGAGGCGCGGGTAGAGGGCAAGGTCCTGCGGCACCCAGCCGATGCTCATGCGAGCGGCAGATGTGCCGGCGGACTGGCCAAAGATGGCGACGGAGCCGGAGTCTGCCTGCACGCGGCCCACGATGCTGCGGATGAGGGTGCTTTTGCCGGCGCCGTTGGGGCCGAGCAGGCCGAGGGATTCGCCCGCGTGCACTTCGAGACTGATTGAATCGACTGCTGTAAGCGAGCCGAACCGCTTTACGAGATTTTCGATGCGGAGGGGAAGGGCTGCCGGCGAATCGGATATCGATGATGCGGGCACGAGCATTCCTCCGGGGGATAAGGGCTACGGAAACTATAACGTAGGGGCGGAGGAGTGGGAGAAATTTGCAGTAAATTTTTGGAGATAAACGGCAGGGGGAATCGCGGGGGCTTCGGCCTGATGGAACGGTCACTCTTTCCTCAGCCCCAAGCCGTATATGCTTGTTGGCACGATGACCACTCTTCCGAACAAAGCACAGGCTACCGCGCGACAGGCTGCAGAACCAGACGCAAAACTCAATCAAACCGATGTTTACGCGGTATTTGGCGCGGAGCCGGAGGTGCTGGCGTATGCCATGGCGAAGTATTCGCGCAGCTCGCTGAGCATGAAGGAGTCGCTGGCGGAGATTAGCTCGCAGCGGGCGGAAGACTTTCTGAACACGTTTTATTTTCAGTATGGGCACCGGTCGATTGCCGACCTGGCGCATGTGGCATTTGCGCTGGAAAAGCTGTCTTTACTGGCTGCTGTGGCGGTGGTGGATGAGCAGCGGTGGGATGGGCAGGAGCGGTCGACGCGGTACCAGAATTTCAGGAAATCCGGCTGGTTTACGCCTGATCTGGGGGAGAAGACCGCGGAGTTTACCGTGGCTATTGAACGGCTGTTCGCCGGTTACGACACGGTGAGCGCGGGGATGCTGACGGCGCTCAAGGCGGCCGTGCCGCGGCCGGAGGCGATGGATGAGGGCGCCTATACGCGGACGCTTAAGGCGCGGGCTTTCGACATTGCGCGCTACATGCTTCCGCTGGCTACGAATACTTCGCTGGGACAGATTGTGAATGCGCGGACGCTGGAGACGCAGGTGTCGCGGCTGCTGAGCAGTGGGTTTGCCGAGGTGCGCGAACTGGGAGCGAAGCTGCGCGCGGCGGCGGCGGGGCCGGCGTGGGATGTGCGGCACGACGAGGCGCGGGTACTGCTGCAGGAGATCTGCTCGGCGGATTCAACGGGCGGGCTGTGCAGCGAGCGGGCGAAGGAAATTTTGCTGCGCGAGGTGAAGGTTTCGCCGACGCTGGTGAAGTATGCGGCGGCGAATGAGTATGCCATGAAGACCGCGCCGGAGCTGGCACAGGCGGCGACGGAGTTGATGGCCGGCGTGGAGATCGCGCCGGCTCCGGTGGTGGATCTGGTCGAGAACACGGCGCTGGAGGTGGAGCTGGCGGCTTCGCTGCTGTATCCGCACTGTGACTATTCATACCGGCAGCTCCGCGAGCATGTGGCGGCGCTGGACGCGAAGAAGCGCGACGAGATTGTGGCTCTGGGCGCGAAGCAGCGCGGGCGGCATGATGAGCTACTGCGGGCGTTCAGCAGCGGGCAGGGGTTTGCATTCGACATTTTGATGGATATTGGCGGCTTCCGGGACATGCACCGGCACAGGAAGTGCGTGCAGCTGCTGCAGCCTTGGAGCGACGTCCACGGGTATGAGCTGCCGGATGCTCCGGGGCAGCCGACGCTGGCCGAGGGCGGGCTGGGCGAGAGCTACAAGGCGGCGATGGATGCGGCGCACGCTTCGTATCGCGCGCTGGCGGGTTCGGGATTGCCGGAGGCGGGAGCCAGCGCGCAGTATCTGCTGCCGCTGGGGACGCGGTGCCGGAGCCTGTTCAAGATGGATTTTGCCGAGGCGCTGTACATCGCAGAGCTGCGGAGCACGCCGGCAGGGCACTACAGCTACCGGCGGGTGGCGTGGGAGATGTTCAAGGCGGTGGAGAAGCGGCATCCTTCGCTGGCGCAGTTTTTCAGAATTAGTGATGTGAATGAGCCGGTGGATTTGCTGAAGAGGTAATTAATTTGCATCTTCAGTTTTCACGCGGGTCCATTCTCTCTTGAAAATTGCTCTTGAAACCTCTTCGATTTCATTTCGAACGGCATACATTTTCGCAAGAACCTTTTTCTCTTCTTCAGTAGTCCGAGTGTCTTCCGTCTTGGGGGTCTTTGGCATTTTCAGTGAAAGGAACTTATCCAAAAGCAAGTTCAGGCGCTGATGGTCTGACTCTTCCAGATTCAACATTAGGATTATTTCTGTGCGTATCTCATATAGATCAAAAATTTCTTTGATTGATATACCTTCCGTGTGAACAATTAAAGCGGACATTCGAGAGCAAAGTTGGGCAATTTTTGTACGTAACGTTCTTATCCAAGCTTCTCTCAGCGGAGCGACAATTTGCTTATTCGCCGATCGCTTCGCCGCTTCTAATTGTTTGTCAGTGGCGTCTCGCGCTTCCTTGATTTGCCTACCGGTTAACTTCCACGTAAGAATAGGACCGACAAAAACAGCTAGTAGAGCCACAACCAGAGAGAGCACTGGCAGGGCAGCGGAGGAATTTGTCGTCGGGCAATCCATCAGGGAATTATATACTTCGTTTTTTATTCGCTTTCGCTAGATATTCGTGTTAGTCTTCCACCATTGGCAGCAACCAGGCGAACAAGCATCCGGCTTTGAGCGGAGAGATTGATGAAAACAAAGGAGAAATACCGTGGCAGATGATGTAAATCGGACGAAAGCAGTCGAACTGGCAATGGCTCAGATCGAGAAGCAGTTTGGCAAAGGCTCCATCATGCGTTTGGGGTCAAAAGAGGCCATTGTGCCGATCTCTGTCATCTCGACCGGGTCGATCTCCTTTGACGCCGCGCTGGGTGTGGGCGGAGTGCCGCGGGGACGCGTGATTGAGATCTTTGGACCGGAATCTTCGGGTAAGACCACGATTACACTGCAGATCATTGCCGAGGCGCAGAAGTCCGGCGGGCTGGCCGCGTTTGTGGATGCCGAGCACGCGCTGGACCCGGCGTACGCGCGGAAGCTGGGCGTGGACATCGACAATCTGCTGATCTCGCAGCCGGACTATGGCGAGCAGGCGCTGGAGATTACCGAGGCGCTGGTGCGGTCGGGCGCGATTGACGTGCTGGTGGTGGATTCGGTAGCCGCGCTGGTGCCGAAGGCGGAACTGGACGGCGAGATGGGCGATTCGCATATGGGATTGCAGGCACGGCTGATGAGCCAGGCGCTGCGGAAGCTGACGGGTACGGTATCGAAGTCGCGCACCAGCCTGATTTTCATCAATCAGATTCGCGAGAAGATTGGCGTGATGTTTGGCAATCCGGAGACGACCACGGGCGGCAAGGCGCTGAAGTTCTATTCATCGGTGCGCATCGATATCCGGCGCATTGGCGCGGTGAAGGACGGCGATGTCGTCGTCGGTTCGCGGACCAAGGTGAAGATCGTGAAGAACAAGGTGGCGGCGCCGTTCCGCGACGCTGAGTTCGACATTCTGTACGGCGAGGGCATCTCGCGCGAGGGCGATGTGCTGGACCTGGCGGTGGCGAACAACATCGTGGAGAAGTCTGGTGCGTGGTACAGCTACGCGGGAGAACGGCTGGGCCAGGGGCGCGAGAGCGTTCGCGGCATGCTGAAAGAGAACAAGGAAGTGTATGGCCGCATCAACGCGGAACTGCGCAAGAAGCTCGGCATCGACGGCAGCGTGAAGGCGGAGGTGCCCGAGGTTCCGGCGGGCGGCGAAGCGGAAGCGGTGGCGGTGGTGAAGGGGAAAAAGTCCTAGGTGCTGCGCGCACGGCGGGTGGCTCACTTCGTTCGCAGAGACTAAAAGCGAGAAGCAGGTTCTTCGCTGCGCTCAGAATGACAATCATGACTATGGCCGCGGGAGATGGATTCTCTCGCGGCCATTTTTTGTTAGTGGACGGGTTAGCTGATGAAGGGTGCGCCGAGGGGGATGACGGTGCGGTTGGCGGTGGAGTTCAGGACTTCGATGAAGGCGACCAGGAGGGCATCGATGCCGGTGAGCAGGCCAAAGATGCCGCCGAGGTGTCCGGTGGGGTGTCCGAAATCTGCCGCGGCAAGCAGGAAGAAGGTGATCCAGAGCAGGAGGAAGATGCTCCAGATGGCCTTGGGCTTGCGGAAGGAGACGATCCACATGAGGAAGGTGAAGATGCCCCAGGCGAACAGGACGACGGCGACGCCGGATGCGGGCGGGGCTTTGAGCCAGCCGTTGCCGAGCGTCCACTGGAGGAGGGCGAACCACCACCAGAAGGTGCCGTAGGAGGTGAAGGCGACGAGGCCGAAGGTGTTGCCGGAGCGGTACTCGAGGATGCCTGCGATGATCTGGGCGAGGCCGCCGTAGGCGAAGGCCAGGGGGACGACGGCGGCGACGGCTTCGTGCGGGATGAGGCCTGCGTTGATGGCGCTGAGGACGATGGTGGTGAGGCCGAAGGCGGCGAGGCCGAGCGGGCCGGGGTTCGCGAGCGGGGAGGGGGAAGTTTCAGACATGCGTGCTGTCTCCTTGCAGGATGAGGTGCTGCCGATGCGCGCGCGAGGCCCGGGAATCGGCGCCGACCATCTTACGCAGGCGAAGGTATGGTTGTGCATGAATTTTTGGGACGGTGGTATTTGCTTGCGCGGCGAGGCGGGCCGTATCCTGAAGCTATGAACCTGGTAAAAGCCATCTACCCCGGTACGTTCGATCCGCTCACGAATGGGCATCTGGACCTGATTGCGCGTGGGGCGAAGATTTTTGACCACCTGGTGGTGGCGATCCTGCGGAATGAATCAAAGAACCCGCTGTTTTCAGTGGAAGAGCGGGTGGAGATGATTACCGCGGCGACGAAGCCTTTCCCCAACGTATCGGTGGCGACGTTTAACGGGCTGCTGGTGGATTTTGCGCGGCAGGAGAAGGCAGGGGCGCTGATCCGGGGAATTCGAGCGATCAGTGATTACGAGTACGAATTGCAGATGGCGCTGATGAACCGGAGGCTTTCTGCTGACCTGGAGACGGTGTTCATGACGCCGGCGGAGAAGTACAGCTACGTGAGTTCGCGGATGATCAAGAATGTCTTCCGGCTGGGCGGGTCGATTGACGGGCTGGTGCCTCCGCTGGTGGCGGAACGGCTGGCGGCGCGGGTGGCGAAGGAAGCGAACGTCAAGTCGCATACCGAAATCCAGTAGTACTGCGTAAAACCAGGCAGGACGGGGTTGCGGGGCGATTTCCGCGTCGCGTCACTTTATCTGCGGGGCTAAATCTGAGAAACTAGAGAGTATGAGCACACCTGTCGCTACTCTTGCAGCCGCGGCTGCCCCGGCATCCAAGAAGATATTTTCCGATCGCATCAACCGCATTGAAGTTTCGGCCACGATGGCGATTACGGCGAATGCGCTGGCGCTGAAGGCGAAGGGCATTGACCTGGCGGACTTTGGCGCCGGCGAGCCCCACTTTGCCACGCCGGAACACATCAAGCAGGCCGCAATCGACGCCATCCACGCGAACTTCACGCGCTATACGGCGGTTTCGGGTATTCCTGAAGTGCGCAAGGCGATCGTGGAGCGGCATGCTGTGGACTTCGGTTCAAGCTATGCGCCGGAAGAGTGCGTGTTCACTACGGGCGGCAAGCTGGCGCTCTTCAACGTGGTACAGGTGCTGGTGGATCACGGCGACGAGGTAATTCTGCCGGTGCCGTACTGGGTGAGCTTCAAAGACATCATTCAGTATGCGGGCGGCAAAGTTGTCTTTGTGGAGAGCAAGGAGAGCGAAAACTTCCGCGTGACGGCGCAGATGATCGAAGCTGCGATTACGCCGAAGACGAAGGCGATCATTCTGAATTCGCCGTCGAACCCATCGGGCGCGGTGATTGCACCGGCGGACCTGGAAGCGATTGTGCGGCTGGCGCACAGCAAGGGCATCTACCTGCTGCTGGATGAGTGCTATGCGTATCTGCAGTACACGGGCACGTCGATTTCGGGTGGCTCGTTCACGGATTGCAAGGAGCATGTGATCGTGCTGGGCTCGCTCTCAAAGACGTATGCCATGACGGGCTGGCGCGCGGGCTATGCGCTGGGACCGAAGGCGATTATCGGAGCGATGGGCAAGTTACAGTCGCAATCGACTTCAAACACGGCGAGCATGGTGCAGAAGGCTTCGGTGGCTGCGCTGACGGCTTCACAGGATTGTGTGGCTGAGATGCGGGCGAATTTTCTGACGCTGCGTGATCGCATTCTGGCAGGGCTGAAGACGATTCCGGGCGTGACGTGCACAGTGCCGGAGGGCGCGTTCTATGTGTATCCGAACGTATCGGCATTCTTTGGCAAGGGTGGGATCAAGAGCGCGGCGGATGTTGCCGAGCGACTGTTGAGCGAGGCGCATGTGGTGTGTGTGCCGGGTGAGGCGTTTGGCACGACGGACCATATCCGGCTCTCGTATGCAGCAGCGCCCGAGGTTGTGGATAAGGGCATCGCACGGATGAAGGAATTCTTCGGGAAACTGGCGTAATCTTGTAGTTGTGAGCGGGCTGTAGCAGATGCTGCGGCCCGTTTTGTTTTTTCTGCGATTTTGACGAACAAACCCTCCAATTCGATTGTGTTTGCGCCGGTGATTCTGGCCGGCGGCAGCGGCACGCGCTTCTGGCCGCGCAGCCGCCGCTCGCGCGCCAAGCAGGTGCTGGTGCTGGATGGCGAACGCTCGATGATCCAGCAGACGGTGGACCGTTTGCGGGCGGTGGCTGATCCGGGCGATGTGTGGGTGCTGACGAATGAGATGCTGCGCGGCACGATTGCCGGCCAGCTTCCTGAACTGAATCCAGGCCATATTTTGAGCGAGCCGGTAGCGCGCAATACTGCCCCGGCGTGTGCGCTGGCTGCATTTCTGCTGGAACCGACGCAGCCGGATACGGTGATCGGGATATTCCCATCAGACCATGTGGTGCAGAACGAGGCGCGCTTTACCGAAGTGCTGCAGACGGCAATCAAGCTGGCAGCAGCGGGCGAGAACATTGTGGTGCTGGGTGTGCCGCCGACGCGGGCAGAGACGGGCTACGGCTACATCGAGCTGGATGCGCAGGTGCAGGACGGCAGCGTGCCGGTGCATAGCGTGAAGCGGTTTACGGAGAAGCCGGACAAAGAGCTGGCTGAGAAGTTTCTGGCTGCGGGAAATTACGAGTGGAACAGTGGCGTATTCCTGTGGAGCGCGCGCACGCTGGCGAATGCCATTCGCAAATACGCCCCGGCTATGGTGGCTCCGCTGGAAGCGATTGCGAAGGCGCACGGTACGCCGGAGTTTGAGCGGGTATTTGAGGCAGAGTATGTAAAGTGTGAATCCATCAGCGTGGATTATGCCGTGCTGGAACCGGCTTCGCATGGAGACGGCGCGAAGATATTGTGCGTGCCTGCGGACTTTGCATGGAACGATCTGGGGTCGTGGGCGGCGCTGCATGAACATGAGCTGGCAGTGAAGGCAGCAGGGACCGATGAGCGGCAGAATGTAGTAGAAGCTCTGGGCGCCACGGTGATCGATGCTCAGGGGAATTATGTGTACGCGCCGGGTAAGATGGTGGCGCTGGTGGGTGTGCAGAACCTGGTGGTAGTAGAGACGGAAGACGCGCTGCTGATCACGACGCTGGAGAATTCACAGCGCGTTGGCGAGATTGTGAAGCGGCTGGCGGCGGAGAAGAAGACGGATTTGATTTAGCAGCGGGAAGAGCACCGACTGGGGAGAATTTGCGCGCGTCGCGCGGCCGTCGCTGTGCGACGCTATCCCACCCTAACGACGATGAAGCCGTCGTGAGGATGGGGCACCCAGAGAATGGGTTATGCGAGCAGGGTGTAGAGATTGATTGAGGAGTCGTAATGACAGCGAAGAAGACGGTAGTGAAGTTTGGTACAGACGGCTGGCGCGGAGTAATCGCCGATGATTTTACGTATGAGAATGTGCGCACGGCTTCCGCGGCGATTGCGCACTACGTGCTTGAGGTAGAAGACGGCGCGCATAAGGGCGTATGCATAGCGTATGACACGCGCTTCGGCTCCAAACGCTTTGCGGCGTTGGTCGCAGAGGTGCTGGCTGGCGCAGGCGTGCCGGTATTTTTCGCGGACCGCATTACTTCAACGCCTGCACTCTCGTATGACGTGCTGCACCGCAAGGCGGCGGGCGGCGTGATGATCACGTCAAGCCACAACCCGGCGAACTGGAATGGCGTGAAGTACAAAGCGAGCTATGGCGGAGCGGGCAAGCCCTCCATCATTGCAGCGATTGAGACGTACCTGGAGAAGCCGCTGCCGAAGGCGGAGACGCCGGCAAAGATTACCGAGGTGGATTTCCATCCGGATTATCTGGAGGCGATCAAGAAGTTTGTGGACCTGAAACTGATTGCGGCTTCGGGCTATAAGTTCCTGATCGACCCAATGTATGGCACGGGAAGTGGTGTGATCAAGAAAATATTTGAAGACGTGGGCGTGCCGTGCGTGGAGATTCGCGGGGAACAGAATCCTCTGTTCCCGGGCATCAACCCGGAGCCGATCATGCCGCACATCCAGGCGACGCGCGACGCGGTGGTAGCGAATAAGTGCGATGCAGGGTTGATCACGGATGGCGATGCGGACCGCATTGGTGCGGTGGATGAGCATGGCAACGTGGTGACTTCGCACATGATTTTTGCCGTGATGCTGAACTGGCTGCTGGAGCGCAAGAAGTGGCCCGGCGACGTGACGCGCGCATTCAACACGACGCTGATGCTGGACCGCATTGCAATGAAGCATGGGCGGAAGCTGCATGAGCACGGCATCGGTTTCAAGTATGTGACGGACCTGATTCTGGAGCACGATATTTTGATCGGCGGGGAAGAGTCTGGTGGCATCGGCATTGCACGGCATCTGCCGGAGCGCGATGGGCTGCTGAATTCGCTGGTGCTGGCCAACGTGATGGCGGAAGAGAAGAAGACGCTGGGGCAGCTGGTCGCCGCGCTGCAAGATGAGTTTGGCGTGCACGAGTATGGCCGCGTGGATATGCACATCACCGAAGAGGTCAAGCAGGGAGCGATTGCGCGGGCGAAGGCGGGCGTCGCTGAGTTTGCCGGGATGAAGGTGCTGCGGGTGGAGACGCTGGACGGCATCAAGTTCTTCCTCGACAATCCCGGCGGCAAGAAGAATCCGAAGACCGCTGAGACGTGGCTGCTGCTGCGCGCTTCCGGTACAGAGCCGCTGCTGCGCGTTTATTGCGAGGGGCCGTCGAAGGAGACGGTGGCGAAGGTGCTGGAAGCGGCGCAAGCCTTTGTGTTGGGCGGTACGAAGGCTTGAGCAAAGAGATTTCAATCACAACACGCGGCCTACTTTTTGATATGGATGGTGTGCTGGTCAGTTCCATTGGTGCCGTGGAGCGTAGTTGGGCAAAGTGGGCTGAGATTTATGGCGTGGACCGCGAGCACACGCTGCGCATCACGCATGGGCGGCGCGCGATCGATACGGTTCGCACGCTGCGGCCGGACATTGATCCACTGGTGGGCCTGAAAGCAATCGAGGATATTGAAGTAACCGATGTGGCCGATACCAAGCTGCTGCCGGGCGTGCTGAACCTGCTGCATTCGCTGCCGAGGGACCGCTGGACAATCGTAACGTCGGCATCGACGCGGCTGGCGACGTGCAGGCTGGCAGCTGCAGGGGTTCCTGTGCCGGAGAAGATGATTACGGCGGATTCAGTTACAGTGGGCAAGCCCGATCCGGAGCCGTATCGCAAGGGCGCGGAGATACTGGGATTCGATGTGAAAGAGTGCGTTGTGGTAGAGGATGCGCCATCGGGTGTGGGCGCAGGCGTGGCCGCGGGGTCGGATGTGCTGGGCGTGCTTGGTTTCTACAGCGCAGAGGCGTTGAAGGACGCTACGTGGATTGTGAAGTCGCTGGAGGCTGTACGCGCGAAGATGGAAAGCGATTGGCTGCGGCTGGAGTTTGAGGCGGAGTAGGGCACGAGTACCTCAGGGGCTAAAGCCCTTTCGTGGCGGTTCGTAATGTGCGGGCTGAAGCCCGCACCTACCTTAGAGACAAAAGCAGACTCCGCTGCTGCGCTTCGGGATGACAAATCATCATCTACAGGGCGGAGAACAAATCATCATCTACGGGATGGAGATTTGCTAGCGGCTGAGGAGAATCTGTTCGACGATGCGGAGGTCGGCTTCGGTGTCGACGCCGATGGTGTCTGCGTCGACGGGCTCGACGTAGATGTCGATGCCGTTTTCGAGCCAGCGGAGCTGTTCGAGGCGCTCGGTGGTTTCGAGGCGGCTGGGGGGAAGAGTGGGGAACTGCTGCAGGGCGGCGCGGCGGTAGGCGTAGAGGCCGATGTGCTTCCAGTGCTCGGCCAGGCCGGCGGCATCGCGATCAAAGGGGATGGCGGCGCGGGAGAAGTAGAGGGCGCGGCCATCGGCGGCGGTGACGACTTTGACGGCGTTGGGATTGGAGACGTTCTCCGGCGTGCAGCGCGTTTTGATGGTGGAGACCTGGACGTGGGGGCGCTCAAAGGGGCGGAGCAGGGCGGTGATGTGGGCGGGCTGCAGCAGCGGCTCGTCGCCCTGGACGTTGACGTATATATCGGCGGCGAACTCCTGCGCGATGGCGTGGAGACGGTCTGTGCCGGATTGCAGGTCGGGCGAGGTCATGCGGACGGGCCAGCCCTGGGCGACGCAGAGGGCGGCGACTTCTTCAGCGTCAGTGGCGACGATGATGTCGTTGAACTGGGGGCAGGCGCGGGCAGCCTCGACGACCCAGGCGAGCAGGGGGCGTCCGGCAAGCTGGCGCAGGACCTTGCGGGGCAGGCGGGTGGAGGCGAGGCGCGCCGGAATGATGGCGGCTACACGTTGCGTTTTGTGAGGGATGGCCGCCATAGGCAAGCTTTGAGCAGTTCTTCCAGTTTAAGTGGTTCTTGAAGATGCCTAAAGGGTGGCTTTTTCTTGAAGAAAAAAGCCACTTAGCCATGTGGTTTCCCCGAACACCAACTGGAAAACTGCTATGGTGGCGGTGATTGGAATCGAACCAATGACCTACGGGTTATGAGTCCGTCGCTCTAACCATCTGAGCTACACCGCCGTGGTGTGGGGGATGCTGTTTGCGGTGTCGCAAGGAAGCACTCTTTCGATGATACGAAGCATCGCGGAGGAGGTCAAACGGCTGCGCGCCGGTCAGCAGGCCCAGGTCTCAGAAGCGAGACCTGGGGCACCACAGTAGTGGTAGTCAGGTATCATTTCCACAGTGGCGCCGTCTAAACGATAGCGACCGAGCAACTTGCCGCAACCTTTGGAGTTTCATGCCCAAGATTTTCAAGATTTCGCTGCTGTCCTTCTCCGTATTACTGGTCCTGTTTGCGTTTGCAGGCTATAACCTGCGCAGCGTGCGGGCGGACGAGGCTCCCGCCAGCGCCTATCGCCAGATCAACGTATACAGCGAGGTGCTGCAGCGCATCCAGAGCGAGTACGTGGTGGACCCGAACATCGATGCGGTGACGAACGGCGCACTGCGCGGTTTGCTGGAGTCGCTGGATTCGGATTCGAGCTATCTGACAGCGGCGGAGTATACGGCATACAAGCAGGGGCCGAGCGGGCATGCGCAGGTGGGCCTGAACGTGGCCAAGCGCTTCGGGTATGCCACGGTTGTTTCTGTGGTGCCGGGCAGCCCGGCGGACAAGCAGAACCTGAACGACGGCGACATTATTGAATCCATCGGGACGACGAGTACGCGGGACCTGGCGCCGGCGATGATCCGCACCATGCTGGAAGGGCAGCCGGGTACGGCGGTGACGATCTCAGTGATTCGTCCGCAGCGCGCGACGCCGGAGAAGATCACACTGACGCGCACCAATGTACAGTTGGGCGCAACCGCCGATACGCAGTATGAGAACAACAGCATTGTGGAACTGAAGCCCACGACCATCGACAAGGAACGGGTGCAGGAGATCGAGCAGAGGCTGAAGGCGATGCCGAAGGCGGGAAACCGCAAGATCCTGCTGGACCTGCGCGATGTATCGACCGGCGATGTGGACCAGGCGGTGAAGCTGGCGAATCTGTTCCTGGCGAAGGGAACGATTGCGACGCTGGAAGGGCAGAAGTTTGCCAAGCAGACGTACACGGCCGAGCCGGGCAAGGTGGTGAATGCGACCGCGCCGCTGGTGGTGCTGGTGAATCGCGGGACGGCGGGGCCATCTGAGATCGTGGCGGCGGCGATTGAAGATAACAAGCGCGGCGACGTGGTGGGCGAGAAGACCTTCGGCGAGGGTGTGCAGCAGAAGACCATCGAACTGCCGGAGGGCGCAGCGCTGATCCTGACGATTGCGAAGTATCAGACGCCGGCGGGCAAGGTGATTGAAGACGAAGGCATTACGCCGACGCTGGTGGTGGCTTCAGGCACTGATCTGGCGGCTGCGATGGATGATGACGAAGACGAGGCTCCGGCGGCGGCAACGACGCCTGCTGCTCCAGCCCCGGCCAAGCCGAAGATGGACGATCAGCTGACCAAGGCGCTGGATGTGCTGAAGCTGAAGTCGTAAGAAAAAATAAAGCGCCCGGGGTATAGGGTGCGTGATGGGTAAATAGCATCGTAACTACAACATGCTATGTTGGAGTTGCTGTGCAAACCCTCTTCCAAGACGATCCGGAAAAGAAGCGGCGGGATGAAGACGACGTGAAGCCGCGCCCGGATTCAGGGCCAGCGGAAGAGGCGGAACCCCGGAAATGGGAGGCGCCGTCGCGCCAATGGCGCGCGCCCAAGCTGCCGACGCCACAGTTCAAAGATCATAAAACGCTGAGACGCGTAACGTTCAGCTTTGCGCTGCTGCTCTCCGCTCTGTTTGGCGTGATGGTGGGCCTGATGTTCATCTATGGCACCAACCTGCCGCAGATCGATGAACTGACGCGCTATCGTCCGGTGACAACGACGGAGTTGCTGGATGTGAAGGGGCGTCCGTTTGGGTCGTTTGCGCTGGAGCGGCGGGTGGTGGTGCCGTACAGCGATATTCCGCCGGTGCTGCGCGATGCCATCATCTCGATTGAAGACAAGAGCTTCGAACGCAACTGGGGCGTGAACATCATTCGCGTGGTGGGTGCGGCATACCGCGACCTGCGCTCGCGGGGGCGGGAGCAGGGCGCATCGACGCTGACGATGCAGCTTTCGCGCAACCTGTTCCTCTCGTCGGAGCGCAGCTTTGGGCGCAAGGTGCAGGAGATATTCCTGACCATCCAGATTGAGCGGAGGTTTACCAAGCCGCAGATCTTTACGCTGTATGCTAACCAGATTTATCTGGGGCATGGCGTGTTTGGGTTCGAGGCGGGCTCGCAGTTTTATTTCAGCAAGCATGCGAAGGACCTGACACTGCCGGAGGCGGCGCTGCTGGCTGCGTTGCCGAAGGGGCCGGAAGGGTACTCGCCGCTGAAGTATCCGGAGCGCGCGCTGAAGCGCCGCAACCTGGTGATCAGCGAGATGCTGCAGGACGGCAAGATTACGCAGCAGCAAGCGAATGCGGCGAAGGATGCTCCGCTCGGACTGCACCTGGCGGAACCGCCGAACTCGATTGCGCCGTGGTTTGTGGAAGAGGTCCGCAAGCAGCTGGAGCAGGAGTACGGCACGGACGAGGTGCATGAGGCGGGGCTGCGCGTTTATACGACGCTGGACCTGGACCTGCAGAAGGTGGCGAACAAGGCGGTGCAGGACGGGCTGGCCGCATACGAGCGCAGGCACGGCTGGAAGGGCAATCTACAGAACGTGGTGCTGGGCGGCAATGACATCAACACATACCGGCATCCGGACTGGACGCTAACGCCAGAGCCAGGGAGCTATCTGCACGCGCTGGTAGTGGAGGCTAAGCCGTCGCGCGTGCTGCTGCGTGTGGGATCGCAGACGGCGGTGATGACGCCGGAGGATTGGAAGTGGACGAGCAATAAAGACGGCGACAGCTTTCTGAAGACGGGCGACATTGTGTACGTGCGCATGGCCGATGCCGCGCCGGGAACGGCAGGGCAGTCGATGCAGCATGGCGACGCTCCCCTGCACGCGGTGCTGGAACAGGATTCGGGAGCGCAGGGTTCGCTGATGGCGGTGGATAACGGCACGGGCGAGGTGCTGGCGATGGTGGGCGGGCGCGATTATTATCTGTCGCAGTTCAACCGCGCCACGCAGGCGCAGCGGCAGGTGGGATCGTCATTCAAGCCGTATGTGTACACGGCGGCGATCGAGGCGGGCGTGAAGCCGACGGACATCATCGTGGACGGGCCGACGACTTTCTCGACGCCGGGGGGGCCATATACTCCGCATAACTACGAGGGCGACTACAAGGGGCCGATGACGGTGATGAATGCGTTCGCCGAGTCGCGGAATATTCCGGCACTGAAGCTGGCGGATCGCGTGGGCATGAAGAAGGTGGTGGAGATGGTGCACCGCTTTGGCGTGACCAGCACGGTGCCGATGTTTCTGCCGGTGGCGATTGGCGCGGCTGACCTGACGCTGTATGAGCAGGTGGGATCGTACAGCGTGTTTCCGAACGATGGGATACGGCTCGCTCCGCACTACATCCGCAAGGTGACGACGACGGATGGTATGGCGCTGGAAGAACAGAATGCGTCGGTACAGGTGGTGATCGACATGAAGACGGCGCGCACCATGATGACGCTGCTGCAGGAGGTTGTGCGCGCGGGCACAGGCGCACAGGCGGCGCAACTGAAGCATCCGCTGGGCGGCAAGACGGGTACGACGAACGATTTTACCGATGCGTGGTTCATCGGGTTTTCGCCTTCGGTGACGTGCGGGACGTGGGTTGGGTTTGACGATCCTTCGCGGACGCTGGGCGAGAAGGAGACGGGAGCGCACGCGGCGTTGCCGATCTGGATGGACTTTATGCGGGCGGCGATCGCGGACAAGCCGGACGAGAAGTTTCCGGCGGATGATGTGACGAAGAATCCGGCGACACCAGCGGCAAGTGCGGCACCGGCTGCTGTACCACCGAAGCCGGTGGTGACGGCTGCTCCGGCTGCGAAGGCGCCTGCGTCGGCTGCTCCTGCGAAGACACCGGCGATCTCTGCAAAGCCAGCCATTCCGGCGAAGAGTGCGCCGGTGGCGCCAGTATCTTCAGCACCGGCGAAGCCAGCGGCACCTGCGAAACCGGCAACGCCGCCTGTGGCTATGACGGATGAGCGGCGGGGCGTTTCGCGTCCGCCCGATGGAGCAGACGAAGGTAGCGCTGCGCCCGCGAAACATCCAGCGCAATCTGCGCCTTCAACGCCTCCGCATTAGGCCAGCGCACCTCATCGCGCAGGCGATGTAGGAAAGTGAGACGCAGCGGGGTGTGCTCATCGAGCGCGATGGGCTGGAAGTTGAGGATGTGAGTCTCCACCGTAAATGAATCTTCGCCGAAGGTAGGGCGGTTGCCGATGTTGGTGACGGCATCGAAGGTGCGCGCGGCTGGGCCTGTGCCGATGGTGATCTGGGTGATGTAGACGCCGTTGCCGGGCAGCAGCTCGGAGTAAGGTGCGAGGTTGATGGTGGGCACAGAGTAGCGGGTGCCGTATCCTCGGCCCGGCGCGGGCGTGCTGACGATGGAGAAGGGGCGCTGCAGCAGGCGGCGCGCGTGATGCACGCGGCCCGCGGCGATGAGGCGGCGGATGCGGCTGGAGGAGACGATCTCGCCCTGCACACGCAGCGGGGGAAAGACTTTGACGGCGAAGCCAATCTCGCGGCCCAGTTCGGCGAGACCAGCGACACCAACTTCAGCGCGATAGCCGAAGCGGAAGTTTTCGCCTTCGTGGATCTCGTGGACGTGCAGGCCGTTGCAGAGCGTCTGCAGGGCGAAGTCGCGCGCGCTGACGTGGGCGAGGTCGGGTGTGAAGGAGAGCACGATGGCGGCGTCGAGCCCGGTGGATTCGAGCAGGGCGAGTTTTTCGGGAAGGGGCGTCATCAGTTTGAGATGGCCCGTGGGACGGGTGAGGCGGGCGGAGTGGGGCTCAAAGGTGATGGCGACGGCGGGCAGGCCGAGTTCACGGGCACGGGCGATCAACTCAGAGAACATCCAGCGATGGCCGATGTGGGCTCCGTCGAAGTTGCCGATGGTGGCCACGACGCCGCGGCTGCCGAGGGCGGCGCTGGCTGCTTCGAGTGTGTGGAAGACCTGCATGGCTATATCGCAAAGGGGATGCGCTGGCCGTCGAAGGCGAGCTGCATGCCGGGTGGGAGAGAGTCGTTGGTGGCCTGGTGCGGAAGATCGTGCGACATGTGGGTGAAGTACGCCTGTCGCGGCTTGAGCTTGCGGACCAGTTCGATGGAGTTGGCGAGGTGCGAGTGGCTGGGATGCGGATCGTGGCGCAGAGCGTCGAGGATGAGCACGTCGAGGCCGGTGAGCAGAGGCAGGCTGGCTTCGGGGAGGCCGCTCATGTCTGTGAGGTAGGCAGCGCTGCCGAAGCGGTAGCCGGAGATGAGCTGCGGGCCATGCTGCACGGGGATGCGCTCAAAGTGCGCGCCGAAGAGATCGACGGTGACGTGGGCGGCTGGATCGGCGGTGAGGCGATGCATCTTGACCTTGGCGCTGGTGGGGTACTTGCTGTCAGCCGAGAAGGTGTATTCGAAGATGCGCTCGATGGTGTCGGCAGTAGCGGAGTCGGCGTAGAGGGGAATGGCGCGGCCGGGGCCGAAGCTGAGGGGGCGAAGGTCATCGAGGCCGAAGATGTGGTCGGCGTGGGAGTGGGTGTAGAAGACGGCGTCGACGCGGGTGATATTTTCGCGCAGAGCCTGCAGGCGGAAGTCAGTGCCAGTGTCAATGAGGACCGTGTGGCCGCCGAACTCCAGGCGCACGGAGGGGCGGGTGCGCTTGTCGTGCGGGTCAGTGGAGTGGCAGACCGCGCAGGGGCAACCGAGGGTCGGCACCCCCATGGAGGTGCCGCTGCCGAGGATGGTGAGGATTGCTTCCATTGGTTTACTGGTCAATATGAAATTCGTTGAGAGCGCGACAGGGACCGCCGTTGATCCATCCCGAAAGCAGGTCCCTCGGCTGCGCTCGGGATGACAGATTTTATTTTGATCCGCAACCTAGCGAACGATGCTCGGGCCGGGCGGCGGTGGCGGCGTTTGCTGCTGCTGAGCGGCGCGACTGATGGCCTGGGTGACTTCGATGAAGGTGAGACGGAGCTCGAAGAGCACGGTCTGAAGCAGGCGGTCTTCATCTTCGGTGAGGTTATTCTTTGTCTTCTCGGCGAGGACGCCGAGCATGTCAATGCTCTGGCGCGCGCCGAGGATATCGGGCCGGGGCTTCTGGCCTTCCGGCGCGGCGAGGCCGAGCTGCATGACGGCGTTCATGTAGACGGAGTGCACGATGTTGGCGAAGTTCACCGGAGGAATGGGGCCTTGCGCGGGGTCGCTGGCGCGGACCATGGTATCGAGGTGATCGACCAGGGTGTTGTAGGCAGCGCTGGATTTGTCGCGCTCTTCCTGCGATGGAGCAGGCGGCATGGGGGGGACGTCGTCGCTGCCGACGGGCTGCTTCGGCTCCTCGAGAGCGGGTGGGGCGGCTGGTTCGGCGACAGCCTGGGGGCGCGGAGCTTCCGGCGCTTCTTCGCGCGGGGTGCGTTCTGCATTGGGACGCAGTTCGCCCTCGGAGGTGAACTTGCGGCGGTCGGTTACGACAAAAGGTTTGTCCGGCATAGCGATCTTCTTCCTCTCAGGTTCTACTTCAAAACTTTATGATGCGACGGCGCCGGGTTTGGTCGCGGGCGCAAAGGGCAATTCGACGGGCTCCGCAGTGCCACCGGGGTAGGTGAGAAGCTTCTTCTGCATCAGGGCTTCGCGGCGGATGTAGCCGAGGGCGAAGTTGCGGACGCCATTGACCAAAGGCGCGGCCACCGTGCTGGTGATCTCGCCAGCGGGTTTGCCGTCCAGCTCGAGGGCAGTGCCGGCTGCGGGCAGGTCGCCGTCAATGAGGAAGCCGGTGAGGGTGCGGTGGACTGCGCCACGGGAGTGGATGCGCTCGACAATCTCCTGGCCGATGTAGCAGCCCTTGGAGAAGTGCAGGGCGCGGGTTTGTGCAGTCTCCTGCGGGAGGTCGCGGTCACGAATGTCGATGCTGTAAAGGGGAATGCCGCTGAGGATGCGGAAAGCTTCGAGCGCTTCGGGGGTGCAATCGAGCGCGCCTGCGGAGAGCAGGGCAGCGTGCAGGGCGGATGCGCCTTGTACGGAGCCAGCCCAGAGCTCAAAGCGGGGTACCGCGGGCGAGTAGGCGGCGATGAGGGCGAGTTCGAAGCCGTTCCAGGTGATGTGGCGGAGGGCGACGGGGGCAAGTCCGTCCGCGGGGATGCCAATGGTGGCGAGCAGCGCGGCACTCTGCGGGCCAGCGATGCTGATGCCGTGCCAGTCGCCGGAGACATCGACGAGATCTACATCGTCCATGATGATGAAGCGGTCGAGCAGGGTGAGCAGCGGCTGGAGCTGATCGGTGGAGGTCTGGAGCAGGACGTCATCTGCGCGCAGGAATGCATAGGCATCACCCTGGATGCGGCCCTGGGCGTTGAGGATGAAGTTGTAGTTGCCCTGGTTGGGCTCCAACTGCTGGATGCCGTTGGTGAGCATGCCGGCGAGCCAGCGCAGGCGGTCTGGGCCAGTGGCGCGGAGCCAGCCGGTCTGGCACAGGGGATAGACCCCGGCCTGGGTGGTGAGAGCGGCGAGTTGAGCCTGAATAGGTTCGAGATGCTTGATGGGGTCCATAGTGCGCAAGGCGGCTGAGCCGCTACACTGTTCATTATACGTTTGCGATGCGCCGGAGCGCGGCGGAGGGCTGATTGCACAGATCGATGGGTACGGTAGTTATCGCTGCACTGGCGATGGCGATGACTGCAGGCGCACAGACTGCGCCACCAGCAACAGCGAGCAACGGCACACAGGCGGCGGGGAGCGGCTCACAAGGCGCGACGCCGACGACGGAGAGCAGGCTGACCAAGGAGCAGGCGCAGGACCTGTTGCGCTCCGTGGACGAGATTATGCAGTTCGCGAGCGCGGACACCAAACTGCCGATCCTGAAGCCAGTGAAGCGCGTGATTATTTCGCGCGAGGCGGCGAACAAATATTTTGCAGCGAAGATGAACGAGGACAAGAGCATCCAGCAAGTGGAGCGCTCTGAGGTGGTGCTGAAGAAGTTCGGCATGCTGGACCATGACTTTCATCTGGGCTCGTTCATGCTGGGACTGCTGACCGAGCAGGTGGCTGGGTTCTACGATCCCAAGAGCAAGACCATCAACCTGCTGGACTGGGTGGCGCCGGAGCTACAGAAGCCGGTGCTGGCGCACGAGCTGACGCACGCTCTTCAGGACCAGCACGTGGACCTGAAGAAGTGGAGCGAGGTAACGCACTACGACATTGCGAAGACAGCGGCGGAGGACAACGAGCACATCCAGACGGATGAGGCGGATACGGCGCGTGAGGCGGTGATCGAAGGGCAGGCGATGGTGGTGTTCGCCGACTACGGGCTGCAGGCAATCCACAAGACGCTGGCGACGGAGCCGGAGGTGGTGGAGAAGATGCAGGATGCGATGGCGGACAACAGCGATTCGCCGCTGATGGCGCGCGCGCCGCTGATGCTGCAGCAGACGCTGATGTTTCCGTATCGCGAAGGACTGGGGTTTGAGGCGAAGATACTGCAGGCGCGCGGGGTAAGCGATGCGTTTGCAGGAACGCTGAACAGGCCACCGTCATCGAGCTGGGAGATCATGAACCCGGATTCGTACCTGGGACGGCTGCCGGTGCCGGTGCTGCGCATGCCGAATATTCATCCGCTGATCGACAAGGATTATCTGCCATACGACGTTGGCGTGATGGGCGAGTTGGATGTGCGCATGCTGACGGAGCTTTTTGCCGGGCAGGAGCAGGCGTCTGCGCTGGCGCCGGCGTGGGACGGCGGAATTTATTTTGCGGCGCAGCGGCGCTCCGCGAAGACGGCGGAGGAGAAGGCTTCTACCGCGTCAATTGGATTGCTGTATTACTCGCACTGGAAGAATGAGCCGTCGGCGCGGAACTTTGCGCAGATCTACGTGGAGCAGCTGCCGCGGAAGTACAAGCGGCTGGAGCGACGGAAGAAGGATGAGAAGGGCGCGAACGAAAAGGTGTACAGCACGCCAGAGGGCGATGTGCTGGTGCAGATCGTGGACAACGGCGTGTTTGTGGCAGAGGGATTTGATGTGGCGCTGGCGCGGCAGCTTGCGGATGCAGTGGTGGGTATGCAGGCGAATGGGCCGCTGCAGCAGGCGAGGTTGGCCGGGGATGACGGCACTGGGTATGAGCATCCGTCCCAGGTCTCAGAAGCCAGACCTGGGGCACCCGCATCCGTGGCTGGGGCGCCCGCATTTGTGACGATCCCGGTGGGTGGTGAGCTGGGGTTGGGATTTGCGCAGAGGCTGGAGAGTTTTGGGATTCCGCGGGCGGCGATGCGGGCGATGCAGGCGCGATAGTGGCTGGTACAGACCCAGGTCTCAGAAGCGAGACCCATTCGGCTTCGCTCAGGGCAGGCTCTGGGGCACCCGGATTTGTGGCAGGTCGTGAACCGGTTCATCCTCAAAAAGTTGTCAAGAGGGCTGAGGTGCAAAACGGGTTCGCCGTTTGCACTATGCTGCTCAGAATGTTGGAGTTGCGACGGATTTTTTAGTTGCCGTGGCGTGGCGTAGTTACTGGCTGAGCTTTGTATACTTAAAGAACACAGGTAGTCATCGAGAGGAAAAGCATTGCTGAAAGCAGAGATTGGCATTATTGGCGGCAGCGGGCTCTACGCTATGCCGGGTTTGACAAATGTGCGCGAAGAGATTGTGGAGACACCGTTTGGACGGCCTTCGGACGCATTGGTACTGGGTGATCTGGATGGCCGCAAGGTCGCTTTTCTGGCACGACATGGGCGCGGACACAAGCTGCTGCCGTCGGAGTTGCCGTTCCGGGCGAATATCTATGCGATGAAGATGCTGGGCGTGGAGTACATTCTTTCGGTTTCGGCGGTGGGGTCGCTGAAGGAAGAGCACAAGCCGACGGATTTTGTGATTCCGGACCAGTTTATTGACCGCACGTTTGCGCGCAATGCCACGTTCTTTGGCGAGGGCATTGTGGGGCATATTTCATTTGGCGATCCGGTGTGCGCGACGACGGCGATGGCACTGCAAGACGCGTGTAAGGCCGTGGGCGTGGTGGGCAAACTGGGCGGCACGTATGTGTGCATGGAAGGGCCGCAGTTTTCAACGCGCGCGGAATCGAATTTGTACCGGAGCTGGGGCGCAGACGTGATTGGCATGACGAACCTGCAGGAGGCCAAGCTGGCGCGCGAGGCGGAGATGAGCTATGCCACGCTGGCGATGGTGACCGACTACGATTGCTGGCGCGAAGGGCATGATGCCGTGACCATTGACGAGATTGTGGCGGTGTTGCATCAGAACGCGGAGAACGGCACGAAGGTAGTGCGCGAGGCGGTGAAGCTGCTGCCGAAGGGGCCTTCGCCGTATGCGGATGCGCTGAAGTTTGCAATTCTGACACAGCCGGATGCGATTCCGGCAGCGACGAAAGAGAAGCTGGCGCTGCTGCTTTCGAAGTACCTGTAGGGCTAGTAATATGCGCCGCACACTCGGTAAACACGAAAGGATTTCATGTCGATATTGGTAGTTGGT
Source organism: Acidobacteriaceae bacterium (assembly GCA_031296355.1). Next base: position 23,090 of record JARLFX010000243.1, read on the forward strand.
TCGGTGGCATTTGACACGATTGAGACGCCGCATGGCAAGCGGGAACGCTGCCTGGGCGGGGCGGCAACACATTTTGCGCTGGCGGCAAGCTACTTCACGCCGGTGCGGGTGATCGCCGTGGTTGGCGAGGATTTTCTGCCGGAGCATGAGGCGGTGTTCGCGCGGCGCGGCATTGATATACAGGGCATCGAGCATGCACCGGGGCTGAGCTTTCACTGGTCAGGGGATTATCTTTCTGACCTGAATTCGGCGAACACTCGGCAGACGGACCTGAATGTGTTCCAGAATTTTGAGCCGAAGATTCCGGATGCGTACCGCGATAGCGAGTATCTGTTTCTGGCGAACATTGACCCGGTGCTGCAGTTGCGGGTGCGCAAGCAGATGGCGAACGTGAAGATGGTGTGCGGTGACACGATGAACTACTGGATCGCAGACCACAATGAGAATCTGAAAGCCGTGCTGAAAGAGCTGGACGTGCTGCTGATCAACGACGGCGAGGCGGCGATGCTCTCTGGCGTGAAGAACACGATGCGCGCGGCTGAGATCATTCTGAAGACGCTGGGGCCGAAGTCGCTGGTGGTGAAGCACGGGGAGTATGGCTCTACGGGATTCTTTGGTGAGCGGAGCTTCAAGGGGCAGAGCGCGAAGTGGCCGTTCCGCGCGCCGACGCTGCCGCTGAGCGATGTGGTTGATCCGACGGGCGCGGGCGATTCGTTTGCCGGCGGGTTCTACGGGTACATTGCATCGCAGCCGGAGCTGACGCCAACGGTGTTTCGCACGGCGATGTTCTACGGCGGCGTGATGGGTTCGTTCGCGGTGGAGCGCTTTGGCACCGAGCGGCTGCAGAATGTGAGCCAGACAGAGATCGCTGAACGCTTCGAGCTCTTCAAGGAGATATCTCACCTTGCGTAGATCGCGTGCAGCCACGCGAACGCCCAGCGTGCCGCTACCACCGGTGGACTGGGAGACGCCGGGACGTGCGACGCTGGATGAACTGCTGCCCATCGGCGTGGCTGCATGCATGATTGCGCTGGTGGCGTTGAATTATTTTGCAGCGCGCGGCATGCTGCTGCTGTATGGCGATGCGGTGGCGCATCTGCATATTGCGCGGCGCATCCTGGATGCGCGGTACCCGGGGATTTCGCAGCTGGGCGGCGTGTGGCTGCCGCTGCCGCATCTGCTGCTGTTGCCGTTTGTGCAGAAGATGGAGTGGTGGCAGACGGGGCTGGCGGGGGCATGGCCTTCGATGTTCTGCTATGTCGCGTCTGTGGTGGGTTTCTATCGCGTGGCGCGGCACATGCTGAGCATGCGCTGGGCGATGGTGGCGGTGCTGTTCTTTGGGCTGAACCCGGCGCTGATCTATCTTTCAACAACCGCGATGACGGAGCCGCTGTTTCTGGCGCTGATGGTGTGGAGTGCGCTGGAACTGATGGAGTTTGGATTCGCGCTGCGGGCAGGCGAGACGCGGCGGGCGGTGTGGCGTATTGTGTGGCTGACGTTGCTGCTGATCGCCGCAGTGTATACGCGATACGACGGCTGGATCATGGCGGCTGCGGCGTGGTGCCTGGCGCTGGGGCTGCTGGTGCGGAACTGGGATGGCGGCAAGAATCTGCGCGGCGTGCGCAATGCGTTTGTGGTGTTTACCGTGCTGCTGGCGGCTGCGCCGATTGGATGGCTGGCGTACAACGCGCACTTCTTCCACGACCCGCTGGACTTCATGCGGGGGCCGTACTCGGCCGCGGCGATTGAGAAGAAGACATCGCCGCCGGGTTCGCGGCACTATCGCGGGTGGCATAATCCGGCGTGGGCGCTGCTCTTTTACACGCGCACGGCGCAGGTGGATGCGGCGGTGTGGGAGACGGGCTTTGGCGTGATGGCGCTGGCGCTGGCGGGGCTGTGGGCGGCATTTCGCACGAAGTTGAAGGGACGCCGCGCGCTGGCCTACCTGTGGTTTCCGCTGCCGTTCTACATGTATGCCATTGCGTACAGCTCGATTCCGATCTTCATTCCGCAGCTGTGGCCGCACTCGTACTACAACGCGCGCTATGGGATGGAGTTGCTGCCGGCGCTGGCACTGAGCATGTGTGTGGGGCTGGCGTGGGCGCAGCAGCGATGGTTCACGGGCAACGTGAAGGGCGTGACGACGCTGTGGGTGGTGGCGGTAATCGCGGTGCTGGCGAATTGCGTGGCGCTGTTCTATGTGAAGCCACTAGTGATCCAGGAGGCATATAAGAATTCGGCGACACGGATCCCGCTGGAGGCGGCGATTGCACGGGAGCTGGAAACCATGCCACGGGGGATGCCGGTGCTGATGTATCTCTCTGACCATCCGGGAGCGGTGGAGACGGCGGGGATTCCGCTGAAGCAGATTGTGAACGAAAGCGACTACGATAGTTTCCACGCCGCGTTGCAGGCTCCGGCGGAGCACGTGGCGTATGTGGTGGCAATCGCAGGCGATCCGGTGGATGCGGCGGTGACGGCGCATCCGGAGGGCTTGACGGAGACCTCAGTGACGCATGTGACGGGGCAGCCGGAGGTTCATATTTACCAGTCAACTTTGTATAACGGTGCAACAGGATCAAGATGATCAATCAGAAGATAGTGGCGCAGATGGTTCCGTTTGTAAAAGCGCATGCATGCGGCAACGACTTCCTGGTGATTGAGGAGACGCTGGCGAACGGACAGCATGCGGCGATGGCGCAGAAGCTGTGTGCACGGAATACCAGCGTGGGCGCGGACGGGATTGAATTTCTGCAGCGCAACAAGGATGGCAGCCTGTTTCTGCGGCTCTTCAATGCGGATGGCAGCGAGGCGGAGTTGAGCGGCAACGGAACGCGTTGCGTGGCCGCGTGGCTGGCTCTGAGCGAACAGAGGCCAGTGGTGAAGCTGGGAACGCATGGCGGGGTACGCGCATGCAAGGTGATCAGTTCTCAGGGGACGCAGTTTCTAATTGAGAGCGAGATGGGCGTGCCGCAGGTAAAGGCGCGAACGCTGGAGATTTCGGGCGTGGGCGTAGTGGCCGGCGCGGAAGTGAATGTTGGTAATCCGCACTTCGTGGTGTTTGTGGAGAGCGAAGAATTCAGCGCACATGGTATGAGCTGGCAGCAGCTCGGCGGCATGATCTGCACCAGCCCGTTGTTTCCGCAGGGGACGAACGTGGAGTTTGTGCGGGTGTTGAGCAAGAGCGAGATCGCGTTTCGCATCTACGAACGCGGTTGCGGGCCGACGACGTCATCTGGCACGGGAACGTGCGCGAGCGCGACGGCTGCGATAGCGCTGCGCGGCTGCGATGCTGCGCTGAAGGCGCATGCAGAGGGCGGTACGCAGAGCGTGGAATGGCCCGCGGTAGAGAAGCCGATGCAATTGACGGGGCCGGCAGAGATTGTGTGCGTGGGAAAGGTGGCTACACGGTGAGCGGAGCAAAGAGGGTACGGTCAAAGATATTGCGCGATGGAGCGAGGCTGGCGGTGGTATCGCCCGCGAGCGCGGCAAGGCGCGACCTGGTGGAGAAGGGAATGACCACGCTGATGGGATTGGGATATCAGTCGGTTATATTTCCGCATTCGCTGGATAAAGGGCCGCTGACCTTTGCAGGAAGTGCGCAAGAGCGTGCCGATGATCTGCATCGAGCATTCAGCGACAAGAGCATTGATGGGGTGGTGTGTACGCGCGGCGGCTGGGGTTCGGCAGAGCTGTTGCCGCTGTTGAAGGCCGAGGTTTTTCGCGCGCACCCGAAGCCATTTATAGGGTACAGCGACCAGTGCGCGCTGCATACGTGGCTGCAGCAGGAAGCAGGGCTGGTGACATTCCATGGGCCGATGCTGGCTTCAGACTTTGCGCGCGAAGGCGGAGTGGATGCTGCCAGTTGGCAGAGCGCGCTACGCGGCGATGCGAACTGGGAGGTGGGCAAAGCGGACGGACTGCGCGTGATGCAGCCGGGAGTGGCGAAGGGCATGCTGCGCGGCGGTTGCATCTCCATTCTGACTGAATCGCTGGCAACGCCGTATGCCTTTGTGCCGAAGGACAGCATACTTTTTCTGGAAGATATTGGGCATCACCCGTACCAATGGGACCGGCAGATGCTGCACCTGCGGTATTCCGGCATACTGGATAGCGTGCGGGGCATCATCTTTGGCGACATGGCGCAGTGCGTGAGTTCGCAGGCCGAGGCGGAGAAGATGGAGCAGGTGCTTCGGTATTCGCTGCGCGGGTTTGAGGGGCCGGTGGCGATTGGGCTGCGAAGCGGGCATGTGAACGAGGCGAATGTGACACTGCCGCTGGGCGTGGAAGCGGAACTGGACCTGAGCGGGGAGAATCCGCGGCTGCACTTTCTGGAGGCCGCGGTCAGCGGGTAAGCTTGAACGATATGGAACAGGGCAGGCATATTTACCTTATCGGGATTTGTGGCACGGCGATGGCGTCGCTGGCGGGGATGCTGCGACTGCGCGGACACCGCGTGAGCGGTTCGGATGCCGCGGCGTATCCGCCGATGAGCGATCTGCTGGCGGAGCTTGGAATCCACATGGCGCAGCCGTATGCGGAGGCGAACCTGCAACCGCGGCCTGACCTGGTGATCGTGGGCAACGCGATCTCCCGTGGCAACGTGGAGCTGGAGTATGTGCTGGACCAGCGGATACCGTTCTGCTCGCTGGCGGAGGTGATCCACGACGAGTTTCTGGTGGGGCGCGACTCGTTTGTGGTGGCGGGCACGCACGGCAAGACGACTACGACGAGCATGCTGGCGTGGATCTTTGAAGTGGCTTCGCGCAACGATGCAAAGTTTGCACCGTCGTTTCTGGTGGGCGGCGTGGCGGAGAATTTTGGGTCGAGCTTTGCGCTGCGGGCGACGAAGCCCTTCGTGCTGGAAGGCGATGAGTACGATACGGCGTTCTTCGACAAGGGGCCGAAGTTTCTGCACTATTTCCCGGATGCTGCGATCCTGACGCACGTGGAGTTTGACCATGCGGATATCTACAAGGACCTGGATGCGGTGAAGACGGCCTTCAAACGCTTTGTGAACCTGATTCCGCGGCGCGGGCGGGTGGTTGCGTTTGATGACAGCGAGAATGTTTCAGAGTGTGTGGCGAGGGCGTTCTGCAAGGTGGAGCGGTACGGCAAAAAGCCGGATTCGTACTGGCGCGTGATCGATGTGCAGCATGAGGGCGGGCTGACGCACTGGAGGCTTTTGCGCGACCGGGAAGAGTTTGCGGCGCTGGAGTTGCCGCTGGCGGGAGAACACAATGCGATGAATGCCACGGCTGCCGCGGCACTTGCAGCAGGCGAGGGCATCAGCGCAGCGACGATCGCAGAGGCGCTGGCAACGTTCCGCAGCGTGAAGCGGCGGCTGGAGGTGCGCGCGGTGGTGGGCGGCGTGACTGTGATCGACGACTTTGCGCACCATCCGACGGCGATCCGGGAGACGCTGCGCGCACTGCGCAGTTCGTATCCGGGGAAGCGGCTGTGGGCGGTGCTGGAGCCACGCTCCAACACGCTGCGGCGGAACGTGTTTGAGCACGAGCTGCGCGACAGCCTGGCGCTAGCGGACAAGGTGGTCCTGGCGGCAGTGTTCAAGTCAGAAAATATTCCAGCGGCAGAGCGGCTGGCGCCGGAGCATGTGGTGACGGCGCTGAACGCGACAGGCACGACCGCGGTGCTGCTGCCGGACGCAGACGCAATTGTAGATTACATGGTTCCGCTGCTGGAGTCGGGCGATGTGGTGGCGGTGCTATCGAATGGCGGCTTTGGCGGCATCTATGAGAAGCTGCCGGCGGCGATTGCGGAGCGAACAGCGATTGAATCTGCGCCGGTATAGGCTTCCGGGAATGGTATGGGAAGTGCGGACATCGTTCCCGGGTCTTAAAAGCGAGACCCGGGGCACCCACTGCTATGGTTTTCCGGGAGCGGCAGAGGCAGTACGAGCATCGTGCCGCGGCACGATGCTCGTGGTTGGATGATGCGCGGAATTTGCGTCGAGTTGCTCGGGGGAGCATCCAACTAGCATGACAATGTTGCAGCGAGCTGAGCGAAGGGATAAGAAGTTTCAGAATCCCGTGGTGACGCAGGTCGGTGGGTTTTCGACGATGGCCAAGGTGTTGCCGCTGTATCTGGCGAACAAGGAAGAGAAGTCGCCGAAAGAGCCGCTGGGACCTTTTCAAACTGATGCGAAGGTGTATGCAACACCGCCAGCGAGCGGATTGCGGGTGACGTGGTTCGGGCACTCGTCGATACTGCTGGAGATCGACGGCGTGCGCGTGTTGATCGATCCGGTGTGGGATGAGCGGGCATCGCCTATGCGGTGGGCGGGGCCGAAGCGGTTTTTCGCACCGACGCTGCCGCTGAAAAAGATGCCGGCGATTGATGTGGTGCTGGTATCGCATGACCACTACGATCACCTGGGCAAGGCGACCATCAAGGGGCTGGTGAAGCTGGAGGCGCTGGCGAAGGCGCAGTGGGTGACATCGCTGTGCGTGGGCAAGCTGCTACAGGAGTTTGGCGTGGCCGCAGAGCGCATTGTGGAGTTGGACTGGACGCAGACGGCGAGCGTTGCGGACGGGGCGTGTTCGATTACTTCGGCACCGGCGCGGCACTTCTCAGGCCGCGGATTGTTCAACCGGTTCGAGACGCTGTGGGCTTCGTTTGTGATCAAGGGCCGGAAACATTCGGTGTATTTTGGAGCGGACTCGGGATTCTGGGAAGGGTTTGAAGCGATTGGCGTGGCGTATGGGCCGTTTGACCTGACGATGCTGGAGATCGGCGCATCGAACGAATTGTGGAAGAGCATTCACATGGGGCCGGAAGGAGCCGCGCAGGCGTATGCGGCGCTCGGCGGGCCGGAACGGGCGGGGCTGCTGATGCCGATTCACTGGGGACTGTTTGACCTGGCGCTGCATGGCTGGCGGCAGCCGATGGAACGGATGCTGGAGATTGCGACGGAGCGAAGATGGCCTCTGTTTGCGCCGAAGCCGGGGTTGCCGACGGAGGTGGCGGCGGTACAGTCCGACTGGTGGAAGGTGCGTCAGACAGCGGCGGACCGGGTGGCTGTATTTTCCTAAGCTGATAGCTTGCAGACTCTTTTCTAAGCAGGAGGCGGGCGATACTATGTTGCTCGATATCCTATATTCTTGAGGAGAAATGTTCGCTCTTCTGAAGATGTTGTTCGTCTACACCGCTCTTGGGCCTATTACCGGCATCATCGGCATTCCGTGGACGCTATTTCGCAATGATATTTCGTGGCTGTACAAGGCCGGTATGTGGATTGCCAGGGCGGGTGTGCGCGCCGGGGGCATCCGCGTAGAGATCAGCGGGTATGAGAATATTCCCTCGGGTCAGGCCTGCGTCTTCATGAGCAACCATGTATCGAATCTTGACCCGCCAGTGCTGCTTCCGCTGATTCCGGGGCGGACGTGCGTGATGCTGAAGGCGGAGTTGATGCGGATTCCGATCCTGGGGCGGGCGATGCGGATGGCGCAGTTTGTGCCGGTCGAACGCGGCGGCGAGCCGGCGAAGGCGAAGGCAAGCATCGACGCTGCTGCACGGGCCCTGCATGATGGCTTGCACATCGTCATCTTTGCGGAGGGAACGCGCTCGCCGGACGGCAGGCTGCGGCCGTTCAAGAAGGGGCCGTTCTTCCTGGCGAAGGAGACTGGCGCACCGATCATACCGGTGGCGCTGAGCGGAACGCAGACGATGATGCGGGTGGGAAGCATGAAGGTGCATCCCGGGACCGCGCGAATCCAGCTACTGCCAGAGATCGACAGCAGCCAGTATGCGACGCGCGAAGAGCTGATGGAGGCTGTGCGCAACGCGATCAACGCAGCGCTGCCTGCGGAGATGCAGAATCCGGTACTTGGGTGAAAATGGCGGCAGAGGGAACAGGGCCTCAGGGGCTAAAGCCCGGTTCCGTGGCGGAACATCATGTGCGGGCTGAAGCCCGCACCTACCTCAGAAGCAAAGACAGAACCTACCTCAGAAGCAAAGACAGAAGCAGTGCTTACTTGACGATGGCGTTGTAGCCGTCGCTCAAGAGGCGCTGGCGCATGGCATCGGCGTCTTTACGGTTGCTGAAGGGGCCGATCTGGATGTGGATGAGCTTGTCTTGCGGCTCGGTGCGCGGGCTGACGGAATAGCCTTTTTTGCGCAGAGCGGTAAGCAGGATGTCAGCATCTTCCTGGCGCGAGACGGCGGCGATCTGGACCACGCTGGACTGGGGCGCGCTGGCGACCGGCGCGGGCGCAGGGGGAGCTGTAGCAGGTGCGACGTGTGCCGGCGGCGGGCTGGCGGGCTTCGCTTCTACTACAGCGGGGGCTGGGGCAGGTGTGGATGCGCTGGTAGAGGGTGCGGGAGCAGGGGTAGAGGTTTCACTGGCCGCCGGCACCGCCGGGGCAGTTGTGGATGGGGCGGCCTGCATGTCGATACTCTGCGGCGACGGTTTGGAGCCGAAGAAGCTGCTGTCACCGGAGGAAGATTCCGTTGCGGTGAGCGCCTGGGAGGAGCGGCGGCCCAGGGTGTAGCCCATGCCGAAGACGACGGCGCAGAGCAGCGCGAGCGCAAAGAAGATGCCGAGAATGGTGCCGGTGCTGAGCGTGATTTCGCGCTCAGCACCCTGACCCTGCAGGCGCTGCAACTCCGGCGCGTCGTGGGTCAGGAAGTCTTCGTTGCGGTCGTGGGGGCCAATGGGCATAGGGGACTATTCCTTTGTGGGCGCTGGAACGGAGGTGATGGCTTTGTTCAGCAGGGACATCAACTCCATGGGCAGCGGGAAGACGATGGTGGTGTTCTTTTCCACGCCAATGTCGGTGAGCGTCTGGAGATAACGAAGCTGCAGGGTCATGGGCTGGGTGGCGAGCAGGGCAGCGGCGTCTACCAGCTTTTGCGCGGCGTTGAATTCGCCCTCGGCGTGGATGATCTTGGAACGCTTTTCGCGCTCGGCCTCAGCCTGCTTGGCCATGGCGCGCAGCATGGATTCGGGGAGGTCAACCTGCTTCACTTCGACAGAGACGACCTTGAGGCCGAAGGGGGCGGTGTGGCCGTCAATGATGGTCTGAATGCGCTGGTTGAGCTGGTCGCGGTGCGCGAGCAGGCCGTCGAGATCGGATTCGCCGAGCACGGAACGGAGCGTGGTCTGGGCGAACTGCGAGGTCTGATAGATGTAGTTGGTGACTTCGAGAACGGCTTTTACCGGATCGACGACGCGGAGGGTGATGACGGCGTTGACCTTGAGGGTGACGTTGTCGCGGGTGATGACGTCTTGCGGGGGAACTTCCATCGCCTCCTGGCGGAGGCTGATGCGAACCATCTGATCGAGCGGGCGGAAGACGAAGATGAGGCCGGGGCCCTTGGGCTCAGACCGCATGCGACCGAGACGGAAGATGACGCCGCGCTCATACTCCTTCAGGATCTTGACTGAGTTGATGAGATAGAGGACAACGATGACGACGACAACAAGTATGGGCAGATTCAGGGTTTCCACAAAGCCTCACGATGCGCTGTCAAAAGGGACAGTCGCGAACGCTTTGATTGTAACGCAGCGCCGGTGAAGTGAATCAGGTGGTGGGTGGGGATTTGCAGGCAAGCGGCGATGCAAAACGGGAATTTCGCACATGCGGCTTATGCGCAGCGCAGCGGAAAGGTTGGTCTGCTGCGAAGGCCCAGGTCTCAGACGTGAGACCTGGGCTTTCGCAGTGCTGTGGCGCTAGAAGCGGGCGTAGAAGCCGATGGAGGGTTCGAGGGTGTGGGTATGGGCGCCGCTGGTGAGGTAGTTCTGGCCGAAGTCAGGCGCTTTGTAGAAGAGCTGGCGAGTCTGGACGCGTGCGCCGAAGTGACTGTTTCCGAAGTTGTAATCCGCGCCAATCTTCCAGTAGTAGGTGGCGCGGAACTGACGCTGCAGGCCCTGGCCGCCATTTGGCGTTGGAACAAAATCGGTTGTGCCCAGGCCAATGCCAGCGAAAGGCTTGAACCCGGCGTAGGTGCCGGGGGTATGGGCCAGATAACCCCAAGTGAGCTCTTTCACGTTGGCATCAATGCCGAGCGCAATGGGATAGGAGGGCGCAACGGGATAGGTGATGGGGTAATAGGTGTAGACGTAATTCTGGGTAAAGCGCGAGAACTTGTAGTTCATTTCGGCGCCGATCCATGGCGACTTGGTGTAGCCGATGGAGATGAGATAGCCAGAAGCAGTGGACGGGCTTTGAGACTGGACTCGCTGGCCAGAGGTGGTGGCGGTGTACTCCAGCGGCACGGTGAGGCCGAGATCGATGCGGCTGAGGATGAGGTCGCGGGTGGAGAGGGACTGTGCATTGGCGGCGGAGGCGGCCAAGAGGCAGACGAGAGAGGCAAAAAGAAGGCTACTGCGAACTAACTTCAACATGCTTGCAAAACTCCTGGCTTGGGCGCCGGTAGGGCGCGGGCAACGGTATAAGACCGCTGGTTTCAGTTTACTCGAATGTGGCGGGAGAATCGCTGCCGCGGACGGTTAGAAGGAGGTTCTCGACCGCAATTACGCGAACGGCGGCTCCGGCGGGCTGGGAAGCGGTAGGAGGTTCGAGCTGGGCTTGCCACAGTTCGCCGCGTACCAGCACCTGGCCGGAGGGGGCGAGCGGCGTCTGCGCGATGGCGGTGGCACCCAGCAGGGCTGCGGGCCCGATCAGGAGCTTGTTGCGGCGGGCGCGCAGGGCGAGGAGGGCGAGGAACGAGGTGATGAGGCCGAAGCTGAGCCCGGTGGCGATGGCTACGGCAGGGTGAACACGCTGCTCTGGAATGGGACCGTTGACCAGCGTGAGCAGGGAAAATATCAAAGCGATGCTGCCGGTGAGGGCAAGAACGCCGTGGCTGGGGAACTTTGCTTCCAGAACAAGAAGGACCAGTGCGGCCAGCATGATGGTGACGGAGGCGAAGTGGATGGGCAGAAGATTGAGCGCGAAGAGGGCAAGCAGCACCAGAAGGGTGCCGATGGAGCCGGGCAGGATGGTGCCGGGCACATGAAATTCGAGATAAATGAGGAGCGCGCCGGCGAAGAGCAGAAGAATGGCGATGTTGGGGTCCATCAGCTTGCCGAGGATGTGCTCACGCAGGCTGGGAGGAAACTCCTGCACATGCGCCTGATTGAGGTTGAGCGGGGCGGGCGTTCCGTCAAAGCGTTTGAGCTGCAGGCCGGGAGTGAGGGCAAACAGGCCAATATCGCTGGAGGAGATGGCGTCAATCAACTTGAGACTGAGGGCTTCGCTGTCTGAGTAGGATTTCGAGTTGCGCACGGCGTCTTCGGCGGCGTCGGCATTGCGGCCACGGCGGACGGTGTAGGAACGGAGGAAGGCGGCAGCATCATTCTCAATCTTCTGCTTAAGAACGGGGTCCATCGTCTTGCCTTCGAGGATAGGGTGGGCGGCGCCAGCGTTGGTGCCGGGCGACATGGCGGCGATGTCTGCGGCTTCGAGAATGAAGAATCCGGCAGAGCCTGCGCGGCTGCCTGCGGGGGAGATGAAGACGATGACCGGAACGGGGGATTGCAGGATGTGCTGCACGATGTCGCGGGTAGAATCGAGCAGGCCGCCGGGGGTATCGAGTTCGATGAGGACGGCGCTGGCGTGGGTATCTGCCGCGTACGAGAGGCCGCGCTGGATGTAGCCGGCGCTGACGGGCTGGATGGTGTCGCGCACTGTCAGCTTGAGGACGACAGGATTGGACTGGGCGCTTGCGCACACGGCTGCGGCGAGGAGGAAGGCGATCGCGGCGAAGGCGAGCAGGCGGAACTTCATGGGAGCTTCTGTCCGCGGGATTCGAGGGCGCGACGCATGCCGAGAGCGGCGGAGTCGTTGGGCGAGAGCTTGAGTGCGCTGCTTACGTAAGTTGCGGCGGCAGGGAGATTGCTGGCGTCGAGCTCCAGTTGAGCCAGCACAAGGTAGGCGGGGACGTTGGCGTGGAGCTGCAGGGAGTGCGTTGCTTCGCTGCGGGCATCCTGCAGGTTGCCATTCTGGCGGGCGAGGCGGGCCAGTCCAGCGTGGGCGTTGGCGTTGCGGGGATCGGCTGCGATGGCGGAGCGGAACTGATTTTCGGCTTCGGGAGCCAGCCCCTGATCGAGATATTCGAAGCCCAGCTGGGTGAGCTGGCCAGCGCGCTCTGCCGGGGGAAGCGCGGCCATGCGCAGGGCGCGTATCTGGTCAAGCTGGAAGGCGGCCTGGCGGAAGCTGGCTTCCGAGTAGGTGCGGCGAATACGCTCCAAGGGGTCGAAGGCGTCGTTGGCGGTGGGTGCAACGCCGGCCATTGCGGCGGCGATATGGTCACGCAGGGCGGCGGATTCCGCGTCAGAGGGTTTCAGCTTGAGAGCTTGCAGGACTTCGCGCTGTGCGCCGGGATAGTCTTTGCGACGGTAGAGGGTGACGGCGATGTTGAAGTGGTAGTCGGCGTCCTGGGGGTCTGCGATGGAGGCGCGCTGAAATAGAGCGCCTGCATCTTTGTTCTGACGGCTGATGGCGACGGCCTGATTATTGATGACCTCGGGCAGCGGCAGGGCGAGGGCGACGGCAGCGAAGGATTTCTCAGCGTTCGCATACTTGCCGGTGTTGAAGAACGCAAGGCCGCGATAGAAGCCGGCTTCGAGCGCGAGGGGATCGCCTGGGGGCAGTTTGGAAAGTGTGACGGCGGCCTGCTCATACTGTTGATTGGCATACTGCAGCTTGCCGAGAGCGAGGATGGCGGCGGCGTAGTTCGGCTGGAGCTGCACGGCGGCCTGCAGGTGGGTGGCGCTGTCAGCGGGATTGCGATCGACCAGGCCACGGACGTAGTTCTCAAAGGCGTTGAGCTGGAGGCCGGCGGATGCGGAGAGGAATGTTTCCTGGGCGACGTTGTAGTTCGGATCCATCTGGCGCGCGATGTTCCATGCAAGCGCGTTCTCAAGATCAAGCAGGCGAGGGAGCGGGGTGGAGTCCTGAATGGGGGCGTCGAGGTGCAGCGTGTCTATGCGCAGAACCTGCGCCTGGGCCTGGATGCGCAGGTTGGGGGCGACGCCGCTGGTGGTGAAGCTGCCGACGATGACGTAGTCAGCGTCGAGCGTCTGCGCAATGCGGATGGTGGTAGCGCGGGAGGGTTTGAAATCCAGCGGCAGGCCGAGATGATCGAGCGCGAACATGCGGTCGTCGCGGGTAATGGTGAGAAAGCTGGCGGAACCGAGGCGCTGATTGATGGTGGTGGGAAAGGATTCGCCGATCCAATCCAGGCCGGGCTGGCCGGAGTGATTCTCAAAGGGCAGGACGAGGACGACGCGGCCGCTGGAATCACCATTGCCGGCGGAGGCGCTTTGCGCGGTGGCGGGCAGGGTGAGCAGGAGGAGCGCAAGGGCAAATGCAACGGGACGGAATGTTCGGCCTAAGACCACGTGCTGATTATAGTTGCCCCCGGGATTCTTTATCTGAGCTGGGCCACGGCGCCCCGGTCAAGCCGGATGACGGCGGCCCACTGGCCGTTGCGCTGCGCCTGCCAGACGATGCTGCCATGCAGAACGGTGGCGGCCTGTGCGGGGAAGAGATCGCGGTGGAAATCGAAGTATTGGGTCGCCATCGACTCATTGCGGCCGCGCAGGCTGGGGGGATCGTACTTGGTGGAGAAGATGAGGGCGGTGTCAAAGCGCTCTTCTTCATTCGCGGCCAGTTGCAACTGGGGCAGGGAAAAGTTGTCGATGGCTACGACCTGCATGGGCTTGCGCACGTAGCCGAGTTCCGGCTTGCGGAGTTCGTCGCTCATGGGCCATGCGGTGAGCACGGTGGCCTGCGGCCATCGCTGGACGATGAAGGACGAGGCCTGCTGCTGGAGGACGATCATGTCGCGGTAGGCGAGATTGTCTTCTGGCGCAAAGTGGTAGGGCGGATTGATGAGCAGGCCAACGATGAATGCAGAGGCGGTGAGGATGGCGAGCGGCCACCAGGCGCGGAGATGGCGCATCCACGTGGCGACGCAGAGCAGAAGAATGAGGGGATATACAGGCAGCAGATAGCGTGTGAGGAGAGCGCCTCCGAAGACGGAGAAGAAGATCCAGTTGCCGGTCAGCAGAACAGCAAAGGTGAAGAGGATGCGGCGGGGCAGAACGCGCGCCTGCGGCAGAACCGGCAGAAAGAGGCATGCCAGCGCACAGAGTATGGGGACGAAGAGTTCCATGTGCGCGGTGAGGTGGATGGCGCGATGGAAGAGCGCGTAGGCGATGCGCTGCGCGGAGAGATTGGCAGTGGCGTTGTAGCGCAGGTACTCCGGATTGCCGAAGGTGAAGCCGGTGACGTGGCGGTGGTAGGCGTACCAGGCGGCTAGGGGAAGCAGCGGCGAGAGCAGCGCGGCGATCATGCCGGGGCGGGGACGGCTGCGGACGGCGCGAATCAGTTCAAGCAGAACCAGAAGAAGCGGTATGCCGAGGGCTGTCTCTTTTGAGAGCACAGAGAGCCAGAAGAATCCTGCAATGGGCAGTAGGGCAGCGAACTCGGGCCGGAGGGAATCAAGCTGCTCCAGGTAGAGCGTAAGACCCCAGAGGGTGAAGGCGGCGGCGAAGATGTCAGCGTGGGCAAGGGTGCTCTGCGCGAACCAGATGGGGTAGAGCGCGGTGAGCAGAGTGACGGCGGCTGCGCCGAGTTCGCCGCAGAGAGGACGGGCGAGGCGGTAGACGGCGAGCAGGGCAAAGGCGGTGACGAGGCAGACGGCGGTGCGCGTTCCGCTGGGCACAAAGCCGGAGAGACGCCACCAGGAGGCGAGCAGAACGGAGGGCAGCGGCGGATGCGCATTGCTGAGCGTGCTATGGGGAATGAGCGTGCCGGTGCGGAAGAAATCGAATGCCGCGGGAATGTAGTAGCCGGATTCATCCCAGAAGTAAGGAAGGCGCAGCAGGGTGAAGTGGGTGAGGTAAACGAAGACGAAGATGGGCGGAAAGAGCATCCACTGGGGAAGCGGGCGCAGCGGGGCTGCGGGCGGATGCAATTCGCTGGATTGGCGGGCAGGCGGCACAGAGAAAGTCTACAGCCTTGCGGCGACGGGGCTAGTGAATGGGACCGCCGGGAGCGATGACGCGGGGCTCAAGCGCGATGGGGCCGAAGTCCTGCTCGTACTGGGCGAGATTCTGGCCGAGGACGTGCGCCAGGGCCTTGGCCTGCTGCGGGCTGAGGTAGATGCCCTGAAAGTTCTCGACCATGACCTCTTCCTTTGAGGTCTGCTGCATGGTTCCGAAGACCATGAAGAAGTCCCAGACGCTCATGCGAACCTGCACGCTGTTGGCGTAGCTATTGCGATAGCCCTCGGCGTTGCTGACGGTGACGGTGTGCGGCTCGGGCTGCTTGATTTGGCTCATAGTTAGCTTCAGTGTTGCAGGAAACGATGGTGCTGCTCAAAGATCTGGTGCGAAAAGGGGGCCTCGGCTTCAGGCAACCCATAGTGTTTGCAATCTTGATGATAGAAGCGGGGGCGCACAAAAGACAAGTGAAATCAGGGACTTTGACGCTGGTACAGAAGCGCTTGCAACACTGGAATTTTATCATGGGCCGTTTGGAACAAAATGCCAGAAGGAATTCAGACAGAGAAAAAGCCAGCTTTCGCAACTCTTGCTCTTGCCCGATTATTTTGCGGTCGTCGTCTCTCAGGCGCCAAGTAGAATACTGAGGTGAGCCAAGATACTTCAAAACCAGCAGGGATTCGGCAGATCGCAGTTGCTCTGGGCATCTCCAACGGAACCGTCGATCGCGCTCTGCATGCGAGGGTTGGCGTCAGCCCCAAGACGCGCGATCGTGTCCTGAAGATGGCCAAGCAGTTGAACTACAGTCCCAACGTTGCGGCGCGCAATCTGCGCTTGAATCGTCATCTTCGCGTAGGAGTATTTCTGCCCGCCCAGATTGCGTCGTATTTCGGCGCGCTGAAGGAAGGAATTCAGAATGCCGCTGAATCCTGGTCGGGGCCCGGCGTTGATCTGACCTTCTACTCCTATCCTCGTCTGGGGGAAGGGGATCTGGAAGCGATGAAAGCCGCCCAATGGGAGGAGTTCGATGGCGTCATTATGGCACCCGGAAGTCCTGCGAGAATGGCGACCCTCGTCCGAAATCCAGAGCGCAATACGCCGATCGTATACGTTTCAACGGACGCGCCGCGCACTGGGCGTCTGGCATGCATCGCAGTCGACTCCGTCATCAGCGGAGGGATCGCGGCTGAACTTCTGGGACGCATGCTTCCCTCGTCGGCGTCGGTTGCCATGTTCACCGGAGATCTGAAGATTCACGATCACGCAGACAAGCTTCGTGGGTTTGCTGCTTCTTTAGCCACTTTGGCACCCCATCTTTCGCTTGTCCCAGCGGTTGAGTCTCATGAGCGGCCCGAAGAGGCCTACAAGAGCGCACTGAAGGTCTTGCGCAAATTTCCCCATCTTGGCGGTTTGTATATCAACACGGCCAATAGCTTGCCCGTTCTTCGCGCGGTGGAGAAAGTAAATGCTTTTGGCAAGCTCCAGATCATCACTACCGACTTGTTCCCGGAGTTGGCGGCGATGATTGAGTCGAATAAGGTATTCGCCACGCTGTATCAGAGACCGTTTACTCAGGGTCGAATGGCGTTCGAGATGCTTTGCCGATATTTGACCACTGGGGCCATCCCCAAAGACATCACCCGTCTGGCTCCGCATATCATTCTGCGCAGTAATCTTCCTCTTTTTGTCGATCTGCTCGCGCAAGAGGAACTTTACTGTCCAGAACGCTGAGACCATCGATTGCTCTTCGCAAAATCCTTGCATTCTCTAAATTATTCGAGAAAATTGACAGCCGTAGGAATCAATGGATACAGTTACGTGCACGATAACGTTTTGTAAAGGAACGTACTGGATGTCGACGATTTCCCCGCATCTGAAGGCCGAGTCGCTACAAAAATTCCTGAGACTTCCCGATGCCCCTGCTCATCTGCATGGCTCCGTAAAGGCGTGGCGTGAGCCGGTCGAGATTCTCACCTACGAACCCGATGCGGCGGACAAGAATCCCATGTTTCTGGAAAAGCGGGTTTATCAGGGGAGCAGCGGCCGAGTCTATCCTCTGCCCTTTATCGACCGTATCGCCACCGAGCCACAGAGCAAACTGTGGCAGGCAATTCATATCGAGAATGAATATGTGCGGTTGATGATTCTTCCAGAGCTAGGCGGACGGATTCATATTGGCTACGACAAGACTACGGGCTACGATTTTTTCTATCGCCAGAATGTGATCAAGCCGGCTCTGGTCGGACTGGCAGGGCCGTGGATCTCCGGCGGCGTCGAGTTCAATTGGCCGCAGCACCATCGTCCGGCGACCTATATGCCGGTCGAGACCGAGATCGAGCAGCACGAGGACGGTTCCGTCACGGTCTGGTGCAGCGATCACGATCCGATGCTTCGCATGAAGGGGATGCACGGCGTCTGCCTGCGCCCGGATCGAGCCGCGCTCGAACTGAAGGTGCGGTTGTTCAATCGCACGCCGTACACGCAGACCTTTCTCTGGTGGGCGAACGTGGCTACGCGCGTACACGAGAAGTATCAGTCGTTCTTCCCCACGGATGTTCGCTTCGTCGCAGATCATGCCAAGCGCGCGGTCACAACCTTTCCGCAATGCGATGGCTTTTACTATGGGGTCAACTATGGCGAGCGCGCAATCTCCGGCGTTCCTCCCGAGGAGGCTCCGGCCTCGTTTGTGCCGGATGGCTCCTACCCTGCCAACGATCTGAGTTGGTATGCAAACATCCCCGTCCCCACCAGTTACATGATCACAGGTACGGATAAAGACTTCTTCGGCGGGTACGACTACAAGGCCGACTGCGGGGTCGTGCATGTTGCGAACCATCACATCGCTCCGGGAAAGAAGCAGTGGACCTGGGGAAATCACGAGTTTGGCTACGCCTGGGATCGCAGTCTCACCGATAACGATGGGCCTTACATCGAGTTGATGGCCGGAGTCTACACCGACAATCAGCCGGATTTTTCCTATCTTGCTCCGTGGGAGACTAAAACCTTTTCGCAGAACTGGTTTCCGATTCATGGAGTGGGCACTCCGCAGGCGGCCAATCTGGATGCTGCGCTGAGCGTGCGCGCGGATGGGGCCGAGGCTCAGGTTGGCCTCTGTGTCACGCACGCCGTTGGAGAGGTTACGGTGACCTTGCGTAGTGGCTCGACTGAGCTTGATTGCCGCCGCTCTACTGTCGACGTTGCGCATCCCCTGCTCTTCTCCGTCGCGATTCCAAAGCCCCTGATCGGGTCTCCCCTTTGTGTCGAAGTTCGATCGCAGAAACGGACGCTGATCGAATACGATACGGCCAAAGTGGTTGCGATGAGGTCGCCCGCCGTCGCGGTCGAACCGCTTCCGCCCTCGCAGATATCCAGTATCGAAGAGCTTTACCTCACAGGTCTCCACCTGCATCAGTATCGCCACGCGACCTTGCCTCCTGAGACCTATTGGCGGGAAGCAGTTCGTCGCGATCCTGAAGACAGCCGGAGCAACAACGCGCTCGGCCTGTGGAGAATGCAGCGTGGCGAGTTCGATCTGGCTGCTGCACACTTTGAGATTGCCGTCGCCCGACTGACTCGTCTGAATCCAAACCCATACGACGGCGAGCCGTACTATAACCTCGGCGTTACAGAGCGATTTCGTGGCCGCGAGAAAGAGGCCTACGACGCACTCTACAAAGCCACCTGGAATGCGGCATGGAAGGCTTCAGCCTACTTTGCTCTCGCCGAGATAGATGCTTGCAGAGAAGACTGGCAGACGGCACTCGATCACCTGCAACGCTCGCTGCGCGCAGACTCCGACAATTTGAATGCGTTGAATCTGATGGTCGTAGCGCTGACGCGGCTGGGACAAACTGAAGAGGCGAGTAGAATCCATCAACAGATCAAGGCGCTCGATCGGCTGGATCTGGCCTCTCGGTATCGCGATGGCATAAAGCCCTCGAATGGACAGGAGAGTCTGGATCTTGCGTTCGATCTGTTGCGCGCTGGCCAGCGAGAAGAGGCCGCCAGACTGCTCCGATCAGTAGATCCCTCTGTCCGAGATGGTTCTACGCCAATGGTTTTATTTACTCTGGCAACCATCGAGACCGATCTGAATCTGCCGACCGCCGCAGAGACCTGGGCGCGTGCTTACGCAACGCCGCTTGATTACTGTTTTCCCGTTCGTCTGGAGGAGATGGTTGTGCTGCAAAGGGCGATCGCGACGGATCCTCGGCAATCCTCGCCGCATTACTTGTTGGGAACCTGGCTGTATGACCGTCGCCGTCACGAAGAGGCGGTTCAGCAGTGGGAGACCTCTGCAAGTCTGAACCAGAGTCTTCCAACGGTTTGGAGAAATCTCGGCATTGCCCTGTTCAATGTTCGGGGCGATATGGAGCGGTCGCGGGAGGCCTTCGATCGAGCCTTCAAACTCAATCCAGAAGACGGTCGCGTGTTGTACGAGCGAGATCAACTGTGGAAGCGCATCGGCATCGAGCCATCCATCCGCTTGGCGGAGTTGCGCAAGTATCCGGAACTCACTGCGCGGCGCGACGATCTCTCGGTAGAGCTGGCGACGTTGTATAACCATCTTGGCCAGCCGGAGCAGGCGTTGCAACTACTCCTGACAAGAAAATTCCAGCCGTGGGAGGGCGGGGAGGGACTTGTGTTGGCACAGTACGTCCGCTCTTGTCTGCAACTTGGGCAAGCCTTGTTGAACCTGAGCGATTCTGCTGCCGCGCTGGAGCAATTTCAGGCTGCTCTAACTCCGCCGGAGAATCTCAGCGAAGCAAAGCATCTGCTTGCCAATCAAAGCGACATTTACTACTGGGTCGGCGTCGCCTATGAGTCGCTGGGAGATAACGCAGCGGCGACTTTCTGGTGGCAGCGCGCTACGAGACAACGCGGCGACTTTCAGCAGATGTCTGTTCGGACGGTCTCCGAAATGACCTACTGGACGGCGATGGCTCAGCTCAAATTGGGACAATGCGCGGAGGCGAAAGAGACCTTCACGGGAATCTACGACTATAGCCTGAATCTGGAAGCGACTGAGCCGAAGATTGATTACTTCGCGACCTCGCTGCCGACGATGCTACTGTTTGAAGACGATCTCCCGCGCCGAAACAGGATTGCCGCGAGATTTCTGCGCGCTCAGGCTCTATCTGGTCTGAACCGACAGGAGGAGGCTATCGGCCTTCTCGGCGAGATCCTCCAGATTGACAGCAATCACGCAGGCGCCTCTGACCTTCTTCATCAGATCCAACCAGCCTATGCAGGAACGAGATAAAATATGCAGCTATCCCCCTCCGCTCCAGCGCACACAACGGAATTCGATGGCGAGTTGCGCATCGGCTTCATATGGATGATCGCCTTTGTAGCCGCCATGGGAGGCTTGCTCTTTGGCTACGATTGGGTTGTCATCGGCGGTGCCAAGCCCTTTTATGAGGCATACTTTCACCTCGACTCCGCCGCAGAGGTGGGGTGGGCGAATAGTTGCGCTCTCGTTGGTTGCTTCGTGGGTTCCTTGCTCGCAGGGCGCATGAGCGATCGTCTGGGAAGAAAGAAGGTGCTGATATTTTCAGCCCTCCTTTTTGCCGCATCGTCGATCCTTACGGGCTGGTCCTATACCTTTGCTCTGTTCATTGCGTGGCGCATTACAGGTGGCATCGCGATCGGTCTCGCATCCAACGTGTCCCCGATGTATATTGCCGAAATCAGCCCTGCCGCGTGGCGCGGACGGCTGGTGAGTCTCAACCAGTTGGCTCTGGTTGTAGGCATTCTCGCCGCTCAAATTGCCAATTGGAAGATTGCTGAACGCGTACCGGAGCATGCTACCGCTGCCATGCTGGCGGCCTCCTGGAATGTGCAGTACGGCTGGCGCTGGATGTTCACCGCCGTAGCCGTTCCTGCAACGATCTTTCTGGTGACTACCCCTTTGATTCCTGAAAGCCCACGCTGGCTTGTTGCGCGGGGGAATATGGACGCGGCGGGACGGGTTCTGGCGCGCATCGGCGGCGAAAGATACAGCGTGGCTGCACTGGCAGCGGTCTCCGAGACGCTTGGCGTTTCATCCAGCAAACGCGATTGGCGAGCGTATCGCTCCCCAAATGTCAGGAGGCTTCTACTGATCGGGATCGCCCTCGCCGTTCTACAGCAATGGAGCGGAATCAATATTCTCTTCAATTACGCCGAAGAGGTCTATCGCAGCGCTGGGTATGGAGTTAATGACATTCTCTTCAATATTGTCGTGACTGGGACCATCAACCTGATCTTTACCGTAGTCGCGATGCTGCTGGTGGATCGATTTGGGCGACGTCGCCTGATGCTTCTTGGGTGTCTTGGGGTCGGGGCCTCGCACATCGCTGCCAGCTTCGCCTATCGTCAGGGGTTGCAGGGAACCTGGGTTCTAATCCTCACGCTTTGCGCCATCGCCTGTTATGCGATGTCGCTTGCGCCAGTCACCTGGGTGCTGATTACGGAGATCTTTCCCAACCGCGTACGGGCTACCTCTGTCTCGATTTCGGTAGCAGCGTTATGGGTTTCATCCTTCGCGCTGACCTATTCTTTCCCGCTTCTGAACAAGGGAATCGGAACCGCCGGAACATTTCTGACCTACGGCACCATCTGTTTTCTGGGGGCAGGATTTGTCTTCTTCATGGTTCCAGAGACCAAAGGAAAGTCTCTGGAAGAGATCGAGTATGAAGAGTCCGTTGTGGAGGTAGACAGCGTTCCGACCAGATGAGTCAGTGCGCAGTTGCGGCGGCGCACAGCATGGGCAGAAGCGGTGGCTGTGGGTGCAGGGACGTAGCATCGGAACTGCCGCATTGCCCGCATCAAAAAGAGAAAATGGGTGGGACGGCCAGAGCATTTTCCCGCAATCGAATAGAGTTTTGCGGGGCAAAGAGAAACGTAGATCTCTGGACTCGCGTTTTGCGCTCGCTCAGGATGGCAACCCTGATGCCTGCTTGGTAGCCAGAGACTCTGTGTTCACGCGATTTCCAGCTTGTGATTTTCCGGCTTACCATTCTCCGGCTCAATGCCGATGTCTGCTCCGGCACCCCGAATGAGACGGTGCAGGTATGCGCGGGAGATCTGTAGGCTTCGCGCCGCGAGCGTCTTATTGCCGTTGTGTTCGTGCACGGCCGCCACAGCCAACTTGATTTTGTAGTCGCGAATCTGCCGCTCGAAGGAGCCTGCCGGCTCGTACTCGTCGATGCTGATGACCCCTTCGTCCTGTA
>JARLFX010000244.1 GCA_031296355.1 Acidobacteriaceae bacterium
GCCCGGATGGCGAAACTGGCAGACGCAGCGGACTTAAAATCCGCAGACCGCAAGGTCGTGGGGGTTCAAGTCCCCCTCCGGGCACCAAATATATCAATGACTTACAGGATATGCTCTTCCTTGGAACCTCGTTAATTGTGCCCAAACTGTGCCCAAACTGACAAAGCTTATACAAGCGAACCGGGTGCTAAAATTGTAACGACGTGTACAGTGCCCTTATGGCAGCAAGCGCTATAAGACTCGCGCGTGTGGCGACTTGGCATTTACACTTCCATTCAAGAACATCTCATGGCACTTTTGTCTTGGTCCTGAAGGGGAAATCAGACAAAAATGCTGTTCTCCATTGGTGCGACAGGGTTTTGCTCATTTTGACGCAATACCGATGAGCCAAATCGTAATGATGGGTTCGTCTACTGAGTATCGAATGGTTCCCAAAAACCTTGATCGACAATTCAATTGCCGTTTTCGCGTATAGGAGCCTACCTAGCGGATTTTGTTTCACAATTTTTCATAGGAGTGCTCGTGACAGTGCAGGTTGCCGCTAATCAGACGGGGAGAAAATCGAAAGAATCAGTAGACCCGCAAAAAGCAGAAGCAGTCCGCCGCGAGCTAGATAAACTTCGCGTGCGCCTCCTCGATATTACTAAGCGGAACAATCTGATTAGCTTCAGGCATGGCAAGTCGTCTGTGCGAGTTGTCGATGCTGACCACGAAGCTATTTATAAAAACCTGCTGGCTGGCGAGGAATTGCCCTTTACCTTTGTGCCTGAACCTGACCAGGGGTACGTAGACGAACTCGGCGAGAAACCTGCGCCTGTGAGTTTCGCTAAAGAACTGGGATGGTCCACGTCAATCGATCTTGTGAGTGGGCAAGGGCAGGCAGACAACCTTCGTGTTTTGCAATATCAAGATGGACTGGAAGCGACACTTCGCAAGATTGGAACCACAGCAAAGACGACTCGTGAGGAGTCCGGAGTTAATCTGCTTCATCTTGTTTTTGGCTATCTTGAATGGCGCGAATTAGATGATTCGTCCAAGGTCTCATACGCGCCTCTTCTGGTTGTACCAGTAGAGTTGATAATTCCGAAGTCCAAAGACGGGAACCGCTCATTTCGCCTGAAATACAACGATGAAGATTTAACTACAAACCTTTCACTCGTAGAGAAGATGCGGATTGATTTCGGCCTCCAGGCACCGGAACTAGAGGAAGGTGAAACACCTGAACAGTATTACCAGCGTTTCGCTCCAATTCTGGAACGAAAAAAAGACTGGAAGGTCTGCCGCCATGTATCACTAGCGTTGTTAAGTTTCGCGAAGCTCTTGATGTATCTGGACCTTGACTCGGACAGATGGGGATCCCACGCGTTGGTTCAACATGCCCGTCTGCTTGAGCTATTTGCTGGGGACAGCAATGAAGGGGAGGGGTTGGCGAGCGAGTTCGATATAGATGAAGAGGAGATTAAGAAAGCGGCTCCTCCTCTAATCTACGATGCTGATAGTTCGCAGCACAGTGCGCTGATTGACGCGTCACGAGGCAAGAATCTCGTAATCGAAGGACCGCCGGGCACCGGAAAATCTCAAACAATTACAAATCTGATTGCAGAGGCCATAGCCACAGGAAAGAGCGTTCTTTTCGTTGCCGAGAAGATGGCCGCTTTGGACGTCGTTAAGCGGCGGCTTGATAGCGCTGGGCTTGGAGATTTCTGTTTGGAACTCCACAGCCATAAAGCAAATAAAGTTGAGATGTTGAGATCGCTGGAGAAGCGCATGCAGACTCAGTTCACTCCACCTACGATCCTGACTCATAAGCAGAGTCTTCTGGGGATCAAGCGTGACGAACTGAGAAAATATGTATCACTTCTGAATACTCCTTACGCTGCGATTGAGAATACTCCGTTCGAGCTGATTTGGCAGAGAGACAAGCTCAGCATGGAAGTTCCGGATGCGCTATTGAAGGCAAGCACAGTCTCGCTTCCGGATGCTCATGCCTGGGACTTCCATGCGTTGCATATACGAAAGGACTTGGTTTCTACCTATGTCGCTCACCTGCGGCGTTTATCAGATGCCGGTGGCTCTGTAGATTCAGAGGCGAGCCCATGGGGGTGGCTTTCCGATACGGAATTAAGTGCCGTAGATCGGGAGCGTTTGCTAGGTGAACTCACTGCTCTGAATTCTGCATATGAAAATCGCATTTCCCTCATTATGGATTTTGAGGACACATGTGAGTTAAAATTCGCGGACATCATCGCGAACAAGCCGGGGTTCGGCGACGGTGAATGGTTGGAGAGCATTTATGGCTTGCCAGTCGCAGCACACCAAGACGACCAGAACAGCTATATCTACGAATTGCTACCGTCTTTTCGCTCCGCTGCTAAGTGCAGAATCGTTCATAATTTTATCGATTCGGTCAGGGAGTATAAGACGGCTATCGCATCGAATAGAACCGAATCGTTGCTTGATAGCACTATCCCAGAAGTGTTTGTGGAGTTGGACCGTCGCCTGGAAGAACTTGGTCTGAGCGACTATTCACTTGCAAGCCTCCGCAATCTTCTTCAGGCTTTTTCCGCCGCCGAGGCTCATGTTGGAAAGGCGCAACGAGCCGTCAATGAGATCAGTAATGCACTCGGAGTGACGTCAGCATCAATCACGCTACGCCATATCGGAGATTTGGTCTCGGCCAAGCAGTTGCTCGCCAATGCCCCCTTGCACCTCGCTCATTTGCGTAACCCTCGATTTGCAAAAGATGGGATCAATAATATTTTGGCGCGAGGGAAACATGAATCTGAGGCGCTTCAGACCGAAAGAGACGCGCTCAAGGCTGAGGAACTTGTTTTCCAGGCGGAGAAAGATTCTATTCAGGAGGAAAAAGCTCAACTCGCGCAGCAGTTCATCTTTGACGACAAGATTGTGGTCAGAGAGTTTTTGGTGATGGCTAACATCTTGGAACAGACTCCCTGGTATGCGCGATTCGGAAAAGCATACCGGAGCGCAAGTTCTGCCTATACGGCGATGTGCGCCGTACCTTTAAAACAGACTAGGCTTCAGAGGGTTAATAGCCTGAAGGTGCTTGCTCAATTCATTTTTAGAAGCGATGAACTCCTCTCTAAAGTCGAAAAAATTCGAGCAAAGAGCGATGAATTTCGCAGCAAAGTCGATGCTTTTTTCGCCAATGCCGAATATAAAGCATGGCTTGAAGATCACTATGTAGGCTTGGACACCAGGTGGGACGATCTCATTACTGTTGCCCACTGGTATGAAGAGATTTACTCCAAGCTGCCGGAGCACAGAGAGTATGCATCCACTGTTCGTTCAGCAATTCTGTCTCTGCCAGCCCCGCGCCTGAGGAGTGTCTTAGGAGACCTTGATGGAAACACTCCCGAGTTTACGGAATTAGAGCAAGCGCTGAACTTGTTGTCGGATCTGCATTCCCATGTTCCATATCTCAAATTTGAACATCAAGATGCCGATGTTAACTCGTTCCTTGGCGCTGTAAAGGAGATTGTTGACGTCGCATCTAATCTTGTTCGGAATTTGGGACCGCTCAATTTTGAAGACACAACAAGCAGACATCAGATGAAGGAACTCTTTGCAGATGTTGCTAGGACGCATTCTCTCCGTCAGGCATTAAACACGGATGAGGACGTGAAAGCGATTCTTAATGGGCGCTATGACGGTGTCGATACTGTATTGGATCCTGTTACAAACACGCTTGCCCTGGTTCGTGCAATAGCTCACGCAATTTCCGAGGCTCAGCTACCTCCAGCGGTTCATCGCTATCTATTATCCGAGCAGTACCTCGAAAGAATTACAGGGTTAAAGGAGTGGGGCCTCTCATTTGCGGCCAATAGCACTGCTGTGGCGACATCCCACCGAGCGTTAACCGAGTTCGGATGGAGAGTTTTGACCGATCAGGGTTCGACAAGTAGCCTCAGTGCTGAACGGTCCAAGATACAGCATTGCATCGAATGTGCGGAGGTTCTTCCTGTTTGGCTTGATGCAAAGCGGGTCGAAAGAGAGCTTTATGAACTAGGGCTCAAGTCCATGGTCGGTCTCTGTGCAGGTGGTGTGATAGCTTTTGATGAGCTACCCACGTCATTCGAGTATCTGTTTTGCAGTTCGTTGCTGAGGCGACTTTTTAGTGAGCATCCAGACCTGTTTAGGTTGAGCGGAACGACACAAGATGAGGCACGCTCACGCTTTGCTTCTCTTGACCGCGATGTAATTGAACTGAACCGAATGGATATTGCTGCTCGCGCGAGTAATCGCTATGTTCCGAATGGCTATCGCGGCCAGTCCGTCAAGGACATGACGGATAAGCAGTTAGTTTTTCACGAAATCTCGAAGCAGCGGAACCATATTCCAATTCGACAGTTGATGAAACGGGCTGGCTCTGCCATTCAAGGTTTGAAGCCCTGCTTTATGATGAGTCCCATGTCGGTAGCCCAGTTCTTGGAACCGGGCAGAATATCCTTTGACCTAGTGGTTATGGATGAAGCATCGCAACTCCGGCCGGAAGATGCTCTCGGGGCGATTGCGCGCGGCACGCAGTTGGTAGTTGTCGGAGACCCCAAACAACTCCCACCTACATCGTATTTCCAGAGAGCTGTTGACGATGAGGCCGAAGAGTCAGATGAAAATTCAGCAGTTGCAGAGGGAGAAAGCATCCTTGACGTTGCATGGGGATGCTATCAGCCTGCTCGCAGACTGCGCTGGCATTATCGTTCCCAGCATGAGAGCTTGATTCGATTCTCGAATCAAGAATTTTACGACGGCGATCTTATTTTATTTCCATCTGCCTATGAAAAGCATGATGACCTCGGAGTAAAGTATGTCCCCGTTGAGAATGGCATCTTCGAAAATCGACGGAACCCTATTGAGGCTGGCAAGGTTGTGGCCGCCATTCTCGACCACATCAAGCACCATCCTTCGGAGTCATTAGGTGTGGTGACCATGAACTTCGAGCAGCGGGAATTGATTGAGGATCTTCTGGACAAGAAACTGAAGGACGATTCGGTTTCGAGCACATGGATCGAAAGCGGAGCTGGTACGCCGAACGAGTTTTTCATTAAAAATCTAGAAAATGTGCAGGGTGACGAGCGCGACGTAATTTTTATTTCCGTGACATACGGGCATGATTCGCAGGGGAATTACTACCAAAGGTTTGCTGGCGTAAACAGCAAGAGTGGTCATCGGCGTCTGAATGTTCTGATTACACGTTCTAAGAGGCGCACTGTCGTTTTCAGTTCCCTTGATCCCGACTTTATCCGTGATGAGCCTGGAACAGCTTGGGGTGTGCGAGCCTTGAAGGGGTACATGCGGTTTGCCAAGAGCGGAGTTACTGCTCAGCCTCAGATTTCGCCGGGCGCAGAGCCGTCGAACGAACACGAAGCGGCAGTGAGTTATGTTTTGAAATCGCACGGTTATGATGTCGTGCCACAGGTCGGTGTCAGTGGGTACTTCATCGATTTGGGCGTCCGGCATCCGAAGAAACCTGGCGCGTGGCTGCTTGGCGTGGAGTTCGATGGGAAAAGCTATCACTCTGGACGGTCTGCGCGTGACCGTGATCGTCTTCGCCAAACGGCGCTTGAAAACCAAGGATGGAAAATTCATCGTATCTGGTCAACAGACTGGTTCAAGAATCGCAGTGGAGAAATCGAACGACTTCTCAATCGAGTTCGAACTTTAGAAAACCAGTAGGGAAACCGAGCAGTGTGTTGGAATGTAAAAAATATTGTCCTTGAAGTCGATTCCTTCACTATACAGTATGTCTGGCGCACTACTCGGCGTAAAAGTTGGCAACTGTGGTTTAGCTTGATTCGAGCTTTTTCAATGCATCTGCAATGTCGGTTTGCGACACGATTGCATATCGTTCAAAGACGCTCCGTGTACGCCATCCGCCGATTTTCATGATGACGCCTTCGGCGATTCCTGCACGGCGCAGGTTGCGGGCGGCGGTCCGACGCAGATCGTGAAAGAGCAGACCAGGGACGCCAGCAGCTTTTGTGGCGTTTGCCCATGCGCCTCGGAAATCCTTTACAGGTCGGCCATCGGGCCAAGTGAACACTGCATCTTCGGGGGGCTTTCCAGTGACGCATTCTGACAGAAGAGCATGGACCGGCCCCGTCATGGTGACTTCGCGACCGTCGCGGTTCTTCGTGGTGCCGGGATCGAGGCGAATGGTGCGTGCTTCAAGGTCGATTTGGCCAACGTGCAAGCCTAGCAATTCACTGATGCGCCAGCCATAGGTCCGACCCATCTCGACCAGAGCGCGGAACCAGAGTTCAGAATTCGCATCGATGAGCTTGGAATACTGAGCATCTTCGAGGAATCCTTTGCGGACGTTGTCTTCCATCAGCTTCGGAAATTTTGGCAAGTGCAAAACTTTGGGCGGTGTAGCATACATGCCGAGCCGGAACATACGCTTGAGAGCTGCCATTTCGCGGTTGATGGTGGCGTTTTGTGCGCCTTCTGATTGCCGCATATCGACGTATTTCGCGACAAGTTCACTTGTGACCTGAGCGGTGCGCAGTTGCTCAAAGAAGGGGCCAATGTGGAGCCGCCAGCGTGCGTCCACGTCGTCGATGGATTTGCGCCCATTGATTCGATAATCTCGCAGGAAGTCTTCGGCCAATTCTGCAACTGTGATTCGTTCCGAGCGAGGACCTACAAAAGTCCCGGTGTTGATCTCGGCCAGCCGTAGGGCGAGAATACGAGTTGCTCTGCGTTTATCGGTCGTTTGCGTGGATTCACGATATGGTTTTCCGTTGCGGTGGTACTTGATCCACCAGACCTCGCTTCCGTTCCGCTGATACAGGCTTCCGGTTCCGCGTGGACGTGGCATAGTCGGTGCCTCCCTTCAGAGTCGATGGACGCGTTAATGGGGGAAAGGACAGCGGGCGCAAGTCTAGGCTGTCAAGCGTGTCACGCTGCTTATTCTGCTCAATGTACTCATCAAGGTCTCGGATGTCGAGCAGAAATGGCGCGCCTTCGCCGCCGTGTAAATAGGGCAAGAGCCCGTCTTGAATCAGACGCCGGAGCTTCCATTCGCTCATGCACAAATATTCTGCGGCCTGTCTGGTTCGCAGAAGGCGGTGCTGCGGAGGGGGAACAAGACGCATAGGCACCTCGCTAATCTTGCATCTTGACAATAGCGCAGGTGTAGGCCTAAAGTCAATGCGTAACGTTACATTTATTTTGTGACGTTCAGGAGGAGAAAGATGGCCGAGAAGGCAGCCGCACCGCAACAGCCGGTGATTTCCGTGCGCATCTCCGAGGCATTGCGCGCCCGGCTCGACAGCTTGAAGGAATTGCTCGCGCACAAGAATGGCGAGAATGTTTCGACTTCCGAGGTTGCCAAACAACTGCTCGAATCGGCGCGGGAAGACCGACTGGAAGTAGCCGATTTGCTGGCTGAGGCAACGAAGTCTTTGGTGCAGGCGCGAAAGAAGATCGAAGCCGGGCTATCGCTCTCTCAAGCTGAGTGGATTGTCCTTGCCTATTTCATCCGTCAGGGCGCGGAGACATATCTCGAAGGTATGCAGGGAATGCCTGTCAGCCAAGAGACCATGAAGGGCATTCTTGAAGCCTTTCTAGCGGCCTACAAAATACGACGCTCAAAGAAGGCCAGCCGCGATGCGCAATACCTCAGTAATCTCCCCCCTTTGAACAAGAACGGACAGGAGGTTTCGCCGTCCGAAGAGATTGACATACCCACAGCGGTTGAGCGGCTGATTCGCGCGCTGGAAACGCCCAATCACAGAGTGTGGCCACAGTTCGCGGCGAGGAATCTGTACAACCTGTTAGAGGAAGAACATTTCAGCAATATCGAGACGCTCAATCGTGTGCTGAAACCATACTGGATTGCGCTATGGAAGACTGCGGCCAGAGGCCATTACATTACTTACCACGTTCCCATTCGAGATTCCGCTGCAAGTAGCCTTCTTGCGTGGCGCTCTACGTCGCCGATTTCGTCGGTCTTCGAGGGCGGATTCGTGCTCTCTTTCGCCGCAGGAAACGTCACCGATCTTTCCGTGCTTTTGAACTTTCCGGCAGATCGGAAAGCCATGCACGAGATGGCGGATTATCCGATGATTGCCGAGTTCCGATCCCTGCTCGAACGGTGGAACAGCACGGTGCCGAATTCCTTCTGGAACGGGCACTCTTTCTTTGGCTATACCTCAGCTTCGAGCGAGCCGGAACCGCGCATTTGGATTCGCTGTGAGGGCCGCACGACCTTCGGTTTTAGCGATGCGGAATGGGCGGCGGTGAAGGAGTGCTTCCGTCGCGCCTGGGAGATGCCCGAGTTGCAGCGCGTGTGGAATGAGTTGGCGATGGAGTATGGCGAGATGTAGTCCCCGCGCTGCGTACGCAGCGGATGAACGTTGGACACGACACCCCCAACTCGGGAACTGCAAGGAACCGAAAAGCGCCCAGACGTTTACACAAGTAAACGTCTTTCAGATCACGGAGTTGTGATTTTTCGTTGTACAGCGGTATACGCGTGTTTACGCCGGTAAACAGGAAGAGCGCTCAACAGCGCTTTGGCGTAAACACGTTGAAGATAGAAGAGTTCGACTGAACGGGTACAAAATGCCCGAGGAGGTCAGTTCCGATGAACACTTCTCATTCGACAGTTCTTGATCGAAACAGCAACCGGCCTTCCGATTCTTCGAAACCCGGTTACCGCACGAAAACAGCGGCCACACGGTTTACTCCCGAAGAGCTTAGCGAGATTGAATCCGCCGCCGGAAATGCCGGTCAGGCTCTTTCGGAATGGCTGCGCGAAACAGCGCTGTGCACGGCGCGGCAGAAGCCCGCCGATCCGACCGAACTGGTCCTTGCCGAGTTGTGGGCCATGCGTTACACGCTGCTGAGCCTCTTTCATGCGGGAGCATTGGCGACGGCGGAAGGCAAGGCGCTGCTGCCCGATTCCATCCTCAAAATCCGCGATCAGGCAGACGCCCGAAAGGCGGCACAGGCGCGCAAATTGATTGCGGATTTTCTCGCCCAGAACGACGCGAAGGGGTGTGAGCGATGATTCGGCGATTCATGATTCCAAAGTTAGTTTGGTGGTATACCGCCCTGGCAGTGCTTTGCGTCGGCGGAACCTTCATGCTGTGGAGCGCGCATGTGTGGACGCCAGCCCAGCGGCATTATCTGTGGCCGTACCTATGGTGTTCCCGGCCCAGTGCTGATCCGTCTTCTCAGGTTGCGCTGCGATGGTTTTACAAGACCGCTCCAGGCAAAAAGCCTGAAATTGCTCTGGAAGACGAGGTCGTTTTCAGAGCGGCAAACCAGCATTCACTGCTGTTGTCGGCAACCGCGCGGCAGGCAGGATGGATGGCTCTGGAGCTTGGGCCGAAAGAGCAATATTCAACGGTCACGCTCAGGCCATTTCTTAAAGATCAATTCTTTGATGGAAACAATGCGTGGCTTGTCTTCTCCACGCCCTTGCTGTGTGGCCTTGTGAGCTTTTGTCTTGCTTGGTTGGGTATTGCATGGCTGGAGAGCAAATGGCGTTATATGCGCTGGCAACTGGAGCAAACCTCATGGTTCGAGCCGATGCTGTTCATACTCCGGAAGTGGATAGCCACAGCCGAGAAACTTTGTTCCCTCTTGCTGGCGCTGGTAGCGCATAGAACGCAGAATATTCCTGCCAAAGAAAAGCCAGTCCCACCACCGATTATGCCGCCAGCGAAGCCTGTACAACCGGCGTTCTCGCCCTTTGGGGCGACGAACAGAACACAGAAATCTGCTTTCACATGGAGCAAGAAAGACGAGATTGAATGAACGAAAGCATTGCCGATGGATAAGGAGCGTGTCTCATGCTTACCATCTCGAAACCTCTTTCCGCGAGTCAGGCGCGCAACTACCATGAGCGCGAGTTTGCATCGGAAAAACAGAATTATTGGAGTCGCGACCAGCAGGGCTTCAGCGAATGGCGTGGACAACTCGCCCAGCAATGGGGATTGCAAGGGGCAGTCGGCGATGAGCATTTCGCGCGGTTGACCGAAGGCCAGCATCCGCTCACCGAAGAGCAGCTTGTTCAGCATCAGGTTTCACGGACCTACGAAGGTAAAGGCGGCAAAGAGGTCACCAGCGTAGAGCATCGCGCCGGGTGGGATGCGACCTTTTCCGCGCCGAAGTCGGTTTCGATTACCGCGCTTGTGGGTGGTGATGACCGCGTGCGCATAGCCCACAGGGAAAGCGTCCGCACGGCGCTCGCCGAACTGGAGCAATACACGCAAGCGCGCATCGGTAATGTCCACTTGCCGGAAACTACAGGCAAATTCGCAGCCGCAACCTTCGAGCACGACACGGCGCGGCCCGTCGATGGGTATGCTGCGCCACAATTGCACACTCATGCCGTCATCTTCAATGTGACCGAGCGCGACAACGGCCAGACGCGAGCCTTGCAACCACATGAACTCTTTACTTCTCAGCGGTACGCAACTGCCGTTTACCGTTCCGAGTTGGCTTTGCGGCTTGAAAAGCTGGGCTATGAAGTCGAGCGCGGTCAGCATGGACAACCCGAGATCAAGGGCTACACGCAAGAATATCTGGAAGCCTCCAGCCCACGTCGGGAGCAGATCAAAGAGCATCTCCGCGAGCAAGGCATCGACGGAGCGGCAGCGGCGCAGATTGCAGCGCACCACACGCGCGACCACAAGGAATTGGTCTCACAGGAAGAAGTGTTGCACCGTCACCGGGAACTTGCCGCTCAGTTTGGCAATCAGGCGGACAAGGTTGTTGCACTGGCACGGCAGCACGAGCAAACGCTGATCCGCGATCCACAGTCAAAGGCGCAACAAGCCGTGACCTGGGCGCGAGATCATGTTTTCGAGCGGTCCGCCGTACAGGATCGGCGCGCAATTCTGGAGTCCGCGCTGGCACGCGGTATGGGCGAAACGACGCACGCCGATATTCGCAGTGAATTCGAGCGACGAATTGAGTCAGGAGAATTTCAAGAAGTTGCTCATAACGATGGCAGTCAGCGGTTCACGACCGCTTCAATGATCGAGATGGAACGCGAGACCATCGTGCGGGTGCAAGCTGGAAATCGTCGGGACTACGGCGGCCCAATGCTGATTTCGCCAAGAATCCGGATCGAGGCCGAAGACCGGCACCCAGAGCTGAATCATTCGCAGCGCCAGGCCGTGGACGACATCATGGTTTCGCGCGAAAAGATCGTAGGACTTGATGGAGTTGCCGGAGCGGGCAAGACGACGGCACTCACCGTAATCCGCGAAGCCGCCGAGGCGGAAGGATACCGCGTTGAAGGCTTTGCTCCAACCTCTCGCGCCACACAAAAGCTCGCCGAAGCCGGTATGGAAACGTCCACACTCCAGAAACATCTGGCGCGCGGCACGCAGCCGGACACCGGCGAGAAGCGCCTCTATGTGCTGGATGAATCCTCGCTAGCATCGACCCGTCAGGTGCATGACTTTATCGAGCGATTGCAACCAAATGATCGCGTGCTGCTGGTAGGCGACCACAGGCAGCACGAAGCCGTGGAAGCCGGTCGGCCTTTTGCCCAGCTTCAAGGCGCGGGAATGAAGACGGTTCGGCTCGAAGAAATTGTGCGCCAGAAAGACCCAGAGTTGAAAGAAGTGGTCGAACAGCTTGCGCGGGGCGAAGTTCGAGAAGCAGTCCAGAGTCTTGACCTGCAAGGACGCGTCCATGAAATCAACGATCATGGCGAGCGCATCGCCGCTATTGCCAAAGAGTATGCGAAATCGCCGGAAAGCACGCTTGTGGTCTCTCCAGATAACCGCTCCCGAACGGAGATCAATGCGCATATTCATACGGAGTTGCAAAGCCGGGGTGTCGTCAACGCCACCGAGCATAGCCTCCGCGTGCTGGTTCCCCGGCAGGACATGACCGGCGCAGATCGCACATGGGCCGAACGGTACGAAGTGGGCGATGTGGTGCGTTACTCGCGCGCGTCGAAAGAAACCGGCATCGGTAAGGGTGCGTATACACAGGTGAGGAGTATTGACGCAGCGGCGAACCGGCTGACGGTCCAACTACCGGACGGAGCCGAGCGCACCTACGATCCACGCAGGCAGCAGGGCGTTTCCGTGTTCCGTGAGGAGATGCGCGGCTTTTCCGAGGGCGACCGCGTCCAGTTCACCGCGCCCGTGAACAACCTCAAGGTAGCAAACCGCGAACTGGGCACCATAGAGAGCATCGACGGTAATGGGCGATTGCGGCTCAGGATAGACGGCGGACGCGCAGTCGAACTCGACACGAGCAGGCAGACGCATCTTGATTACGGCTATGCCGTGACCAGCCATTCCAGCCAGGGACAGACTGCCGACCGCGTACTGGTTCACGTAGACACGGAACTTGGCGCGAAAGACCTGCTTAACAGCCGCATGGCCTATGTTTCTATCTCGCGCGGGGCGCAGGATGCACAGATTTTCACCAACGATGCTTCTGCGCTTGGGAAGGCTCTCAGCCGCGATGTGTCCCATGCGCCAGCCATTGCGCCAGAAGCTCTGGCCCCCAAGATCACTCCACAATCCGTTCCCGTTGAGGAAATCTCCATGGGAATTGGACTGGGCATGTAACGTCAGGGAAGAGAAAGACATCCCCCGATACCGAGAGAGCGTAGCCGAGGCCCGGCCAGTGTCAAGGCCGCGCTTTGCGCGCCGCTGCGCGGTCAAGAGCCTTGACACCGGCCTCCAGCCTCGGCTTATCATCCAACTATCGGGGGATGTCTTTCTTTTGCAAAACGTTAGCGATTAGCATCGACTTTGCATCGTAATCGTCGGATAATGAAGCCAGAGAGGGCTATTATGACAATTCAGGTTGAACTCAACCCCGAGACTGAGGCCTTGCTTGCCGCCGCTGCACTGGTGCGCGGTATTGCCCTTGAAAAATATGCGGGAACCCTTCTTCACGAGGTGTTGGCCGCGCCTCCGGCAGGATCTGGGAAACTGACGGTGGACGAACTGCACGCCATGTTGCGTGAAATTGCCCTAGGCTCCGACAAATTGCCGCATGTGGATACATCGGCTTTGACACGGGAGAGCTTTTACGAGGGTCGTCTCTAAATGGCTGATGTGCTGTATTTGGTCGATAGCAACATCCTGATTCGCTGGGTACAGCCAGCCGCACCGGATTACCCGATTGTTGAAGCCGCGCTCGACACCTTGGTTAAGTCAGGTGCTGTACTCTGCTACACATCCCAAAATCTTGGTGAATTTTGGAACGCGTCAACGCGGCCAGTAGCCCGGAACGGATTTGGGCTATCGCCAGACGAAGCGGACAAACGAGCAAGGATTTTTGAAGCACGGTTGAGGTTGCTTTCCGATAGTTTGGCCGTGCATGAAGAGTGGCGCAAGCTGCTTGTCGATTATGGCGTTTCTGGGGTTCAGGTGCATGACACTCGTTTAGTTGCCGCCATGCGCGTACACGGAGTAAAGCGGATTCTGACGTTTAATACCCGAGATTTTGTACGTTTTGCAGGGGTAGAAGCGGTGCATCCCGAAGAGGTCTTGCAGCAAAATCTATAGCGATTGCAACCGCGGTATCTGCGCTGATTTTCTGACAAAAAGTACGCTTGAACGAGCACTTTTACTGTGCCCAAACTGTGCCCAAACTCTCAAAAAAGGACTGCACAGAACCTCACGGGACCGCATCGAAGTCTTGGCTAACTTTCTGTAAATAAAGAATCTACTGAATTTAGAATTCACGCGTTGTGGACTTAAAA
Source organism: Acidobacteriaceae bacterium (assembly GCA_031296355.1). The sequence continues at coordinate 13,718 of JARLFX010000244.1, forward strand.
TCCGCAGACCGCAAGGTCGTGGGGGTTCAATTCCCCCTCCGGGCACCAATAAAAAACATACTTCTATGAAGGCTACCCGCAGAGCACTACGACTTTTGTCTGGTGGCTGTTTTGGCGGCGCTTGGTTCGTACTGTTTTGTCTGTTGCCGTTTTGTATGCGTGGCGGTTGCGAGCGCCGCACGTAGCCAGCGATCTTCGAGCCTTCGATGCGGGTTAGAGCAAAACCAGAGTTCCCGTGTGGGACGCGATCCTCGTGCAAGGTGCCGTTTTCTCAAGGAAAACGGCACTCCGACACATCAACTTCCCTTACACCAACTCTGATTTTGCTATGGCGGTGCGGCGCGCGTCTTTCCATGTGGATTGGCCAGGCGGACTGGCCGCGCGGGGCGTGCTTGGTTTATGCGGAGATGGGAAGATCGGAGACGCCGGCGGTGCCAAAGATCTTGCGGTAGCGATCGATTTCGTCTTGCGGGCCAAGGGCTTTGGCGTAGTTATCGGAGAGTTTGACGGCGGGGCGGCCATCGACTTCGGTGAGTTTGCAGACGAGGGAGACGGGATCGAAGGCGTCGCCGCCCTGCGGGTTGCAATCGCGAAAATCATTTGTCAGAAAGGTGCCCCAGCCGGCGGAGAAGCGGATGCGGCTGTCGAAGTGGGCGTGGAGAGCGAGGATGACGTCGACATCGAGAGCGTCGGAGGCGATGAGGCGCTTGGTGCGCGGGTCGCAGCCGCGAGAGATGAGCCAGTCGATGTACTCGTCTCCGGCGATGAATGGATCTTTGCTGTCGATGCGCTGGCCGGTCCATCGAGCGACCCAGGCGGGTGCGTTGGCGAGGAACTGGGTGGTGCCGAAGGTGTCGGGCAGGAGGATGAGCAGCTCGCCCTGGTAGGTCTGCTGCCAGAGTTCGAGGAGACGGTACTGGGCACTGCGGAGCTCGTCGTCGGTGCGGGCGAGGGCGGCGAGGGCCATGGGGAGCTCGTGGGCGTTGGTGCCGATGGCTTCGAGGTCGTGCTTGTAGGCGAGGAAGGTATTGGAGGTGCCGGAGAAGGCGGGACCAAGGACATCGCTCATGGCGTTGACGACGTACTCCTGCCAGAGGAAGGAGTGACGGCGGCGGGTGCCGAAGTCGGAGAGCGAGAGGCCGGGGACGGCACGCAGGCGGGCCATCTTCTCCCAGAGGCGGGTTTTGGCGCGGGCGTAGAGGATGTCGAGCTCGAGTTCGGAGAGACGCTTGAGGCTGGCGCGGGTTTTGAGCTCGTCGAGGACGGAGAGGGCGTAGATCTCCCAGAGGGTGGTTTCGGTCCAGAGGCCCTCGAAGCGGAGGGAGACCTGGCCGTCGGAGTCTTTGGCCAGCTCAAAGTCGGAGAGGCGAAAGCCACTCTCAAGCCAGGCGAGGAAGTCGGGCTCGAAGATGCCGCGCTTGCCGTAAAAGGTGTTGCCGGCGAGCCAGATGAGCTCGGACTTGGCGAAGCGGAGCTGGCGGGTATGCTCGAGCTGCTCGCGAAGCTCGGCGAAGTTGACGATGCGGCCGAGAGGGATCTGCGCGGTGCGGTTGGTGACGGTGAAGGTGGCGCGCGTGGTGGGGAAATGCTTCCAGATGAACTGAAGCATGAGGAGCTTGTAGAAGTCGGTGTCGAGCAGGGAGCGAGCGATGGGGTCGAGCTCCCAATTGTGGTCGTGGGCGCGGCGGGCATGGTTGATGATCACGGAGTTTAGTTTAATGCGCGAGGGGATGCAGGAGGCTGAATTGGCTGAAGCGAGGGTAGTCCTGAAGACGGATCTGAAGCCCAACGATCGCTGCCGCGATCACGCGCCCATCGAGAACTTGCTGACCGTGCCGGTAGTGACCACACCTTGTTGCGGCCGGGGTGTGTGGGGCACTTGCCAAATTGTTCCACGTGGAACAATTTAAAAGAGTTATATCATCTTTTGGATGGAGCGCGGCTGCGTTGAGTATGCGCGCTTTGGGGTGAATTGATTGCAAAGAAAATCAGGGGCCGGGGGGCACACGCGAGGTTGAGTGGAGGGTGCTCAAGTTGGGTGTGACGCCGCAGGTGCCGGTTTTGCGAAGAACGATGGGGTGTTTGCGGCTTGCCAGGGGCAGGATTGGGGATGTTGGGGCCGGGTTCGGTTCGTGCTTTCCCAGGTCTCAAAAGCGAGACCTGGGGCACCAGCCAAACGAGAGTTCATGGATCGGGGAATCGTTGCGGGGCATAGGGCTTGCTTTCCCGGGTGCGAACACACGCACCCGGGGCACCCATGTTCGTGCTGAAACTCACTGTTGCCCGTTGGTACCTGAGCTACCCGCCTGCTGAAATGAATCGCCTTGCTTTCAACATAAAGCTAGTCCTAGCATATCGTCATGCCAGAAGACAATCAGAAGCCCCGACGAAACATCTGGGAGCAGGTCAACGCGTTGAGTTCCCTTGCACTCGCAATCGTGGGACTAACTGCTCTGATATTTACCTGGCGACAACTCGGAGAGATGCGCGACGAATCTCGGACGCAGATTGCAGAAATGCGATCAGAGACACAAGCCCAGCACCTGATGGCGTTCATTGATAAATATGACAGTGCCGATCATGTGGCAATCCGGAAAGCGCTTGCAGAGAAGAGAGTGGACAAGAAAGAAGAACGACTGCGCAAGCTCGACCCGGAAGATCCACCCACCGAGCTTGATCAGGAACTTGCATTTTGCGACGATATTGGTCTCTTGACTGACCGCGGCTACCTAGATCGCCATGATGTGTGGAACGCCTTTGGCCAGTGGCTTTTCTACTTACGCGAGGACAGCCGTGAGTACTTGGATTCACTCAGAAGTCAGGCAGATTATGCGGAGTGCAAGAAATTGGTGGACAGCATAGTTCCAATCGAGGACAAGGAAGCCGGTGGTGCTTACGATCATCCATCCGAATCTGCTCTGTACTCGAACTATGTAGCGGATATTGAGGCGCAGCCCGGACAGCTTCCATCCCGCAGGCGTTTGCCCAAGAAACCGTAACGTCCATCTCAGCCTTACATATTTATTGGTCAGCAAAAGACGCAGTTGCTATAGCGCGAGGGCTAAAGTCCTCGCACTTTCTTTCTTGAAGAAATACTTGGCGGCACGGCTGAAGCCGTGCCCTTTCAAA
>JARLFX010000245.1 GCA_031296355.1 Acidobacteriaceae bacterium
ATGACTAAACCAAATTTCGCATCATCTCACGACTGGCACGTTCAACTATGTTGTCAAAGATCCGAACGAACACCGCCTGAGCGGGCCGCTTTGGATCAAGGGTAGACTTGCGTCTACGTCCTCGAACTTGAATAGCGCTGTTTTGTCTTGGTTGCCGTTCCACTTTCGTTACTTCCAGTGGCCCCAGTGAGACTCGCATGTTTCTTTTACTCAGAGTCTTTCGGGTTCGGCGGACATTTGCGCGAACTTTCTGAGACTATCGAAACCCGGACCGCCTGTCAACTGCTTTCGTGATTTTCTGGAGAAAAATTTTCAATCTTTCTTCCAGCATCACAACAGGCGACCTCAACTCAGATCACTTCGCACAGCGCACATTTTCAAAACATCATGACGGACAGCGCATGGCTGCCGCGAGGCCTGGGCCCCTGAAATTTATCTTGCAGTGTCTTGGGTTTATGGGCGGGCCCCATTGGGCCGGCGCCGATGAAACGCTTGGACTGCGCTTCGCATTCTTCAGGCCTCTTTGCGTCCCGGCCAAGCTGCGAAGCATTTGCAACTTCCCTAGAGTATCCGGCATTCGCTCACAATGCAAGCTGAGCATTGTTGAAAATCAACGCCTATCTGTGGATTGCTGCGGAAATCCTCCGCCAACATCCATCAAATAGCACAAAATAAACAACTTACATACATGCATCCAATTCGCGCATTTGCTGACCAATCCCCGCATTTCCTTCTTCCCTCCTAAATCCAGCACACTCTGAATCCCAGGTGCAACTTTCTTACAGCTCAGTACTTCGGTACGATAGTTCGCATGGAAGCCGATGAGATTAGAGAGTTTCAGGAACAGATGAAGGAAGCTGGCGAGAAAGGCATCGTTGGTGTTTCCCTTGCCATCAGCATCCTCGCCGTACTTGTCGCCATGATCACCGTGCTTGGTCATCGCTCACACACTCAGGCAGTACTGTCGCAATCGCGCGCCGCCGATCAGTGGAGCCTCTACCAGGCCAAGAAGATCCGGCAGGAGAACGTAAGCCTCACCACCGATCTCCTCAACCTGCTACCCTCCGCCAACCCCCAGGCCACCGCGGCCAAGCTCAACGACTACAAATCGCACAGCGCCAAGTGGGATGAAGACCTCAAGCAGGAATACGAAACCGCCCGCACACTCGAAGAGAAGACCGACCTCATTGAACGCCGCGCCGACCGCTTCGACCTGAGTGAAGCGATGCTACAGATCGGCGTCGTCCTCTCCTCCATCACCCTGCTCACCCGCCGCAAATCCTTCTGGGCAGCAGGCATGGCGCTGGGCGTAGTCGGCATCGCCATCGCCGCATCCGTCTTCTTCATTCACTAGACTGCATCGATCGCGCCATCGCGAATGCCTGCCGTACAGCGGCCCACATGTGTGCCTCGCTGTGCCTCAAAACATCTTTCCGCATACCGCATCGCGTCCGGTTTGCCGCGCCACAGCCTGTCCACTCTGCACGGGCGAAACCGCCCTCGTGCAATGCTCTGTAAAGAATTTTGCGGATTTACGGCGGGCTTTGCCCTAAACTGGATTAATCCTTTTTTGCCGCTCTTCCCCACATCTTCTGGAAACCCTCGTCCCTGATGAGCTCAGAGTCTATGTCCAATCCGGCACGGACGCTCCCGTCACCCTTCCGGTGGCTCTGCGCCGCATGCCTCACCGTCATGGCCTTCTCCTGGCTCTTTGCGGCCTTCTACTACCGCCATACCAGTACCGAATGGGCCAGCGTCTGGTCCCATGATCCCGCAGATGCCTTCGGCGACTTCCTCAACTACTCTGACCTCTTCCGCGTCTTTCACACTCCGGCTTTTTTCTTTTCCGAAGAGCGCTTCGCCTATCCTGCGCCCTCTGCAGTGGTCTTTTCCTGGCTGTACCACATGGGCCCCTACCAGCTTCAGATCTTCCTCGGCTCCATCATCGCCGCTGGCCTCGCAGCCTGTACGCTCTTTCGCAACGCGCTGGTGCGCTCCGGCGTTGCCGCCCTGCCCGCCACACTCTTCGCCGCCGGCATGGCGCTCAGTTCCTGGCCGCTGCTCTTCCTCTACGAGCGCGCCAATCTTGAATTCGTCATCTGGCTGCTCGCAGCCCTCGGCATATGGGCCCTTGTCCGCGAACGCCCCATGCTGGCCGCCATCCTCTTCGGCCTCGCCGCATCGCTCAAGCTCTATCCCATCCTTCTGCTCGCCCTGCTCTTTTCGCGTCGCCATATCCGCGAATTCTGCGCAGGCATGGCCACCTTCGCTCTGGCCTTCGTCGCCTCCTTGTGGTTCGTCGGCCCCACCATGGGCATGGCCCTGCACGGCACTCTCAGCGGCATCAACGGCTTTGTCACCAACTACGCCGCCACCGCGCACAGTGAACTACTGCTTGACCACTCCTTCCTCGGCGCAATCAAACAGATCCTCACCCAGCCTCCCTGGCTGCGGAGCGACTTCACATTCCTCACCCACGCCTACGTCATCGGCGCCGGCCTGGGCGCAACCTTGCTCTTCCTGCTGCGCGTGCGTCATCTGCCCTTCGTCAATCGCGTGCTCTTCCTCACCATCTGCATGGTCGCGCTTCCGCCCGTCTCGTATGACTACACGCTGGTCCACCTCTGCGTGCCCTTTGCGCTCTTTACGTTGGCCGCCGTACGCACCTCGCACCAGGGAGACAGGCAGCCCGGCCTCGCCCTCGCCCTCATCTGCTTCGGCATTCTCTTTACCCCGCAGCTCTTCCTCTTCTGGGATACCCTGCACCTCAACGGCCTGCTAAAAGCCGCGGCCATGGCCACTTTGGTCGTCCTTCTCTCCGTCAATCCGGTGATCGAGCTCGATACCCATACCTTCACCGCTGTAGAGGACGATGTGGACGCGGTCTACGCCTGATTCAGCAAGCATCCACTCCCAGTCGTTATAATTGCCCTCAAGCGTCACCCACTTCACACAGGAGGAAAGCGAACATGCCTATCACCCCGACAAAATTCATATGGAAGAACGGCTCGCTCCTGCCCTGGGACGATGCCAATATCCACGTTATGTCTCATGTGGTTCACTACGGTTCTTCCGTCTTCGAAGGCATTCGCTGTTATACCCAGCCCGGCGGCTCATCCATCTTCCGGCTTCCCGAACACTCCCAACGCCTTCTGGACTCTGCACGCATCTATCGCATGCCCGTCGGCTACGACCTCGAACAGGTGAACGCCGCCATCATTGAGCTGGTGGAAGCCAACGGCATCGCGCCCTGTTACATCCGCCCCATCGCCCTCCGCGGTTACGGCGAGATCGGCGTCAACCCGCTCAAATCTCCGGTAGATTTCTATATCGCAAACTTTCCCTGGGGCAAATACATTCCCCACAATGAAGGCGCGAACGTCTGCATCTCCAGTTGGAACCGCCTCGCGCCCAACACCATGCCCTCGCTCGCCAAAGCCGGCGCAAACTACATGAACTCCCAGCTCATTCGCATGGAAGCTGAGACCAACGGCTACGACGAAGGCATTGCGCTCGATGTGAACGGCTATCTCTCCGAAGGCTCGGGCGAGAACCTCTTCCTCATCCGCAACGGCGTCATCTACACCACGCCACTGGCCAACTCCGTCCTCTCCGGCATCACCCGCGACTCGGTCATCACCATCGCCAAGGATCTCGGCATTCCCGTGGTCGAGCAGGCTCTCCCTCGCGAAATGGTCTATATCGCGGACGAAGCATTCTTTACCGGCACAGCCGTGGAGATCAACCATCTACGCTCCGTAGACCGCATCCTGGTCGCCGACGGCAAGATGGGCCCCATCACCACCGCCCTGCACAAAGAATTCTTCGCCATTCTTAACGGTGCCAAGCCCGACCGCTACAACTGGCTCACCCCCGTCAAGGTAAAGACGGCAGAGCCCGCAACAGTCTAGCCTAGAATTCAATTCTGCCCTGAAACGCGATCATGCGCGGCGAACTGTCGCCACCGATACCTACGCCCAGCAGCCCGGTGGGCGGCGAGATGGTGCTGGTGATGGCGCCAAACCCGGTCTGCGTTGCCGGTTTACCGGGAATCCCCGCCTGATTGCTGGGCAGCGCAAAGTTGGGATGGTTGAAGACGTTGAAGAATTGCGTATCGAAGCGAAAGGTGACGCGCTCCGTAATTTGCATCTTCTTCGTTACATAGATCTCGGAGTAGGTGAAGTGCGGCCCGCGATATTGATTGCGGCCCGAATTGCCAAACTGGCAGTTGGCGGGCGAGTCTCCCCCCGCGCACGCACCTGTGCTGGGATCAACCACCGAAGCAAACGCGTCCGGATTCAGCCACTGTCGCCCTGTCTGCGTCACCCCAGCGACCGCCGTTTTGCGATAAAGCGGCACGCCGGCAACCCGGTTAGCGTACTGCGGCCCGCTGCCCTGGAAGATGCCGTTGTTGTTCGCCGTATACGGCGCGCTCAGCACGCTAAACGGTACGCCGCTGTGCAGGATGGCGGTCTCTGACACCTGCCATCCGCCGAACACCTGCCGCAGCAGCGCATGGCGGGAATGAAATGGAATCTCATAGATCCCGAACGCCGACAGGTTATGGCGAACGTCGTAGTCGCAGTTGCCATACTCCTTGCGCAGATCGCCCGGCAGCGGGGCGATGATGCCGAGACTAGAGTAAGAGAGCAAACCGCCGTTCGATACTTCATCCAGACAATGGCTGTAGGTATAGTTGCCGCGCAGCGTCAGTCCGGCAAACTGTTTCGTCGCGCTGGTTTGCAGTCCGGTGTAGTTGCTGCCCGCGTTCGTTCGAAACTCGTTCACGTTGCCGAAGCGCATGTCGAGCGGCTGTTTGTACGCGAACGGCGCGAAGCAGCCTGCGCATACGGTCTGATATCCGTTCAACTGCACCTGATACGGCTCATGCACGGTACGCGTCCCAACGTAATCCACCCGCACCGATCCATGCTTGCCCAACTCGTGCTCGATTCCCACGCTCCATTGCAAAAAATACGGCGTCTTCAGCGTGCCGCTGGGAAAAGTATTCAGGTTGACTGCCAGCGTGGATGCCCTCCCGGCGGCAAATTCACTCTGAAAAGTTTGGTTAGCCGCGACCGTCGCATCCACCGCGCTGTCTGCAACTCCCGGCGCAATGCCGATGCCGCCGACCTGTCCGTTGATGCCGCCTACGAAAACCGGCGCATACGGCGGGTTCGTCGCACCCAGGTCGGCTATCTGCGCGGGGATGATGTCGTTGAAGATGCCGCCGCCTGCATGGATCGCCATCTTGTCCGATAGCTTATAGGCCAACGAAGCGCGCGGCTGCCAGCTCAGCAACGGCGTGCCCGGGAACAGCGTCTTCACGTTCGTCTGAATAACCTGGTTCAACGGCTGGTTGATGTTGTGCGTCATGTCCAGGAACGACCCAGCGGGCCGCGCGAACAGACCATGCTGATTCACCGGATTTGTATTCCAGGTCGCGCGCAAGCCGAATGTCAGCGTCCATATTGGGCTCAACTTATACGTATCCATCGCATACAGATCAAGATTGCCAAGCGCGATGCGCTCCTTCTGCGTCACCGGAAAGCCTGCCGTCACCGTAGAGGCCGCGCCATAGGTGAACTGCGCCAGATCGTTGTAGACCACGGTGGGCACAACGTCTTCGCCCAGATCGTAGTCACTCACGTCCAGCCTGCGAGAGTTCTCCCCGAACTTGAAGCTGTGGCGCCCATGCGTCCAGATCAGATTGTCGTTAATCTGCCACTGCGTCACTTTACGTCCCTGCGTGTAGGTCTGGTCGTTCCCACCGACGGTAGTGAATGGAGCATTGGCACTGTCGCCAGCCAGCACAAGGGGAAAGGCTTGGAGCGTCTGCGCATAGTTGTTGGGAAGGAAGAGACTGGAATACCAGCTAACGCCAGGATTGAATTGATTGACAAGGTCCGGAGCAAATACATGCGTATAGCCGAACACAAACGTTCGCTGTGGCTGCGGAGAATATGAGTTGAAGATGGGATTGATCGGATCGGTGTACGCAGCCTGCAAACCCGTATCCTGCTGGAAGCGATACCAGATGCTGTTGTTCGCGTTGATGGTGTGGTCGATCTTCACGACGATGAGATCTTCGCTGTCTTTGTTGTTCATGGACTGCATGCGTATGTTGGCGCAGCCTCCTGCCAGCGCGTTAGGCGCATCAAATGGACAGGAAAGAATGGGTGTGGGCGTGCCGGACATATCGCCATACAGCGCGAACATGCTCTGGTAGAAGGGAATTTCCTGCGGCTCAGCGGGTAGAGCGGTCTTCGTGATGGGATCAGTCCCGCCCATATTCAACTGCTGCAACACATACTGCTGATACGCCGCCGACGGTACAGCCGTGCGCGCCACCAGCGGCAATGCGATGCGAATTCCTTCGTAGTGCCCGAAGAAAAAGAGTTTGTCCTGCTTGATCGGGCCGCCGGCACTCACGCCGAATTCATTTACCGTCGAGCGCGGCTTCTTCGCCACATAGCCATCCGTATCATTGGCGTGAAGAAAGTAATCGGTCGCGTTCAGCAGTGATCCGTTCCATATCTCATATACATCCCCATGGAATTGATTGGTTCCCGACTTGGTGAAGTAGTTCACCTGCGCAGCTCCATAGCGCCCCTGATCGACCGCATAGGAGTTGGTATTGACCGTGGCCTCCTGCAGCGCATCCAGCCCAATCACCAGGTTGGTCGACAAGCCGATGTTCAATCCCAGAAACGGATCGTTCGCGTCAAAGCCGTCCAGAATATAGCCGTTTGATGTTGCAGGCAGCCCGTTGAACTCGACATTGCCATAGCCACCCGCGGCTTTCGCGTCATTCGACGATCCTGCGGTATTCATCAACGCGCCCTGAGCAAACTGGGCCACATACGTCAGATCCTGCCCCGGATTGGGCAAGCTCTTGATAGTCTGCGCCTCCAGCGTCGTAGATGTATTTGCATTCTCCATGCTCATCAGTTCCGATTGCATCGATACTTCGACGGACTGTACCGTGGAAGCTGGATACAGCGTGATGTTGACCGTGACGGTCTGCCCAACTGAGACATGCGTTGGCTCCGACCGCCCCATATCGAATCCCGTAGTGCTTACCTCGATCCGGTACGTTCCCGGATTCACCTGGGAAAAGAGAAATCGCCCGTCCGCATTGCTCAGGACGGTGCGGACGGCTCCCGTATTAACCTCGATGGCTTTCACTTGAGCGCCGGAAACCATTGCACCACTCCGGTCTGCGATGCTTCCCGTCAGCGCGCTGCTGGTGCCGCTCTGGGCCCAGAACGGCAATGTGTGAACGACAAAAAGTGTCAGAAAAATGACTACAGCTATCCCTACGGGGCGGTAATGGGACATTGGGGAATCCTTCGTATGCTTTGGTCTGGAAAGAGTCTTCAGCAGTTGCGCGTCAGTGCGCCTAGTAGTTAGGCGCGGCTAATTTAGGTATACCTAAATTAGCCGCGCCGCGCAAGACTACCCCATAACAGACGGAGATTTGCTCTCGGGAAGGAATCTCCTCCCTTCCGCTAATCGCTTCTCGTCTTCCTGCCCCATCTCAAACAGGCTTCCTGCCCGCAACGCCAGCTCATCTAGCAAAAGAGCAAAGACAACAGTAAGCACAGTTAGTTTAGAATCAATACATCCCCGCAGCGGACGGCCCGGAGTTTACCTCCGGGCCGTTCTATGTGTGCCGTAAAGCAGAGGCCCTCATGGCTCGGTGTTCATCCATAGGAGCAAAGCCGTGGCTTTGCATAAAATCGCCTCCGCAATTGCGGGCATACTTTTTCTGGCAGCATTCATCCCCTACATCCGCTCCATCCTGCGCGGCGAAACCGTTCCCGCAAAAGCTACATGGATCATCTGGGCAGCGATTGACACCATCACCCTCGCCGGCATGGTCATCACCCACGCCCTCAACGGCCAGATCATCGGCGCCGTGCTTGGTGTCTGGATTGTCGCAATCCTCGCCCTCCGCCGCGGAGCCTCCGGCTGGTCCCAGCTTGACATCGCCTGCATCGCTGGCGCTGCCATCGGCCTCTGCCTGATGTTCTTCAGCCCCACCTACGGCCTGCTCACCAGCCTTGCAGTCCTCTTCATCGGCTCCATCCCCACCTTCGTCCACGGATATCGCGAACCCGAAAAAGAAAACAAAGCCGCCTGGATGATCTACTTCCTCTCCTGCCTCTTCGCGCTTCCCGCCATCACCAAATGGGACGTCCAGCACGCCGCCCAACCCCTGATCTTTTTCGCAACCGAGTCCGTCATGGTCTACATGACCTGGATCCGCCCCCGATTCACCAAAGCTCTAACCCCTACTCCATAATCCCTGTCTTATTTCCCCGTGTAAATAATGTGCCAGATGCTGTTCGACCCATCATCGGTCACGAACAGCGACCCATCCGCGCCCTCGGTCACTCCCACCGGACGCCCCCACGTATCGCCCTCCGGCGTCACAAATCCCGTCATGAAATCCTCATACTCGCCGGTCGCGTGACCATTCTTCATCGGCACGCGAATCAGCTCATACCCCGTCTTCACATGCTTGTTCCACGACCCATGCTCCGCCGCAAACGCATCGCCACGGTACTGCGCCGGAAACTGCTTCCCGTCAATGAACGTCATCTCCAGCGAAGCATCATGCGGCTGCAGCAGCACATCCGGCGTAATCACCTTGTCCTTCAGCTCAGGATGCTTCCCCTCATGCCGAGGGTCCTGGTTCGGCCCCATGTACCACCACGGCCAGCCGTAAAATCCATCCTCCTGCACATGCGTGATGTAGTCCGGCACCAGGTTGTCGCCCAGCGCATCGCGTTCGTTCGTCGAGCACCACAGTTCGCCCGTGATCGGATTTACCGCCTCGCCCACACAGTTGCGAATCCCCGATGCATACACCTTCACAAACTTTCCCTCCGGCGTGAACTCCAGCACATCCGCGCGATGAAACTCCTCCGGATGCGTGTCCGCATCATCCACATTGGAGTGTGAGCCCACCGAAACAAACATCTTCGTTCCGTCCTGCGAGAACACCACATCCCGCGTCCAGTGTCCGCCGCCGCGCAGCCTGCCCCCGCCCGGAATATCAGCCAGCTTCTCCGCATGTCCCGTCGCCTTCAGATCGCCATTCTTATAGGCAAATCGAACCACTGAGTCCGTATTGCCGATGTAAACCCACTTCGGGTTCGGTCCCCTTGGATAAAAATTGACCCCGAAAGGCTGCGTCACCTCCGTCGTGAAGACGGAGATCAACTTCGGCTTGCCCTTATCCGTCACACCGCGAAACACCAGGATCTGGTTTGACTCGCTCGCCGCGACAAACAGATCGCCATTCGGAGCCGTGCGGATAAGCCGCGGCGCAGGAATCTCGGCGGCGTACAGCTCCACCTTGAACCCCTTGGGCACCGCCGGCCACGCGTTTGCAGGCCGAGGCACCGGCGTATTACGCACATCCACACTCTGCGTCGCATAGGGTTTGGGCAGGTCACCCACGGTCAGCTTGCGCCTCACCCCCGGCGCCTGCTTGGTGAAATCCGTGAATGCGTTTTGGCCAGTCAGCACCTGTTGCGCCAGGGCGCAGCTCGCAGCCAGAGGCAGCAAAGCCAGTACACAATATTTGCGGTTCATGAACACTCCAAAGGGGGTAATCGCAGCGTCAGAATCAGCTTCTAAAGAATAGAACGAGACGGCTGCCAATAGGACGCATAAATTCTGTAGCCTATGGCTAAACCCATGTTCATCACACGCAATGCAGCCTCTTCCCCGGTCTGCATCATAGTAGACAGACGGGAATCGGTACGCATGCAGAAAAGCAGGTTCAGTACGGCATTGGGTTGGTTCACCACAGCGCTTATCGCTGCACTAATCAGCGTCACCGCCTCAGCGCAGGAGATCCCCACGAAGCAGCAGGCCGCAAGCCTGCAGGTATTCGGCCTCTTCTCCTACGTACAGCCGCATTACTATCCCTCGAATAACAACGGCATCAGCTTCGGCGCCGATCTCAACTTTCGCCCGCTCAGCGTCATTCAGCCCTCGCTGGAGCTCCGCGCCACCTTCGCTCCGGGCAGCGATGTCTCCGAGCACACCTACAACTTCGGCCCCCGCGTCGAGTTGAACCTCAATCGCATCCGTCCCTACGCCTTCGCCTTCATCGGCAAGGGCTACATCACCTTTGCCCATCCCGTCATCTATCCCACCGGTCCCTATTCGCATGACGATTCCACCGTCTTCAGCGGCGGCGCCGGCGTGGACTACCTCCTGACTCCCCGCATCGGCCTCCGCGCCGATATCATGCTCCAGCGCTGGAACCTCGGCGGCGGCGCCACCACCACCATCTTTCATCCCCGCCTCTACAGCGTCGGCGCAGACTACCGCTTTGACTTCAACCGCCCGCACTTCCACCGCCACCGCTAACAGTCCCCCCCCAGCCACGAATCCGGGTACCCATCCTCACGACAGCTTCATAGTGCCCAACACTCTGGGTGCCCCATTCATCGCGTTTTTTGCGATGAGTGGGATAGCCTCGCATAGCGTGGGCCGCGCAGAGCCTGTCCTGAGCGAAGTCGAATGGGCGCGCAAATCTTCCACCGCCACTAAACTCCAATCCGATCATCAACCTTCAACCCGTCGTCATCCTGAGCGTTTAGCGAAGGACCCCCGCAGTTGTTTTTATCGCTGCACGACACCCCACCCAACGAAGGCCGTTGTCGTTGTTATCCCCCGCCAGAATTCCCGCGAAAATGCTACGCTGAATCTTTACAATCCTTTTCCTGAGTCAGCCGCAAATGAGCCCTTCCGAAACAACACCCTCCACCAGCCGATTCGTCCGCGCCTGTCTCCGCCTGCCCGTAGACCGCACCCCCGTCTGGTTCCTGCGTCAGGCCGGCCGCTACATGCCGGAGTACATGGCCGTCCGCAAGCACCATTCCCTGCTCGACATCTGCCGCAAGCCCGAGATCGCCGCCGAAGTCACCATCACCGCCGCTGAAAAGCTCGGCGTCGATGCAGCCATCATCTTCGCCGACCTCCTGCTCCCCTTCACCCCCATGGGCCTCGATTTCGAGTTCCTCGCCGGCGAAGGTCCCGTCGTCCGCGAGCCTATCCGCACCCGCCAGCAGATTGACGCTCTCCGCACCGACCGCACCGCCGACCTCGGCTACGTCGCCGAAGCCATCGCCAAGGTCGCCAAACACTTCTCAGCCCCGCGCCCCGACGGCGACACCCTCGGCATCATCGGCTTCTGCGGCGCGCCCTTCACCCTCGCCAGCTACATGATCGAGGGCGGCAGCTCCCGCAACTACATCGAGACCAAGCGCATGATGTACTCCGACCCCGGCGCCTGGGCCGCACTGATGGAAAAGCTCATCGAAGTCCTCATCGGCTTTGCCGCGCAGCAGGTCGAAGCCGGCGCCGACGTTATCCAGATCTTCGATAGCTGGGCCGGCGCACTCTCTGTCGCCGACTATCGCGAATACGTTCTGCCAGCCACCACCCGCCTCGTTCAGGCCGTGCGTGCACTCGGCGTCCCCGTCATCTACTTCGGCGTCGATACCGCCTCCCAGCTCTCCACCATGCGCGAGACCCAGGCCGATGTCCTCGGCCTCGACTGGCGCGTTCCCCTCGACGAAGGCTGGCGCGCTATCGGCCACGACCGCGCCGTGCAGGGCAACCTCGACCCCATCACCCTCTTCGCGCCCGGATCCGTCCTGCGCCGTCGCGTACAGGAGATCTTCACCGCCGCCAATGGCCGCAACGGACACATCTTCAACCTCGGCCACGGCATCGTCCCCGGCACTCCGGTCGAAAACGTCCAGCGCGTCGTCGAACTCGTGAAGGAGTTCTCAGCCCAGACGGCGCGGACATGAGAGCTATCCTTCTCCTCGCCCACGGCACGCCAGACACCCTCGGCGAGATGCCCGAATATCTCAGCAAAGTCGTCGGTGGCCGCCCCATGCCGCAGCACGTCGTCGAAGAGCTACAGCAACGCTACGCCGAGATCGGCCTCGCCAGCGAGCCCGGCCCCGAGCCCCCGCCCCTCACCCGCTGGACGCTCCGCCAGGCCGCGATGCTCCACGACCTGCTCCGCGTCCCCGTCTACGTTGGCATGCGCAACTGGCACCCCTACATCGCCGACACCGTCGCCCAAATGAAGGCCGACGGCGTCGAATCCGCCACCGTCATCTGCCTCGCGCCCCAGACCTCCCGCACCAGCATCGGCCTCTACAAGCGCGCCCTCGCCACCGCGATCGATGGCGCTTTCCCCGTCGACTTCATTGAAGGCTGGGCCTCGCAGCCGCAGCTCATCGCTGCCTTCGCCCAGCGCCTGCGCGCTGCCTGGTCTGCCGCCTGCACCGCCAGCGGCCAAAAACTTCCCGTGCTCTTCACCGCCCACTCCGTCCCCTGCCGCACCGTGCAGGGCGAAGCCCCCGATGCCTACGCCGTCGAAGCCAGACACACCGCCGCCCTCGTCGCCGCGCAATTGCCGGAGATCGAGCAATGGTACTTCGCCTTCCAGAGCCAGGGCGTCGCGGGCGGCCCGTGGATCGGCCCCTCTGTCGAAGACACCCTCACCGCCCTCAAGCAGGAAGGCGCACCCGGCATTGTGCTACAGCCCATCGGCTTCGTCTGCGATCACGTCGAAGTCCTCTACGACATCGACATCGCCTTCCAGAAGACGGCCCAAGACCTCGGCCTCCCCCTCTGGCGCGCCGAAAGTCTGAACGACTCCCCCCTCCTCACCGAAGCCCTCGCCGCATTAGCGCAGCAAGCCGAATCCCGCACCCCGCGCCTTCTCGAAGCAGAACCCGCCCCCGCCGCCCATCGTCCCAGCTAAGCGAGCACACCCCATGAAGATCGCAATCCTCGGCGGCGGCATAGCAGGAGTCACAGCAGCCTACCAGCTCGCCCGCCTGCAGGCCGACGGCGCACCCATCACCGCCACGCTCTTCGAAGCCACCTCCCGCCTCGGCGGCATCATCGAGACCGTCCGCGCCGGCGATTACACCATCGAATGCGGCCCCGAAGCCTGGGTCACAGACAAGCCCTGGGCCAGCGAACTCGCCGCCGAACTCGCCCTCCCCACGCTCCCCTCGCTCGACGCCCAGCGCCGCACCTACCTCCTGTGCCAGCGTTCCGGCAGCAGAAAACTCGAAGCCATCCCGCAAGCCATGCGCCTCATGGTCCCCACCGACCGCGCCGCTATCGAAAACTCCCCGCTCCTCAGCCAGGCCGCCAAACAGGCCTACCGCGAAGAACCCCACCGCGCCGCCGAACTCAAAGCCTCCGCCCCCCAGCAAGACGAGTCCGTCGCCAGCTTCGTCCGCCGCCACTTCGGCGACGAAGTCACCCGCACCTTCGCCGCGCCCCTCCTCGCCGGAGTCTTCGGCGGCGATGTCGAGACCCTCAGCGTCCGCGCCGTCATGCCCGCCCTCGTCGCCATGGAGCGCGAGCACGGCAGCCTCATCGCCGCCCTCGCCGCCAGAAAATCCGCCTCCACCTCCGCCGTCTTCACCACCCTGCGCGACGGCATGGGCGCGCTGATCGACGCCATGTCGCTGCACCTCAGCGACGTTCGTCTCAACACCCCAATCACCGCGCTCGAATCCTCCGGCTCCCGCTGGCGCGTGCACTTCGCAAACACCGCAGAAGAGTTCGACTCCGTCATCCTCGCCACACCCGCCGACGCAACCGCAACCCTTCTGCGCCCCATCGACGCAACTGCCGCCGATCTGCTCCCCACCGAAGCCAGCTCCGCAGCCATCGTCGCCCTGGCTTTCGCCGAACCCATCACCCTGCCGCCCGGCTTCGGCTTCCTCGCTTTGCCAGAAGCAAACACTCCGCTCCTCGCCGCCACCTTCACCCATCAGAAGTTCGCCGGCCGCGTCCCTCCCGGCTCTTCCATGCTCCGCACCTTCTTCAGCGGAGACCACTGGATGCAGACCACCGACGCCGACCTCCGTCAGCTCGCACTCAAAGAATTAAGCTCCGTCCTCGGTACCCTGCCCGCGCCGCACCTCGCCATCGTCCGCCGCTGGCCGCGTTCCCTGCCGCAATACGCCGTCAGCCACACCGAACGCATCGCCCAGCTCATGCAGCGCCTTCCCCACAACCTGCGCCTGATCGGTAACGCCTACAACGGCGTCGGCCTCCCAGACCTCATCCGCGCCGCCCGCCAAACCGCCCGCGACCTAGCCGAATCCGCCTGAGCGTGGTTGTCATTCTGAATCATTTTGTTGATTTGTCATCCTGAGCGCGCCCTTGCGCGAAGGATCCCGGCGCATCCCACTTCCGCTGCACTCCTGCTCAGGGCTCGTGCGCGCCAAACACCCCTCAGAAGTACAAATACTTCCGCCACTGCTCGTCATTCCCGCCGATCGCCCGCATAATATGCCGGCTGGTGTGCAGCGTAAACGGCCTCGGCTCGCGGATCAGCTTCATCTCGCGCAGCTCATGCAGCATCTGGTTGCCCTTGCGGCGGTTGCAGTTGTGGCAGCACGCCACCAGGTTCTCCCAGGTCGAGAGCCCGCCCCGCGAACGCGGAATCACGTGGTCCAGCGTCAACTCAGCCGACGTCAGGATCACCCCGCAGTACTGGCAGCTGTTGCGGTCGCGCAGCAGAATATTCTTCCGCGAGAGCGCCCGCGTCTGGTGCGGAATCCGCCGGTACTCCAGCAGCCGGATCACCGATGGCATCGCCACATTCATGCGCGCGGCATGCAGCATCGCGCCCTGCTGCTCTTCCGTGCGTGCCACGCCCTTCAGCACCAGCACTAGCGCGCGTCGCGCCCCGCAAATATTGATCGGCTCGTAGGAGGCGTTCAGCACCAGCACCGGTGTGGTCATCGGCGACGAGCCGCGAGTCCGGTCGCCGCCGGGGCCATTCTCCCCGTCCTGCCATGCCGTACGCATGGTGTGGCACTTCGCCAGTGACTTCTGCTTGCGTGGGTGAACCGCTGTCTTTGCCAGTACCATCGTGCCTCCAAAAAGTGATTGCAATCGAGATGTGGCGAAACTTGTACTGCGCGAACTCTTCTCCTCTTACTGCACCGTCAACTCTTGCCTGCTCGCCGCAGGTCTCCACGTTGCATAGGTATCCACCTGCGCCCGCGCCAGTGTTGCCACCCGCACGGAGCTGGCCCCCGCCTTCAGCAGCGCCCGCGAACACTCCCTCGCCGTAGCTCCTGTGGTGTAAATGTCATCCACCAGCAGTACATCTTCGCCGCGAACAGCATCCTTCTCTGCCACTGCAAATGCGTTCTTCAGATTGCTGCGCCGCTGCTGTGGAGCCAGCCCAAACTGGCTCTCCGTATCGCGCGTGCGCGTCAACCTGCGGTGCGCCGCCTCCAGCTTCCACTGCGGGCGCTGCGCCCTCACCGCCGCCAACGCTACATCCGCCAGCAAAATCGATTGGTTATATCCGCGGCTTCTCTCTTTGGATGCATACAGCGGCACCGCAATCACCAGCATCTTCACCGGCGCATCCGCCACCAGCGTCAGCATGGCCTGCGCCAGCAACCCGCCCAGCGGCTTCGCCATCGCGGTAATGCGCTCATACTTCAGCAGATGCAGCGAGCGCCGCATCTCATCGTGATACGTCCCATAGGCCACCGCCCGTTCAAACTCCGGCGGCGCCAGTCGGCAGGTGCGGCACTCCGCCGGCCCCGTGCGGAAAAAGGCCTCCTCGCCGAGGTTCTCGCCACAGCGTTCGCAGATATCCATGGAGTGCGGAATCAATCGGGCCAGGCAATCGTCACAGACCGGTGCGGGATTCACACGCAGCAACGGTCCAGCGCAGAGCCGGCAAGGGGAAGGAAACAGTACAGAGCCAAGATCGTGCAGGGGGGTAGTAAGGGTGCGGCCAAAGGTGCCTGCCAGGGGACTTCGCAGCACACGCACAATCGCACGCCATGCGGACGCGTCAAACGGTGCGCCCTGTGCGGCATCGGATTGGCTGCTGCTGAAGGCTCTCCTGCTGAAGATGCACCTCATTCGCGAGAGGGGTTGTCCGCCTCTGTGAAAAAAGTATAGCCGGATTCACGCCGCTCTACCAGCCACAAATCTGGGTGCCCCATATCTACGCGGTATTATCGCGGAGATGTGGGATAGCCTCGCGAAGCGAGGGCCGCGCGACGCGCGCAAAGGTTTTCAGGCCACAAACGCTCCAGGTCCACTCCACCAACCCTACTTCGGCTCCGCCGGCGTACCCTTGTCCTCTCCCGGCGTACGTTTCACCTCTTGCCCGTTGTAGATCACCCGGCTCCGCGACCGGAACCGCTTGTAGTTTGAGTATGTAATGATCTGCCGGATGTGTACGGACTGGCTCAGGTATCCGCTGCCGCCGGAAAAATTCAGCATCCCCTCGCCCTTGGTATACGTCGGAAACCAGTAATCGCCATCCACCTGCTCGTAATACGTTGTGTACGGCGGCGAAAGATCCTCATGCCCCTTGCGCACATCATCCGGCACGCTGCGCCCGTCGATCAGCACGATCTGCGAATCCTGCTGGTCCACCCACACCTTCCCTTGAAAATACCTGCGCCCCTTCTCCATCACCTTCGGCCCGGCCTGGAACACGTACGTGTCCACCTCATCTACCTTCTGCCGTCCTAGATACGTGATGTTGTAATCCGGCAGGTCCGCCGTCGTCAGCACAAACGGCAGCCGGTGCTCAATGTCAGAAAAATCCTGCTGCGACATCGTGATCTTCGTCAGGCTGTTGGCCGGTGCAAACACCACCGTCTCCACGCGCTTGCCATCACGCGTAAAGCTGATGTCCGTCGTCTCCTGGTACTCGCCGTCCACCTTTTTGTCGTCGTCCAGCGTCTGCACGCGCACATTCTGCCGAAAGCCGTAGTCACGCCGCGCATCGTCAAACTCGCTCTCCCGCGCCGCAAACTTCGCAATCACCTGCTCCGCTGTCATGCCCGTCGGAGGCGTTGGGTCCAACGCGCCAAATCCCGCGTCCGCCGCCGCGGCCACCGGCGTAATCGATGCACTCCCGCCCTTGCCCTGCCCGCACAGCAGCGCCGGCGCTCCCATCACAAACACAATCGCAATCAACATCCGGAGGGCTGGCTTCATACGGCGGCTAAACTCCTGTCAAACATCACTCTGCTGGCTCTACTTTAGACGCGAATCCCCGCGTTTAGATTCCCGCACCCCCTGCCGCGTTAGACTTGCCCAGAGGATATTGCCCGCCGTGCCCTTCGCATCGCAAAAAAAAGGCCCCCGCAAGCCGAAGATGCTGTCCGCCCCCGCGCTCTACGAGTACGCCGTCCGCGCGCTCACCAGCACCATGCGCACCGTCGCCGGCCTCAAGCGCCTCCTCCGCCGCCGCGTCGAACCCGGTGAAGCGGGCGAAGCCGCCATCGAAGCCGTCATCCTCAAGCTCAAG
>JARLFX010000246.1 GCA_031296355.1 Acidobacteriaceae bacterium
CTTGCGATCTGGGCGGCCTACTTCGCTCTGCCGGAGCAGAAGCGACGTCTTGTCCTGCTGCCCACCACGTCTCCCTTCCTGCGCTGGAATCAGATCTCGCAGGCGCTGGGCGACAGTCCCGGCTTTGTTGCAGTTGGCGGGATTCCTCCAGATCTCTTCGCGCCTGCGGAGTTGGAGGTCATGCATCGCGCCTCGACCAAGATGACTCCGCGGATTCCCCAGTCGCTCCGCGCATAACGGGCGAGTTGAAGGCTGGGGTTAGAGTTCTGAGTCATTCGTTCGTTGAGGTTATACCCTTGTCTCCTTTCGCTGAACGTAAGCCTAGGCCTTCGGCCTAGGCTGGTATAGAACGGGCCTTTGGCCCTTTATCAACCGCATTACCGAACGACGCCGACCTGCTCCATTGGCCAGTAGACGAAGGCCGCCTTGCCATAGATCAGTTGGCGATCGACCGGCCCGAAGTCGCGGCTATCGCTGGAGATGGAGCGGTGATCTCCCATGACGAAGTACTCGTTGGGTGGCAGAACCGTCTCCGCCAGCGAGCGTTCGTCGTCAAAGCGGCTTGGGACGTAGGGTTCGTGCAGGCGCGCGCCGTTGACGTAGACGCGTCCGTGGTCAATGCGCAGGTCGTCGCCGGGCTTTGCGATGACGCGCTTGATGTAGCTCTTGGTATGGTCGCGCGGATATTGAAAGACGACCACGTCGCCGGGATGAATCTCGCCCACTCGGTAGGCGATCTTGTTGATGAACAGGCGATCCTGATCCTCCAGCACGGGCAACATGCTGGTTCCCTCGACGCGCACCGGCTGGTAGAGAAAGATGATGATAATCATCGATACGATGATTGACGCGACCAGGTCGCGCAGCCAGGAGTGCCATCCGTTGTTCGAGCGCGAGTCGCCGCTGTTGCCTGCTGCGGTCTGCGCCTGCTCTGGCTTCTCTTCCCCAACCTGCCCCTGATCGATCACGCTCTCACCTCACCCCCGTCGCGCGGCCCCGTCCCTCGCACGACCCACATATATAGATTAGACGCAGCCGAAGCATTTTGCTGTCAAAAGCGTCGAATTGTATGCTTTCGACTCTTCCCAGATGCATATAGCCTCGTTGCGATGTATGCTTGGAAATGGAGTCTCTGACGCATTCCATAATGCGGCATGTACCCGACCGACAAACAAGCTAAAATAAACTTATCCCACGGCGGCAGGAGCTTATGGCAACACTATCCATGATGGATCAGACAGGCATGCGAAAAACTCCCGTGCAGGTCATGGAAGGCCCGCAAGAGATTGCAACCGAGACCTCCAACGCGGCATCCGAAGGCTTTGACACCAAGTCAGCTCTGGAGATCGCCCGCATTATCAACC
Source organism: Acidobacteriaceae bacterium (assembly GCA_031296355.1). Next base: position 1,365 of record JARLFX010000246.1, read on the forward strand.
ACGAAGACGCCAAGGTCGCGGCTGCGGTCAAGAAAGCGCTGCCAGAGATCGCCGTCGTCATCGACATTGTGGCCCGCGCCCTGCGCGATGGCGGACGGCTGATCTACGCCGGAGCAGGCTCCAGCGGACGCATCGCCGCGCTGGACTCCTCCGAGTGCCCGCCCAGCTACTCCACGCTTCCCTCGCAGGTACAGTACATCATGGCCGGCGGACCCAAGGCTCTCGCCAGTGCGTCGGACGTCAACGAAGACTCGCCCGAACTGGGCCAACGCGACATTGCACGTCGCCGCCCCACGCGCAAGGACATCGTCATCGGCGTTTCGGCCTCGGGCAACACTCCGTACGTCATCGGCGCAGTGGAGTACGCGCGCGCCCGCGGAGCCATCACCGCCGCCATTACCTGCAACCAGAACACGCCGCTGGCCGAGGTCGCCGATACGACGATCGTCGTCGAGGTCGGCCCCGAGGTCGTCTCCGGCTCCACGCGCATGAAGGCCGGAACCGCGCAGAAGATGGTCTGCAACATGATTACCACCGGCGCCATGACCCGTCGCGGATACGTCTATGACAATCTGATGGTCAACGTACACATGAAGAACGCCAAGCTGGTAGAGCGCGGCATTCGTGTGCTAATGCGCATCTGCAATCTGGATCGCGATACGGCAATCCGCACCATCAAGTCCGCAGGCAAGTCGATCCCCATTGCTGTTGTGATGCTGAAGGCTGGCGTCGACAAGATGGAGGCTGTTCGCAGACTGGCCAAGTCCGACGGCAACGTTCGCCTCGCCATCGACGACTCCCGCTTGGAAATCTGAACGGGGAAGCTACCGGCTCGTCGCTCTGCCTAGGCCGTATCGACATATAGCTCTTTTGTGGTTGCAGTTGTGCTTGCTGTTTGTCATTCCGCAGCCTTTTGTTTGTCATTCCGCAGCGCAGCGGAGGAATCTGCTTTTCGCTCGCACCACGAAAATCTATCCCCTGGGGGGGAAATACTATAAAGACAAGGGAAATGACAACCGCAACGGAAAAAGCAGATTCCGCCGCTACGCGGCGGAATGACAAACAAAAGAGAGGCAACAGCAGCGTCATTAGCAGATGGTGTGGTTGGTGTATCCCAAGCCGCTAAAATTTTATCAAGTGGTTTAAAATATGATGACAGTCGCCGGCGTGATCAAGAACATACCAATGTAGCAGATGTTTTTGAGAATTTCGACC
>JARLFX010000031.1 GCA_031296355.1 Acidobacteriaceae bacterium
AGCGCGGGATAGCGCTTGCTGTTACAGAAGTGAGGGCTGGCCGCAATCGCCTTCAGCTCCACAAGAACAGCGCCGCGCTCCTCCGTCGTTTGGGGGTGCCAAGTCTCCCGGAGTGTGCTTTCCCTGTTCATGGTTACAAACTCAATGATACTATCGCCCCCATTAAACACCCGAACCGACGTTTGACACAAGGCGATCTGGATCGCTAACGCAAACAATATGCACCAGATAGCCTGAGCGCGTTGGGGCAAACGGTGAGTCACTTGCCTATCGTGTCCGGCAAGGAGAATATAGGTGCGCTTCGACTATTAAGAAGCAGATATTTGTAGGTTTTGCCGAATTTTGAATTCATCCTCGCAATTTGCGAGTGAAGATTCCGGGGTATCGAGTCTGTTTTCGGAGGGAAGGATGCGGCTCGGCGGTGGGTGGATTTTGAAGTGCGCGAGGGCTCCGTTAGGAGCTTTACTACTCTGTGCGAATCATGGTAGTGTTCAGCGTGTGATAACGATAACACATGCCAGCCGCCCCCAGGAAGTATCAGAGGCAATCGTTTGTCAGGAAACACCGAATACTTTGCCGGCAAAAATCTGGTAGCGCCCTGCATGGGCTCGCTATCCGATCTGTCCGGCCTGAACGCCTGAACTCCAGGTGAAAGTGCGCCAATCTGTTCGCGCCGCCCGCCTGGAAATCCATGGGCCCAGCAGTCAACCAGTAAGTTCAGTTACACCTTGAAGGGAGAGCCAATCAATGCAGTTTAAATCCACATTACGCAGAGCGCTGTTGATGTTGTTCATTGCCGCTTTTGCGGCCATGGGAGCATCCGCGCAGCTCAGCACGGCCAGTCTTTCCGGAACCATCACGGACGCCACTGGCGCCGTCGTTCCAAGTGCACAGATCACCCTGACACAGACAAACACGAATTTCACCCGCACCGCCGTCTCCAAGGCAGACGGTTCTTTTCACGAAGAATTTCTTCCTATCGGCCCTTATAAAGTCGTCGTGACCGCTCCCAACTTCAAAACTCTCGAGCGCAGCGGCATCGTCCTCTCCGTCATGCAGGATGCCACGTTGAATCTCACCCTCGACATCGGCGGGCAAAGCGAAACTGTCAGCGTCACTGCCGACGTTCCGCTGGTCAATCTCAGCGATTCTACCCTAGGCGCAACCGTCTCCAACGTCGAAATCGATAACCTTCCTCTCGTCAACCGCAACGTTGACCGCCTGCTCCAGCTCATCCC